>NZ_CP043046.1:5482627-5823941 GCF_008119665.1 Pigmentiphaga aceris | reverse complement strand
GCGCGTCCACCGGTGTCTACATCGTCACCAGCAAGCTGATCGAATCGCTGGTCGACCTGGATGCCGATGGCAAGATCGTGCCGCAGCTGGCTACCTCCTGGAGCAGCACACCCGACGGCAAGACGGTGACCTTCAAGCTGCGCGAAGGCGTGAAGTGGCATGACGGCAAACCTTTCACCTCGGCCGACGTGCAATACAACGCGCTGGAATTGTGGAAGAAGCATCTGAACTTCGGCACCGCGTTGCAGTTGAACCTGACTGCCGTGGACACGCCCGATCCGCTGACTGCCGTCTTCAAGTATTCGCGCCCGATTCCGCTTGATCTGCTGCTGCGTGCGCTGGTCGATCTGGGTTACGTGGTGCCGCGCCATGTGTACGAAGGCACCAATGTGCTGGAGAACCCGGCCAACACCGCACCGATCGGCACCGGCCCGTACAAGTTCGTGGAATACCAGCGCGGCCAGCACATCATTGCCGAGCGCAATCCGAATTACTGGCGTGCCGGTCAGCCGTATCTGGACCGCGTGGTGTGGCGCATCATCACCGACAAATCGGCAGCGACTGCCGCCCTGGAAACCGGACAGGTTCAACTCAGCTCGTACTCGCAGCTGACCTTGTCCGACCTGGACCGCCTGTCGAAGAACAAGGACTTCCTGGTTACCAGCAAGGGCCTGGAAGCCAACCAGTTCAACAACACGCTGGAGTTCAATTTCCGTCGCAAGGAAATCGCCGACATCCGCGTGCGCCGCGCCATTGCGCATTCGCTGGACACCGCGTTCTTCATCGAGAACTTCCTGTATGGCCAGGGCAAGCCCGCCACCGGCCCGATTCCGTCTACGTCTGCCGCTTTCTATCCCGATGGCAGCAAGGTGGCGTATCCCTTCGACAAGAAGCGTGCGGAAGCGCTGCTGGACGAAGCCGGCTACAAGCGTGGCGCAGGTGGCGTGCGCTTCACGCTGACGCTGGTGCCGATTCAGAATGGTGAAGACGTGCCGCTGCTGGCTACCTTCATTCAGCAATCGCTGGACGAAGTCGGCATCAAGGTCGAGATCGTCAACTACGACATCGCCGGTGCGCTCAGCGCGGTCTACAAGGAACACAAGTTCGACATCGCCACCGGCTGGCACCAGTACCGGGGCGACCCTGCCGTGTCCACCACCGTGTGGTTCCGTTCGGGCAGCCCGGCAGGTGCGCCGTGGACCAACCAATACGGCTGGCAATCCGACAAGGTCGACAAGCTGATCGACGATGCCGCAAGCGAAATCGATCCGGCCAAGCGTCGTGCGCTGTACGGTGAATTCGTGCGCGAAGTGAACGACCAGTTGCCGATTCTGTTCGTGACCGAACGCCAGTTCTATTCCGTGGTGAATCGCAAGGTGCACAACACCCACAACACCGCGCGCTGGCCGTCCAGCAGCTGGCATGACACCTGGGTGGGTGCCTGACGGGCAGTACCGAGTTCATGCGCATTCTCTCTCTTGCTGCGCGGCGGCTCGCTGCCGCGTTGCCCGCCCTGTTCATCATCCTGGCAGGGCTTTTCCTGTTGCTGCAACTGGCTCCTGGCGACACCGTCGATGCACTGGTGGCGCAGATGGGCGGCAGCGACCCGACCATGATCGAGCAGCTGCGCAAACACTACGCGCTCGACCAGTCCACCTCGGTGCGGCTGGGCGATTACCTGTGGCGACTGGTGCATCTGGACCTGGGCCAGTCCGCGATCTACGGCAAGCCGGTAGCTGCCGTCATTCTGGAACGCTTGCCGGCCACGCTGCTGTTGATGGGGTCGTCATTGGCGATTGCATTTGCGGCGGGCATGGCGCTTGGCGTGATTGCTGCACGCCGCGTGAATCGCTGGCCCGACACGCTGATCTCCACCCTGGGTCTGGTGTTCTACGCCACGCCATCGTTCTGGTTCGGCCTGATGGGGATCTTTGTGTTTGCCATCTACCTGGGCTGGTTGCCTGCGGGTGGGTACGGCTCGGTGGGTGCAGGCCTGACCGGCATTGCCCAGGTGCTGGATATCGCCTGGCATCTGATTCTGCCCACGCTGACGCTGGCGCTGATCTTCCTGGCGATCTATCTGCGCATCATGCGCACGTCCATGCTGGAAGTGTCCAACCTGGATTTCATCCGCACCGCACGCGCCAAGGGCCTGCGTGACACGAAGGTGGTCACCCGTCACATCTTGCGCAACGCCTTGCTGCCGATGGTCACGCTGATCGGCCTGCAAGCCGGCACCATGCTGGGTGGCTCGGTCGTGGTGGAAAGCGTGTTTGCGCTGCCGGGTCTGGGCAGGCTCGCCTATGAATCGGTGGTACAGCGCGACCTGAATACCTTGCTGGGCGTGGTGTTCGTGTCTGCGTTGCTGGTGATCGTCATCAACTTCATCGTGGACATGCTGTACGCGCGGCTGGACCCGCGCATCACGGCGGGGCACTGAGCATGCATCTGCGCCACGTTCACGTTGTTCATTGCCTTTCAAAGGCGCACGCGCTCCCTTCGGGCAGCCGAGCAGGACTGACATGCGCGACTTCCTGAAACGTTATCGACGCAATCCAGCGGCTGTCGTCGGATTGGTCTTGTTGCTGAGCGTGATCGGCTTGGCGCTGACCGCCGACATCTTCTTCCCGCGCAATCCGCTGAGCCTTGCCGGACGGCCTTTGCAGTGGCCGTTCACCAACCCCAACCTGTGGCTGGGCACCGACCAGACCGGCCGCGACATTGCGGCGCAGATCTTTCATGGTGCACGGGTGTCCCTGGTGATCGGGCTGGTTGCCACGGTGATCTCGATTGCCATCGGCGTGGTGGTGGGGGCCTTGTCCGGCTATTACGGCGGCTGGCTGGACGACATGCTGATGCGAGTCACCGAAGCCTTCCAGATCCTGCCGAATTTCCTGTTGCTGCTGGTGTTGGTGGCGGTGTTCGGATCGACGTTGCCTACGGTGATCGTGGCGATTGGTGTGGTGTCATGGCCACCGGCAGCACGGCTGACTCGGGCCGAGTTTCTGTCCTTGCGCAACCGCGAATTCGTGGAAGCCGGCCGCACGCTGGGCCTGCGCGACGCTCGCCTGATCTTCCAGGAAATCCTGCCCAACGCGCTGCCGCCGGTGATCGTCTATGCCAGCGTCATCATGTCGGTGGCCATCCTGCTGGAAAGCGCCTTGGCCTTTTTGAATCTGTCCGATCCCAACGTGCCGTCGTGGGGCAACCTGATCGGTGGTGGGCGTGGTGTGCTGCGCGTGCAGTGGTATGTCAGCGCCATTCCCGGCGTAGCGATCCTGTGCACGGTGCTGGGGGTGTCACTGGTTGGTCAGGGCGTGAACGACGCGCTCAATCCACGATTGAGGCACCGATGAGCGGGCCGCAGAAAGTGCTGGATGCCAAGATTCCTACTGTGCGCAACAGCATCCTCAGCCTGCGTGGCTTGACGGTGGAACTGCCGCCCGACGCGGACCGCCGCCATGCGCTGCACGACGTATCGCTTGACCTGGAAGCCGGCCGCATTCTGTGCGTGGTGGGCGAAAGCGGGTCCGGCAAATCCATGACCGCCGGGGCCATTCTTGGCCTGCTGCCGGAACACGTGAACGCCACGGCAGGCGAGGTAATCTTCCAAGGGCGCAATCTGCTGGCGCTGTCGAACGACGAGCTGCGCAGCGTGCGCGGTGCCGGCATCGGCATGATCTTCCAGGAACCGATGACCGCGCTGAACCCGCTGCGCACCATCGGTGATCAGATCGGCGAGATGTTCACCACGCACACCACGCTGTCCAAAAAAGACATCGAACAACGTGTGCTGGCCTTGTTGGCCGACGTGCATATTCCGTCGCCGGAACAGGCGATCCGCGCGTATCCGCACGAACTGTCCGGTGGGCAACGCCAGCGCGCGATGATTGCCATGGCCCTGGCGCTGGAACCCGCCGTGCTGATCGCCGACGAGCCGACCACTGCGCTGGATGTCACCACCCAGGCGCAGATTCTGCATCTGATCCGCGACCTGCAACAGCGCAAGGGCACAGCGGTGCTGTTCATCACGCACGACTTCGGTGTGGTCGCCGAGATCGCCGATCGCGTGGCGGTCATGCAGCATGGTGTGCTGGTGGAACAGGGCGACGTGGATGCAGTGTTGAATCACCCTGTGCACCCGTATACCCGCGCGCTGATTTCTGCCGTGCCGCCCTTGCTGCCACCGCCTGCGCGCGATATCAGCAAAGACATCATTCTTGACTTGAAGCATGTGTCGAAGACCTACCGCACGGGTGGCTGGCGCAGGCGTCGCGTGACGCACGCGGTGTCGGATGTCAGCCTGTCGCTGCCGGTCGGCGGCACGCTCGGCATCGTGGGTGAAAGCGGCTCGGGCAAGTCGACACTGGCGCGCTGTATCGTGCGCCTGCTGAAGACCGACCTGGGCAGCATCGATTTTCAGGGCGTCGATCTGGCCAAGCTGGGCAAGCGCGATCAGCGTACGCACACCCGTGATGTGCAGATGGTGTTTCAAGACCCGTATGGGTCTTTGAACCCGCGCAAGCGCGTTGGCGAACTGGTGGCGCAAGGCCCCATCGTGCACGGAGTGCCGCGTGAACAGGCGCTGGCCCGCGCGCGTGAATTGTTCGAACTGGTTGGCCTGGACCCGCAGTCACTGCACCGATATCCGCACGAGTTTTCAGGCGGTCAACGCCAGCGGGTGGGCCTGGCGCGTGCATTGGCTTTGGGACCGAAGATTCTGGTCGCCGACGAACCGGTGTCGGCATTGGATGTGTCCGTGCAGGCCCAGGTGCTGGACCTGCTGGCGCGACTGCGCGTACAACTGGGCTTGTCCCTGCTGTTCATCACGCATGACTTGCGGGTGGCCGCACAGATATGCGACCGCATTGCGGTGATGAAAGACGGCAAGGTGGTTGAGGCCGGCACGGTGGCCGAGGTGTTCGGCTCGCCGCGTCATCCGTACACGCAGGCCTTGTTGGCGGCAGTGCCGGGACGCGGGTGGCAACCGCCGGCCGTGGATCGGGCGGCTGCTTGAACGGGTAGCCACGGGGTATGGTTTGAGTTCGTCGCTTCACGTTGTCGCTGCGGTTTTCAGCTTCAGTTCGTAGCTTCACTCCGTCGCATCATTTCGCAGTTTTGTCGGTGCTGATAGCAACGGTGGTCACTGCGTCAGGGCCACTGCCCGTCGTGGTATTCACCGTTGCGGATCGCACCGTCGTCAGTTTCACTGTCAGCGGTTTCAAAAAATTCATCAGGGAGTTTCCGTGAGCACTTCTTCCCCCCGCCTGGATCACATCGTGATCAGCGTTGCCGACCAACTGGACGAGTCGCTGGCCCGTTATCGGCAACTGGGTTTCCAGCTCACGCCGCGCGGCCATCACTCGCTGGGGTCGAGCAATCACCTGGCGATCTTCGGCACCGATTACCTGGAACTGCTGGGCTACGAACCGAAGAACGCCGACCGCGCTGCCGAGCGCTGGGGCCCTGAGCTGAACGCCATCGGCCTGAGCGGCCTGGCCTTCAAGACCGACAACGCTGACGCGCTGTACCGCGACCTGGCTGCCCGTGGCGTAAAGCTGGACGGCGACGAAGCCAAGGCGTTTTTCCGCCCGGTGGAGTTGCCCGACGGCAGCGAACGTGAAGCGCGTTTCCGCACGGTTCGGATCGACCCGGCCGGCATCGACAACGGCCGCATCTTCTTCTGCCAGCATCTGGACCCGGACTTGGTGTGGCGCTCGGAGTGGCAGACCCATGCCAATGGCGCGACCGGTATTTCGCAATTCGTGATCGCCGCCAAAGACCCGGCCAAGTCGGTAGCCTTGCTGGCGCGCAGCTTCGGTGACGCGGTGGTCAGCGATATCGAAGGCGGCAAACGCGTGACGGCTTCCGAGACGGAAATCGACTTCCTGACGCCGGAAGCGGTTCAGGCGCGCTTTGGTGACACGGTGGTCGTCGACGAAAACGGCAAGGATCGCAAGGTGGCGCTGGTGATCCGCACCCGCTCGCTGGCCGATGCCGCGCGTGCATTCCAGGACGGTGGCATCACCGGCGTGCAGCAGATCGGCGAACGCCTGGTCGTGCCGGCCAGTGTGGCCTACGGCGTGGCATTGGCCTTCGAGCAGGAAGAAGCCGGCGTTTGACGCTGACCGAGATAGCCGCCGCCTGTTGGGCCGTCCACTGAGCTACCCACTGGGCGGCGGATATCCCTGATCGGTCATCGGCAATAGCATTGGTGCTGATCAGCGGCACCGGTATGCCGTAGTGGTGGTCAGCGGTGTCGGCCGCAACCGCAGCCCGGATCAGTGGCCCGGATGGCAAGCCGTATCGACGGTCAACATCAGTCGACAAGGCGGCGGGGCCACACTTGCTGGTTATACAGGTCAAAGCGCCTGTCGAAAGCGTGTCAACGCCGACGCTTGCGCCACGTCATTAAGCGCCCGATCCGTCAGCGCTAAGATGGCGGGCTTGCGGCTTGCCGCCGCGCCGCTTCAGGGATTGTCGAATGTCCAGTTCGCCTGCCAGTGCTCCGCCGTCCGCCGCCGACCTTATTCTTGTCCTCAGCAACGCGCCCGACAAACTCGTGGCCATGCGCATTGCACATCACCTGGTCGAAGAGCGTTTTGCCGCCTGTGTGAACATTGGCGCGCCGGTCACCTCCATGTACGCGTGGCAGGGCAAGCTCGAAGGCGGTGAGGAAGTGCCCATGTGGATCAAGTCCACCGTGGCGCGCAAGGACGCGCTGATGCAGCGCCTGAAAGAACTCCACCCCTACGAAGTACCCGAGATTATTGTGGTCCCGGTGACCGACGGTTTGCCTGCGTACCTGGACTGGGTGCGCCACGAATTGAGCCAGCCGCCGCTGGACGAAGGCGCGTAAAACGTAGCTGCGTGTGCGTGAACTTGTGCGCAAGCTTGTACGCGCAGTTCTGCGTGGGGATAAGCGCGAGGAAGTGCGCGCAGACCGGCGTACAGACGTGCGCATCCACGCACATCGCGCGTGATTTGGCAGCCGCCTCGGCCTTTCCGCGTATCATCGGCCACGAACTTCTTCGCGCCGCGCCGGTCGGACCTTTGCCGTTCAGACTCTCGCCGTTCAGACCTTTACCGTCCCCGGCGTGCTGGCGTGGGTTGCCGTGACATCGCCGGTCAACCTTCCTGCTCACCTCATGTCCGTGCGCCTTGCGGACTTTGATATCGCCGCATGACGACAGTGCCCGACATACTTCTGCCATCCCCCAGCCCTTTGCGGGCACCGTTCCAGCAACTTGCCGCGCGGCTGTCTGCGGCGCTGATGCTGCTGTGTCTGGTGGTCGGGGTAATGACCGCATCGTTGGCCCGCGCCGAAGACTTCCTGCCGCCCGAAGAGGCCTTCCGTTTCTCGGCCCAATTGGGTGCCAGCGGCGACATCGAAGTGCAGTTCAAGATCGCGCCCGGGTATTACATGTACCGCGAACAGTTCGCGTTCAGTACAGAACCCGCTGCGGCGATGACCGGCCCGGCGCGCATTCCTGCCGGCAAGATCAAGTTTGACGAGACTTTCCAGAAAGACGTCGAGACCTTGCGCGACACCATCACGATCATGGTGCCGGTCAATATGTCGGCCATGCCCTTCACGCTGCTGGTGCGTGGTCAAGGCTGTGCCGATGCCGGCCTGTGCTATCAGCCGCAGGACTATCGCGTGCCGGTGGCCGGTGGCAAGGTGGACGATGGTCGCTCTGTGTGGTCGACCTTCGGCAGCTTGCTGGGGGCCAACGACATCAGCCTGTCTGACGCCTTGTCGCGCCAGGGCGCGGCGCAAACCATCCTGGTGTTCTTCGTGCTCGGCGTGTTGCTGGCGCTGACGCCCTGCGTGCTGCCGATGATGCCTATCCTGTCGGCCATTCTGGTGGGTGACCGGGTGAAAAGCAGCCGGCCGCGTCTGCGTGGCCTGGGCTTGGCCGCGCTGTACGTGCTGGGCATGTCGCTGGTCTACACGCTTGCCGGCGTGGCCGCCGGCTTGAGCGGAGAAGGCTTGGCGGCTGCCCTGCAGACGCCCTGGGTGCTGGGCATCTTTGCCGCGTTGCTGGTGGTGTTGGCGCTGGCCATGTTCGATGTCTTCACCTTGCAGGTGCCCGCATCGTGGCAGACCGCCTTGTCGGCACGGGCGTCTGCCATTCCGGGTGGACGCGCCACCGGCGCGTTCGCGATGGGGGCGATATCTGCCTTGATCGTAGGCCCCTGCGTCGCTGCACCCTTGGCCGGTGCATTGCTGTACATCTCGCAGACCCGCGACGTGGTGTTGGGCGGCGCGGCTTTGTTTGCGTTGGCCTGGGGCATGGGTGTGCCGCTGCTGGTAGCAGGTGCATCGGCCGGTGCCTTGCTGCCGCGCGCAGGCGCGTGGATGGACGGCGTGAAGCGATTCTTCGGCGTGTTGCTGCTGGCCGTAGCCTGGTGGATGCTGGCCCCCGTACTGCCCGCATGGCTGGCGATGGGCGGCTGGGCTGCACTGGCAATTCTGTCCGCCACCTTGCTGCGCGCGTTTGACAGCCTGCCGGCAGAGGCCGGTTTTGGTCGTCGCGTGGGCAAGGCCCTGGGCATTCTGTTCGCACTGCTTGGCGTGTTGCAAGCCGTCGGACTGGCAAGCGGCGGCCGCGATCCGTGGCAGCCGCTGGTGCATCTGACGCGGGTTGAGCGGGTCGCCGCGTTGCCGCCCGTTGCGGCAGGTAGCGCCAAAGCAAGCCCCTTTGCGTCAGCCTTGGCGGGTGGATCAGCCTCGGCTGACAGCGCTGCCTCCAGTGCCGCCCCAGGTGCAGCGCCTACCCTGGACCAGTTGCTGAAAGGCACACCCACACAGCCCGCAACTGGTCAGCAGCCCGCCAGCGGTCAGCATGCCGTCTTCACCCGCATCAAATCCGTAGCCGATCTGGATGCCATCGTGGCGGCATCCGACCGCCCTGTAATGCTGGATTTCTACGCCGACTGGTGCGTGTCCTGCAAGGAAATGGAAGCCTTCACCTTCCCCGATCCCAATGTCGCCGCGCAGATGGCGCAGATGCGGGTGGTCCAGGCCGACGTGACCGCCAACGACGCGCAAGACCGCGAGCTGCTGAAGCGTTTCCGCCTGTTCGGCCCCCCCGGCATCATCTTCTTCGATGCCAATGGCCGAGAACTGCACGAATCCCGGGTGATCGGTTTCCAGAATGCGCGCCGGTTCGGCGACGTGCTGACGGGTGTCTTGCGGGGAAGTTGAGTGGTTTTTGTCCTAAGCCATCACTGCTGTGGTTGATATACTCGTTTAACACTTTCTGTTACGAACGTTATCAATGAGCGTCGACACTCAAGTGGATCATTTCAATTGACCGCTCCGCGCATGAGTGCTGCTTGGGTAGCAGATTCCCGAAAGCTGCGGCTACAGGCTGAGGAAAAGCGATGCCTACATCTAAGACGAAAACATGGGTGACCGTGCAGTCAGTACGCGAAGCTAATGCACGCGTAATCACTCGCGCACCGTCCACTGGTCAGGTTGTCACCATAGCCAGTCGAACCATTTCGCCGGTACGCGGTGATGTGGCGGCAGCTGGTGCATTTGCTATGCGAGCTGGCTCCCTGGATAAGAAAAGATGAGTAGTCAGACGACGTCTGGCCCTCAACCCGCTCCGCTTGCTCTAAACACTCACACCACCTATGCCTCATTGGTCAATGCCGATGAGGACATGATTGGTCACGTCGCCTATGCGCTTTACAAGCGAGACAAGCTTAAATTCTGCGATTCCATCGTCGCCTTACATCAACGGCCAGCTTCTGCCTCCGAGGTGGACGTGTTCATTCACTCGGCAAACTTGCCCACCCGAGTGGAGTCATATCGGACTGAGGCCGAGCAATTGTTGGAACGTTTTTCCGAAGCTGTGCTGGACGTCACGCTCAGACAGCTTCAGGACGAGATGAACAGGGAGCTGGTCCGGCAGTTGAAAGAATCCAAATCTTTCTCTAAAGCCGTTGTTGAAAACCTTGTGGCGAATATGTTGGCGATCGCCGTCACCGCGCTTTTCGTGTTGATTCTCTACGCGTCACGTATCGGTGTTGTTCCACTGATCGGTGATATTTTCGGCTTCGATGTGAAGGAAAAGACCGCAGTGGTTCAACCGCAGTCTTGAGTATTTGCTGTCGCGTGCGGCATTCCGTTAATCAACGCTCGGAAGGTCGCACAATCAGCGATCCCGCCAGTCTGCCCAACAGCCAGACCGACCGCTCGAACAGGCTGGCGGCCAGCAGCAAGCGGCGAATGTGTTCGCCTTCTTCGCGTGACGCGGCCAAATCCTGTCGAATGCGATTGAGCAGATCACCACGATCGGACGTCAGCTCAACCAGCGTGCGGGCATCGTCAACATCGGCGTAGGGCTGGCTGGCATCGGCCAGCAGCATGCTCAAGGTTCGCAGAGATTCCGACAGACGGAACACCAGCGGTGGAGGTGGAGAAAAACTGTCCACCACCGCTGCAAAGTCCGTCAGCGCTTGCTGCAAGGAACGCAGCAGCGCAAGCGTTGCCTGTACCTGCAAGGCAGTGTCCAGGTCTTGCCGGTGCAGATGCCGGTCGATCAGCTCGACCATGAAGCTCTCGGTTTCCAGCGCAATCGCGGCGTGCCCCAGCGTTTGCTTGACCCGTAACTGCCGGTCTTCGTCAGGCTGATCCAGGTCGGGCAGCAAGCCCGGGATCAGGCTCATCAGGCGCTCGCATTCTCGCTGCGCCAGCAACAACGCATTCGACGGATCTCCCACCGCCCGGTCGTAGATGAAGCGCGGGCGCGATGCGCGTTCTTCCGTCGACGGTGGGCTGAGTGCGCGCACCCAGCGTTCGATGGGAGTGCGCAGCAAGGTGGCAAACAAACCGCCGCTCAGTTGCAGTGCCAGGAACAGAATGGATAGAGTCGGCGATAGCCGACCGCCAGCCATGTTCAGCGCCCAGGTGGCAGGTGCCACGGGCGATACGGCCTCTGCGATCAGCCAGGTAGCCGCGATCAATCCGCTGCCCGCCAGCTTGACGATGACCTGCACCAGACACAGCTGGCGTCCACTGCCCGTCAGCCCGCTGCCGGCCAGCATCACGGCAACGCCGCTGCCCACGTTGGCACCCAGCACCAGCCAGACGCCGTCGTCCAGGCCAACCACCCTGGACTGCACCGCCGCCACGGCAAGAATGGTGGCAGTAGACGCCGACTGGGTCAGCGTTGCCATGCCCACGCCCGCCACAAAGGCCAGGGCGGGCGACAGGCCGCCGCCAATCAATGCGGTGAGCTGTCCTGGCGGCAAGTGCCCGGGGGCGGCCTTGATGAAATCCAGCCCCAGAAACAGCAGCGCCAGGCCCAGTGCCACGCCCGCCCAATCGCGTCGGCGCGGATGCGTATCTAGTTTCAGTTGATATGCCAGCCCGACCAGCGCCACGACATACAGCACGGCCATGTGGAAATCGATGGCCGCCAGGAACACCAGCGCGGCCGTGCCCACGTTGGCACCGCCGACCACCGGGATAGCATCGCGCACGGTAAGCGTGCCACCACGCACCAGATTGCCGGCGATCAAGGTAATGGCGTTGCTGGACTGGGTGGCCACGCCCGCTGCCGCACCCGACAGCATGCCCAGTGCGGGAGATCGGGTGGCAGTTTGCAAGACGCGACGAATGCCGCGACCGGTAGCCTGTTGCAGATGCAGCCCGACCAGGCGCAGACCAACGAAAAGCAGGCCAAGTCCCGCCAGGAGTTCTGCAAGTGTGAGCATCGGGTGGGAAACGGCTGCGCGGCCGGAGCCGCCTGGGGGAAGCACGCGAGTCTAGTCGTGCTTCATGTCAGTAATGTGACGGTTCATGTGGTGCTGTCGTGCTATGGCAGACTTGCCTGCTTCGGTCTCCGGATCACGCCTGCACGGGTATCAGGGCCGATGGCCAAGACCGGCTTCCATCCCTCAGTAATGACAGAAACCCATCACAGCTATATGGCTGGCAGGCTGTCCCGGCGCAGTGCAGACGCGCACACTTTCTGCATCAACCACCCCCCAGGGAATGCAACATGTTTGCGATGCAATACGAACACCGTCTGCCAGCCGATTACGACATGCAGGTGATCCGTGACCGGGCCGCCACACGCGGACCGCTCTGGGACGCCACGCCCGGACTGGTGCTGAAAGCCTTTGTGGCGCGGACGCGCGGGCAGGGCGGTTCGCACGCAAATCTGTATGGCTCGGTCTACCTGTGGCAAGACGCGGCGTCGGCCATGCGCTTGCTGACCACCGAAAAATTCCGCATTGTGACCGACAGCTTCGGTCGTCCGCAGGTGCCGACCTGGCTGCCTTTGGATGCGCTGGCCGGACCTGCCGCCGCTGCTGGCACGGCAAAGACGCTGTATCGCGACACCGTGGCGCTGGCGTCGAACGCAGATATTGCGGAAGCAGTCGCTGCCGCAGCGGCGCGCAATCGCGCAACCGCCAAACGCGCGGACACCGTGGCCGCCTGGGTGGTGCTGGACTCGGCATCGTGGCAGTTGGTGTGGTTCACGCTGTCTTCGGCAGAGCCCGACCTTGCGCAGCCCGGTGAGATCTATCAGGTCTGGTATCTGGCAGGGCCGGGAATCGCTGCCTTGCCATCGGTTTGATCTGCTGTTTACCTGCTGCTTGATCGGCAGGCACCACGGGCTTGCTCATGGTGCCTGCCGCCGACCACGCGCCCGAAACCATACACCCAGAACTACGCTGCCGTCGCCCGTAACGCAGCGCGCAGCGCACGCAAGGCACTGCGCGCCTGCGCGTCGGTCGCGGTGGCATACAGCACCACATCACGCGAAGGCAAAGGCGGCAAGCCCAGGCGTGTGCCGACATCGACCGTATCGCGCGGGGCCACCCGCTGCCCCAGCGCCGCCACTGCCAAGCCTGCCGATGCCGCCGCCCCGACGGTCATCAGTCCACCGCCCACAAACACCTCCGTCCAGGCGATACCGGCCTCGCCCAGCGCATCGACCGCCATCTGCCGCACGCTGCAAGGCGCAGCCTGAGCCGCCAGCCGCAGCGGCGCGTTGCGCTGCCAGTCGAAATCGGGGGCGGCCATCCACCCGAAGGTTTCTTCCAGAATCACCTCGCCATCCAGCCGGCGATTGTCATGCCGCAGCACAATCGCCACATCAAGCAGGCCACGATCGAAGGCATCCAGCAGATCCGCCGACGAGGCCACGCGCATGTCGATCTGCAGGCCTGATGCACTGCGCCCAAGCTGGCGCAACATGCCTGGCAGTTCCGAGCCGACCACGTGATGGCTGATGCCCACGACCAGCCGCCGAGGCTTGTCCCCGAACGATGCCACGGCCCCTTCGTGCGCCGCCACGAATTGCCGCGCAGGTTCCAGAAACGCCGTGCCCGCTGCCGACAGCCGCACCAGTCGCGGCGTGCGTTCCAGCAGGCGACGCCCCACACCCTCTTCCAGTCTTTTGATCTTCAGGCTGATGGCAGATTGTGTGCTGTCCATCAGTTCCGCAGCACGCGTGAAGCTCTTCAGTTCAGCAACCATCAGGAAGGCTTGTACGGCCTCGACGTCCAGGGGTTTCATGAATCAGTCACAACGAAAAGTGGTGGCCGAACGCAGCCGCCGCGACAGGGAGGGTGAAAAGCTTAAAGCAAGATCGATATCCCGCCCTGCACACCCGGCATCTGATGTCCATGGATTGGTTCAAGACAAGGCTTGGTGCGCGTTTGGCTTTTACACTGTCGGGGGTCGAGAAGATGCGCGACTGCTGTTGAATGGCCCTGTGCAAGCTGGCGGAACATGGTGCACAGGGCGCTTTAGATCCCCCGCATCATCACCACACGCTTACGTGGTGTCGTCGAACCAGTTTGCATGAACGTCGCCCGCGTTGATCGTGGGTTCTTTATCGGCCCGCCACATCTCGAGCACCTATGACCCGCCTGTTGATCATCGAAGACAACCCCGAATTGGTGGCCAACCTGTACGGATTCTTCGAGCCCTTGGGCTATGTGCTGGACGATGCACGCAATGGTGCCACCGGCCTGCGCATGGCGACCGAGAACGATTACGACGCCATCTTGCTGGACCTGATGTTGCCCCGGCTCGATGGCATGACGCTGTGTCGCAAACTTCGCCAGGAATTTCAGAATCCTGTGCCTGTGTTGATGCTGACCGCGCGCGACCCGGTGGAAGACCGTGTGCAGGGTTTCGAGCTGGGGGCAGACGATTATCTGGTCAAGCCGTTTTCCCTCATAGAGCTGGACGCACGCATCAAGGCGCTGGTGCGCCGTGCCCAAGGCCGGCAGGTGCAAGGCACGCTGACCTGGGAAGATCTGAAGGTGGACACCCGCGTCCCGCAGGCATGGCGGCAAGGGCAGACGATCAACCTGACACCCAGCACACATAAATTGCTGCTGTGCCTGATGCGCGCCGCGCCTGCCGTCGTCAGGAAGCAAGAGATGGAATACCTGCTCTGGGGCGACGATCCACCGGAAGGCGGTGCCTTGCGCACACACATTCATGAGTTGCGTCAGCACACTGACAAAGACTTCACATCTGCGCTGATAGAAACGGTGCACGGAATAGGGTGGCGTCTTTGCCAGCCCGGCAAGACTGCGCCGCAATAAGTCACCCCAAGAACACGCTTGCCATCATGAAATCCTTTTACCTTCAGATGACGCTCAAGACGCGCATCACGATTTCATTTGTGCTGCTCATGGTGGCCGTCATGGGCTTTGTGCTTGCGGCAGAGCAGCTTGATTACGATGACTTGCGCACCTATGTGATCTCGGAAAGTCTGCGCAAAGAGATGCGCAGGCTGGAGGCAGCTATCGCGCAAGGCATCGTTCCCGTGATGCCTGAAGGCACCCGGCTTCATGACGCGCAGACCGTGCCCGATGCCCTGCGCAAGTACGCGCCGGGTTACCACCGCGCAGACAAGCCCGAGGGCTGGCACCTGCTGGTGTTTGAACGCGATGGTCAGCGCTACTACCTGCTTCAGGATGTCGATACCTACGATTATCTGGAATACCTGATTCATGGCTATGCGCTGCTGGTCATCGTGCTGTGCGTTCTTTGCGCGTTCTGGATCGGGCGACTGACCTCGGCGCGTGTCACGGCCCCCATCACCCGTCTGGCCGATGCTGTGCAGCGCAAGAAAAAGCCTTTTCCCTTCCAGGATGCGCCCGACGAAATCGGTGTGCTGGCGCGCGCATTTGCCCAGCACAGCGACGAGGCCGAACAGTTCCTGCAACGTGAGCGGTGTTTTGTGGGCGATGCCAGCCACGAACTGCGCACGCCCTTGGCCATCATTGCCGGTGCGGCAGAAACCATCGTGCACCAGCTGCCTGCCGACAGTCACCTGACCTCAAGCGCAGCGCGCATCGTGCGCACGACGCAAGAGATGCAACGCCAGCTGAGCTGCCTGTTGCTGCTGTCGCGCGATCCGCAAAGCCTTGCGCGGACGATGGTGGCGCTGCGCCCATTGATCGAGGAATGCATGATCCGCTGCCAGCCCTGGCTGGCGAAAAAGCCGGTGGCAATCGTGCTGGATGCCCCCGAAAATATCCACGTTCACACCCATGCAGAACTGGCCTACAGCGTGATCTGGAACCTGCTTCGCAATGCCTGCCAATACACGGACGAGGGTGAAGTACGCGTAACCGTACAGGGCACGACCTTGGTCATTTCCGATTCAGGCCCGGGCCTGCCATCCAGCATTGACCCACAGCAGTTTCAGCGGTTTTTCTCCGGCTCACAACAGAACGGCGAAGGGCTTGGCCTGTCGATCGTGCAACGCATCGTGGAGCATCTGCGCTGGCATATGGCGGTGGAAAGCTCGGCCGATGGTTGTCGCTTCACATTGGAAATGCGTGCGCCGGGTCTGAACACTTAGGACGCCTGACAACTTCTTGACACCTGTCTTCCCATACTCCGCGAAGTTTGAATGCTTCAGGAGCAAGCAATGCAATCGTCGGGCCCCGCTGAAAGCGGCAAGTATCAACATGGCAAAACCGGGCTGACCCGGCTCTTTCATACCTCGATTTACTCGCGTGACGGCTTTATTGCTGCCGTGCGTGGCGAAGCTGCATTTCGCCAATTGCTGGCCTTGCATGGCGTGCTGATTCCGGTCGCCTTGCTGCTTGAGGTCAGCGTGGCCGAGCGTGCGCTGCTGCTGGCGGTCTGCTTCATCAGCCTGTTGGTCGAATTGCTTAATTCCGCCATCGAAGCCGTGGTCGATCGCATTTCGCTTGAACTGCATCCCTTGTCAAAGAACGCCAAAAATATGGGCAGCGCCGCGCAGACCGTGGCGCTGCTGATGGTGGGCGCGGTGTGGGCGGTGATACTGCTGGGATAGGGCGGTCGCTCTGCCGCCCCGACGTCAGAACACATTCCCGTTAGACGACCGACACGACAACCGTTTTGCTGACTCCTTTTTCGACAAGGTTCACGGATGTCGTGTATTGCCTGCCCGACCTCATCGCCGACAGCATGCCCGCCACGTCCATGCCTTTTTCTGCCAAGGCGGTGAGTGCAGCGCGAGGCAGCATGACCCTTGCCATGCCAAGAAAAACAGCGGGAAAGCAGAACTGCGTTTCTTGTTTGCCGCCGACGAACTTTTCGACCGTCACGGTTGCCATGCTTTTCTCCGATTGGTGTTGGTGATCCATGACAAGGCTGCGCCGGGCGAAGAAACTCGCTGCGGCTCACGACATGCGGCAAACAAGTTCAGCTCGGGTTGATACACGCTGCTTCGAACATCGAACAGCCCCAGCATCGAATGATAGAAATGGTCGTGGCTGTAGCGCTGGTTGTTCGCGTTGGTGCGTACGCAATTGAGATTGAGATGAGCACGCTTCGCAAATTCGGGCGAGAACCACATCACCATCGGCACGTGTGTCTGCTCGTCGGGCGCAATGAGGTAAGGCGTGCCGTGCAGGTACATGCCGCGCTCGCCCAGCGACTCGCCGTGATCGGATACGTAGATCATGGCCACGTCGCGCTGTGTTGAATAGCCTTGCAGCAAGTCGATGGTCTTGCCAAGCATCCGATCTGTGTAGACCAGCGTGTTGTCGTAGGTGTTGGTCAGCGCCTCGTTGCTGCACTTCTGAATCTGGTTGCTGTCGCAGGTAGGACTGAAGACCTTGGTCGCTGACGGATAACGTTCGAAGTAGGTGGGGCCGTGACTGCCCAACTGGTGCAGCACAATCAACGCATCGCCATGCATGGCGTCGATCCGGGCGCTGAGTTCATGCAGCAGCACATCGTCATAACACGTGCCGTCCTTGTTGACGCATTGCTCGGCGATTTTCAGTGCCGGCATGTCATCGGTCGGCACACGCTTGCAAACCCCCTTGCAACCGCCATTGTTATTGTTGCGCCAGAGCACATGCATGCCGGTGCGCTGCAGGAGGTCGAGCAGATTTTCTTCCGTCGCAGCACGCACTTCATCGTAGTCCGAGCGTGTCATGCGCGAGAACATGCAGGGCACAGAAATCGCGGTGGCCGTTCCGCAGGACGATACGTGTTTGAAGCTGATGACGTCTGCGCGCTGCGACAGTGATGGGTTGGTCGCGCGCGGATAACCATTGAGCTGGAAGTTTTGCGCCCGCGCGGTTTCTCCCACCACGACAATCACAAGCTTGGGCCGTTCGCCGGCAGCAGGCACTGCGCGCGTGGCATCTGCAGCCACGGTTCGCAGCGGCTGCGATTTTGCGCTGTACTTGCGTTTCAAGTAGCCATTGGTATTGCGCACGAAGTTCAAGGGCAGCACTTGATCCTTGATTTCCCGATGGTTGCGCAGCAGCGACGCGTAGTCCTTGTAGAACGCCATGGTCACGACCAGCAGCACCGCCACGGTCACCAGCACGTTACCCAGCCACCAGATCGCGGTCTGCGTGACGCGCCCGATCTGTTTGCTGCGCGGAATCACCATCGCGGCGGCTGGCAATATGCCCAGCGCCAGCGCGGTAAGCAGCAAGGGGGCAGAGAAGTACGAGGTGAACTCGGCCTGATTGGTCTCGAAGAAATTCTGCACCATGCTGCGGTCGATCAGCACCTTGTAGTGCAGCATGAAATAACTGCAACTGGCACTGATGACGACCAGCAGTGCCAGCAGCGGCTTGCGCACGTATGGCAAGGCCATTACCGGCGTCAGGAACAGGTTGAGCAGGCAGAAAAAGAAGACAGGCAGGCTGATGAAGAACAGCAAGCTGCGCAGGTTGCTGATCTCTACCCTGGACCACAAGGTTTGCCACAGCACCAGATTGCCAATCGTGGTGAAGAACAGCGCCGCTACCCAGGTCAGTTGTACCGGGTTGAGCCGCATGGATGTCAGACGTTGAAGCACGCGCAATTCCCAATGAGCGAAAAGTGCGCGCAGTATCAAAAAGCGTCTGTCAGGAGTTTGTTAGGCGGGGCGTTTGCCTGTCGTCATGCTCGCGATGAAAAACACCCCAAGGCTTGAACCGGTGTTCGAGCCTTGGGGTGCAGTCGTGCGGGGGGGGTGTACGCAGGTGTTGCTTGCGTCAACCCGTGCGCTACGTGAGTGGCATTGACCGCCAGACAGGGAATCCCATCTGGCTTACGCAGTCAGAAAATTCGGGCTCAGAACCCCAGACGCACCACGCTTTCATTGGCAGTCTTTTCCGCGCTCTTGGGGTCGTTCTTCACCGACACGAACAACACATTGTTCGGTGCGTCCAGTTCCAGGCTGTTCGGGTGGGTCGGCAGCGCAAGGGTGTTGAGCAATTCATAGGTCTTGCTGTCGAACACCGTTACCGTGCCCGCCACGCGGTTGGTCACATAGAAACGCTTGCGCGCATCATCCAGTTCCAGGGTGATCGGACCGTCGCCGGTCGGCACGCTCTTGATCTCCTTGTTGGTGTCCGCATCGAGCACCATCACGCGGTTGCCGGGATTGCGCGACTTGAAGTTCGGGATCATGCGGCGCTGGTAGTCGCGAATCGATTCCTGGCCTTGGTCGACCACCAGCAGGCGATTGCTGGCGCGATCGTAGGCAAGATTCAGTGGCTGGTCTGCGCCGCTGTCCACGCTCTTGGTGACGGTCAGCGACTTGCTGTCGATCGTGTACAGCTGGCCTGCCAGGTTGGTCACGAAGATGCGATTGCGTGCGCTGTCCAAGGCAATGCCAGTGGCTGCGCCACCCAGGTTGCCAATGGTCTTTTCCAGCACGAAGTTGCGCGTGTCGACCACGAACAACACGCTTTCCACATCGACCGACAGGCCGGGTGCGTACAGGCGGTTATTGGCGGTATCGACCACCAGCTGACGCAAGTGGTGCGCAAACACCGTGCGCCCATCCTTGTTGACGATTCTTTCTTTCAGCAGCGGCAGCGTGCCGATCACCGTGTTGGTGGCAATATCCACCGCCGTGATCGAGGCATCGACCGAATTGCCGACGTACAGGCGGCCGGCTGCATCATCCAGCGCAATGCCGAAGCCCTTGAAGGGCAGCGCAATTTCTTGCTGCACGGCCAATGTCTTCGGGTCCAGGCGCAGCAGCTTGGGCGACGGTGCATCGGGGCCGAATCCGCCTGCCGAGGTCACGAACAAGGCGTTCTGGCGAGGGCTGTAAGCCAGTTCGTACAAGGCTGGGGCGGGCGATTGGCGCAACAACTGCGCGGGTTTGGCCGGTGCCGTGACCGCCGGTTCATCCGGGCGCGTCGGGACTTGTTTGCAGGCGGCCAGCGCAACGGCAAGCACCGTCGCAGAAAGGGTAAGACGAAGGAGTCGGTTGCGGATCATTGCGCGTCGCCTGGTTGAGGTATTCGGCGATTGTTGCAAATAGTTCGCATTTCGGCAAACGCGAATTGACGGCGTGGATCAAGCCGCAAATTCAAGGCCTTGCCCCCGCTGTTTTGTAATTCCTTAGCCGAACCACTGCTGCTTTTTCACCCGCGCCTGTTCCTTCACGTCTTCGGTCACGTACATCGATACCGTCACGATGGCGGTGGCCAGGGCACCCAGATCGTCGGTGTAACCGGCAACGGGAATGAAGTCGGGAATCGCGTCGAAGGGCAGGATGAAATACGCGAGTGCGCCGTAGATCACGGTCTTGGCCCAGGCGGGCGTGGATGGCTGCTGGGCGGCGTAGTACAGACACAAGGCTTTTTCTACGACTTCGCTGCCCGCTTTGACGGCGAAGTGTTTGAGCTTGTCCCAGAAGCCTTGCTCGGAGAAGTCCTTTTCGGTGGCAGTTGGCATGTGTGCTCCAGTGTGAGTCGGTCCAGTATGCATCACCACACGCCGTGCCCAGTCACCACGCCGTCTTCCAACGCGCAAGCTGACCAAACCACAGCAAATCAACTGCGATCCAGAGCTCCGAGAACCGGGGCTTTACGGCAGCCTGCCACCTTGCCTGTAAAGGCTCGGCGGCGGGCTGCGCGGTTGGCAGTCAGCGCCCGTAATCAGCGCCTGCGATCAGTACCTGCGATTAGTGGTTATGGCGCGGATGCCCCTTCTGCGCCAGACCACGGAACGCCACTGCGTCTTCAATCACGGCACCATCCACCAGTTGCGTCACTGTGCGGCGATAGATCTGCTGCCACGGGGTCGCATCGGGCGGCACAGCCGGAATGCCGTCTTGCTTGCGACGTGCGATCTCTTCGTCGCTCACCAGCGCATTGCAGTGCCCGTGGTTGAAGTCGATGCGGATCTTGTCACCCGTACGCAGCCAGCTCAGGCCGCCGCCTGCCGCGCTTTCGGGCGATGCGTTCAGGATCGACGGGCTGTCGGCTGTGCCGGATTGGCGGCCGTCGCCAATCGTGGGCAGGCTCATGATGCCGCGTTTGAGCAAGTGGTCTGGCGGTTGCATGTTGACGACCTCGGCCGAGCCTGGCCAGCCGATGGGACCAGCACCCCGGATCACCAGGATGGTTTCTTCGTCGATGTCGAGCGCCGGGTCGTTGATGCGCTTGTGGTAATCCTCTGAACCATCGAACACCACCGCCTTGCCAGTGAATACCCCTTCGTGGCCCGGCACGCACAGATAACGTTCGCGGAATCCCGGTGAGATCACGCTGGTTTTCATGATCGCAAAGTCGAACAGGTTGCCGCGCAGTACCAGGAAACCTGCGGTTTCCTTCAGCGGTTCGGCAAACGGTTTGATGACTTCACGGTCGTCTGATTCTTCACCCACCAGGTTCTCGGCAATCGTCTTGCCGGTGACGGTGGGGCAGCTGCCGTCGAGCACGCCTGCCTGCAGCAATTCCCACATCACAGCAGGCACGCCGCCCGCACGGTGGAAGCGTTCGCCCAGCCACTTGCCGGCGGGCTGCACGTTGGCCAGCAAGGGCAGGTCGTAGCCGTAGGTCTGCCAGTCTTCCGGTTCCAGTGTGACGCCCGCGTGGCGTGCCATCGCGGCCAGGTGCGGCTGTGCGTTGGTCGAGCCGCCAATGGCGGTGTTCACGCGAATCGCATTCAGGAAAGCGGCACGCGTCAGGATGTCTGACGGCTTGATGTCTTCCAGCACCAGTTCCACGGCGCGGCGGCCGGTGCGGTAGGCCATCTGCCCGCGCTCGCGGTAGGGCGCGGGAATGGCCGCACAGCCTGTCAGCGACATGCCGAGGGCCTCGGCCATGGCGTTCATGGTGGACGCGGTGCCCATGGTGTTGCAGTGGCCGGCAGACGGGGCAGAGTCGAGCGCGGTTTGCAGGAACTCTTCTTCCGTGATGGCACCTGCGGCCAGCTTGCGGCGCGAGCGCCAGATGACGGTGCCGGACCCGACCAAGTCCCCTTCGTGCCAGCCATCCAGCATCGGTCCGCCCGACAGCACAATCGCCGGGATATTCACGGTGGATGCGGCCATCAGCGCCGATGGCGTGGTCTTGTCACAGCCGGTGGTCAGCACCACGCCGTCCAGCGGGTAGCCGTACAAAATTTCGACCAGGCCCAGGTAGGCCAGGTTGCGGTCCAGCGCGGCGGTGGGGCGCTTGCAGTTCTCGAAGATCGGGTGGGTGGGGAATTCAATGGGAATGCCGCCCGCGTCCCGAATGCCGTCGCGCACCCGCTTGACCAGTTCCACATGGATACGGTTGCAAGGCGTCAGGTCACTGCCGCTTTGCGCAATGCCGATGATGGGTTTGCCCGAGCGCAATTCTTCCGGCGTGATGCCGTAGTTCATGAAGCGCTCAAGGTAAAGCGCGGTCATGTCGATGTGGTCGGGGTTGGCAAACCAGTCCAGCGAACGCAGGCGGTTTTTCGGGATAGTCGGCGTGCTCATGCAAATGTCCTTGGCAATGTCGGGTCAGGCATCAGGGGTGGTCCCGACCGGTACTGGCGAACGGCTTCTGAAATGCAGGGTGTTTGGATATGCAGATGAATTGATATCAGCTGGCTACGGGAAGACTGCCACCTAATTCATCTTCGATATGTACGCGAATGATCTCGTCGAATGTCTGTTCTGCCGTGAAGCCCAGTGCAGTGGCTCGTTCGGCGTTGAAGCCCGGTGCCCAGTTGTTCACCATGCGCTGAATGTCTTCATTCGGTACACGCTTGATCAAGGCCACGGCTTTGTCTCCCGCCACGCGGCGAAGGGCTTCGATCTGCTCACCCACTGTGACGCTGACGCCGGGCATCGACAAGGCGCGACGCGGGCCGACTTGCGCCAGATCGATGGTGGCTCCGTGAATCAGGAAGCCCACTGCCGAGCGCGGCGACACATGCCAGTGGCGCACGCCATCGGTCACCGGCAGCACGGCATCCTGGCCAATCAACGGTTCGCGCACGATGCTGGAAAAGAAGCCCGACGCAGCCAGATTGGGCTTGCCCGGGCGAATGCAGACCGTGGGCAGGCGAATTGCCAGACCTTCGAAGAAGCCGCGTCGCGAATAGTCGGACAAGAGCAGTTCGCAGATGGCTTTCTGCGTGCCGTAGCTGGTCAAGGGCGTAGTGTGGAAATCGTCGGGGATACGGTCGGGCAGCGGAGCACCGAAGGTGGCAATTGACGAGGTGAAGACCACGCGCGGTTTGTAGCCATCGGTGCTGGCCAGGCGAATTGCATCGAACAGATATCGCGTGCCATCCAGATTGACGCGGTATCCCTTGTCGAAATCGGCCTCGGCTTCGCCTGACACGATGGCGGCCAGATGGAAGATCACATCGGGCCGCGCATCGATCAAAGCTGCTGACGCGGCAGGGTCGGACAAGTCTGCGGCGCGGCTGTCGACCGGCCCTTTGAAGCCTGCGGGTGCCTGCGCCTGAATCACGTCCAGCAGGCTGAACTGCGTGATTTCCTGGTGCCCCAGGCGACCGTCGGCAACCAGTCTTTCCGCGAGCTTGCGGCCGATCATGCCTGCGGCACCAATGATGGCGATATGCATCCTGTCGATCTCCGAAAAGGGGCCAGGTGTGAACCAGAAGCGGCCCGGGTGCACGTCGTATCACCTGTCTTTTCATGTGCCCTAGGGTCATTCCCAGGACAGTTTTTTGCAGGCTGCGACGTATTATCAGGTTGTCAGACAATTATGCGTGAAGGGCTACGCAGCGCGCGTTTGGGGTGTTCCCCTAGACAAAGCGGATGGGAACACCTGGCACTGCCATCGGGTGTATCGGTTGTCTGACCTCTATCCCTCTAGAAGATGCCGACGCAAGGAATGCGGGCCATGAATGCTGTGTTGAACACCGTCTTGCAGGCCCGCGCGGCGCTTGTCGAGCGCCTCGGGCAAGACGCCGTCCTGACGGACCCGGCCGACCAGGCGCGCTATTGCCGCGACTGGCACGGTGACGTGGCAAGCGGCACGGTGGCGGTGATTCGCCCGCGCAGTACCGAAGACGTTTCCAAGGCCATGCGTGCTTGTGCCGAACTGGGCCTGGCGGTCGTGCCGCAAGGTGGCAATACCGGTCTGGTGCTGGGCGGCATTCCCGATCAGCCGGACCATCAGGTCATCATCAGCCTGGAACGCATGAATCGCGTTCGCCGCATCGATGAAGATGATTTCTCTGCCGTGGTCGAGGCTGGTTGCATCGTTGCCAACATCAAGGAAGCAGTCGACGCGCACGGCATGTTGTTCCCCTTGGGATTCGGCGCGGAAGGGTCAGCGCAGATCGGCGGCAGCGTGGGCACCAATGCCGGCGGCATCAACGTGCTTCGCTACGGCATGACCCGCGAACTGGTGCTGGGGCTGGAAGTGGTGTTGCCCGACGGCAGCATCTGGGATGGCCTGACCACCTTGCGCAAGGACAACCGTGGCATCAGCCTGCGACAGTTGTTCATCGGTGCCGAAGGCACGTTGGGCATCGTCACCGCCGTGGCGCTGAAGCTGCTGCCGCGCCCGACCCAAGTGGAAACTGCCTTGCTTGGCGTGGCTTCCTTGCACGACGCCATTGCGTTGTATCGCCGCGCGCGTCGTGACTGCTGCGACCTGATGACGGCCTTTGAGTTCATGCCGCCTGAAGCCTTCATGCTGGCCATCGAAGCCCAGCCCGATCTGAAGATGCCGATTGCCGGCGACTACCCCGCCTACGTGCTGATGGAAGTGTCTGGCTCGGGCCTGGTCGACATCAAGACCTTGCTCGACCAGTTCCTGGAAAACGTGCTGGAAGACGGCATGGTGCAAGACGGGGTGGTGGCTGCATCGCGGGCGCAGGGCATCAATCTGTGGCGCTTCCGCGAAGGCATGAACGAAGGCCAGGCCATGCGTGGCGTGCATCTGCGTACCGATGTGTCGGTGTCGCTGTCGACGATGGCGGAATTTGTTGAACGCACACTGTTTGTGCTGAAGCAGGCTTTCCCGGACAGCTTGTCGATTGCTTACGGTCATGTGGGCGACGGCAATGCGCACATCAACGTATTGCCACCGGCCAGCGCCGATATCGCAGAGCGTCAGCGCATTCTGTATGTGGGCAAGAATCTGATCAACGAGCTGGTCTATGAATACCAGGGCAGCATCAGCGCTGAGCACGGCATTGGTCGCCTGAAGCGACCTGAGTTCGAACAGAAGCTGGCACCTGCGCACAAGGCGCTGCTGGTGGCAATTCGCAAGGCCATCGACCCGGAAGGTCGCATGAATCCCGGCTGCCAAGTCCTGGCAGACTGACGGCCTTCTCTCAGCTTCCCGCCACTACTCATGCCTTTCAATCAACTCCAGCGCGCCGACCAGTTGCCGACGCAGATCGCCATGCAGATCGGCCGCGAGATCACCGAAGGGCGGCTTGTGCCCGGTGATCGGCTTCCGACCGAGCACGCGCTTGCCAAGAGCTTTGGCGTAAGCCGCACGGTCGTGCGCGAGGCGATTGCCCAGCTGCGTAACGAGGGCATCGTGGAATCGCGGCAAGGCATTGGCGCGTTTGTGGTGGATGCCGACCGTCGCCGGTCGATCCGCATCGAAGACGAAGCGCTTGCCAGCCACGATGCGTTTCGCGGGCTGTTCCAGCTGCGTGCGCCACTGGAAGTCGAGGCCGCAGGCTTGGCGGCGCGTCATCACACGGCTGAAGAACTGGCTGCACTGGATGCCGCGCTCGACCGCATGACCGGCATCGACAAATGGACGCGTGACGGCATCGTTGCCGACCTGGCGTTTCATCATGCGCTGGCCGTGGCCACGCACAACGAATATTTCACGATGATCCTGGGTTTCGTGGCGGGTCGCATCAGCGCCACCATCGACCTGGCGCGCGAGCGTACCGAGCTTGAGCAGATCGTCGAGATCACGATTGCCGAACACCGTGCCATTCGCGATGCAGTCGCCGCCCGGGACGTGCGCGGTGCCCGCGCCGCCATGCGTGCGCACATCCGCGGCGCGGCCTCACGGCTCGGCCTGGCCTTCGATGGCGAGGAGTACGACGAACACTGAAACCCGCGCGCAAAAGGCTGCCGGCAGACCGCAAAAAAACACGGCAAAACACGGCAAACAAGCCTGCGCGTGCGTATCGACAGATACGTGCAAACGAATACACCACAGGAGATGGCGTCATGCCACAAAGCACCACCCCGCAATCGGCCACGACGCATGCCGATGCCGCCGGCCGTACCGCTGGTATTTTCCGCGATGACATCGCCAACCTGACTGCGGCCGATATCCTGCCCCAGGACGCCGCACAGGCGCGCCTGCTGGGCCGTGTGTGGTCTGACGCCGCCGGTGGCCCGTGCCCGGTGCTGGTGGCCGGCGACCGGGTCTATGACCTGTCCGCGCTGTCGCCGACCTTGTCGGGCGTGATCGAACGCAGCGACCTGGCCGCGCGGGTGGCAACGCCGTCGGAACACCCGGACATCGGTTCGGTCGATGACTACCTGAGCGGTCGCAGCGGTACCTTGTTGCCGCCCGCCGACCTGCAGGCCGTCAAGGCCGCTGGCGTGACCTTTGCCGACAGCATGCTGGAACGCGTGATCGAAGAGCAGGCCAAGGGCGATCCAACGCGTGCGCTGGATGTGCGCAAGCAGTTGGCCCCGGTGCTGGGCGACAACCTGCGTGGCATCGAGGCCGGTTCGGCCAAAGCTGCCGAGGTCAAGCGTCTGTTGCAGGACCTGGGCCTGTGGTCGCAATACCTGGAAGTGGGCATTGGTCCCGACGCCGAGATCTTCACCAAGTCGCAGCCCATGTCGTCGGTGGGCGTGGGTGCCCGTGTCGGCATCCACCCCATGTCGCAGTGGAACAACCCCGAGCCGGAAGTGGTGCTGTCGGTCCGTTCCGACGGCCAGATCGTGGGTGCCACGCTAGGCAATGATGTGAACCTGCGCGACGTTGAAGGCCGCTCGGCCCTGCTGCTGGGCAAGGCCAAGGACAACAACGCGTCCTGCTCGATCGGTCCGTTCATCCGACTGTTCGATGCGAACTTCACCATCGAACAGCTCAAGCAGGTCGAAGTCTCGCTGTCGGTGGTTGGCACCGACGGTTTCGAGATGACGGGTGTCAGCCCCATGGCCGCCATCAGCCGCTCGCCGGAAAGCCTGGCGGGCCAGCTGCTGAACCGCAATCACCAATACCCCGACGGCGCGCTGCTGTTCCTGGGCACCATGTTCGCACCGGTGAAAGACCGGCGCGGGGTGGGGCAAGGCTTCACGCACGAGATCGGTGACCGGGTCGAGATCAGCTCGCCCTTGCTGGGCCGTCTGGTCAATGTGGTGGATCGTTCGGACGCCTGCCCGCCTTGGCAGTTCGGCCTGAGCGCCTTGTTCCAGAACCTGGCCAAACGCGGCGCGTTCAGCAGCTCGTCTGCGAACGCCTGAGTCAACCCCGTGGCGGGCCTTGGGCCCGCATTCGAGAACAAGGAGTGAGCATTCATGCAAGCTGCCATCAATTTGTTCTACCGCGTGCTGGAGGGGCTGATCGTTGTCGCGCTCGCCGGCATGGTGGTGATGGTCTTCGGCAATGTGGTGTTGCGTTACGGATTCAACAGCGGCATTGCGGTCTCTGAAGAACTCGCACGGTTCTTCTTCGTGTGGCTGAGTTTCATCGGTGCCGTGATCGCCTTTCGTGAGTATTCGCACCTGGGCATCGAGACCTTCGTGCAACGCCTGTCGCGCAGGGGCCGCCTGATCTGCATGGGCATCAGCAACGTCATCGTGGCGGGTTGCGCAGCGGTGTTCTTCTGGGGCACCTGGCAACAGCTCGACATCAACATCAGCATGGCGGCACCGGTTACCGGACTGTCGATGGGCTGGGTCTATGGCGTGGGGCTGTTCAGCGGCGGCGGTATCTGCCTGATCGCGATTGAACGTGTCATCCGTGTCATCACGGGTCGCACGACGGAAGAAGAAATCTCTGCCTTCTGCGGTGAAGGCGAAGCTGCCGCCATGATGCGGGAGGGCACCCAATGACGCTGCTCGTCTTTATCACGTCCCTGCTGGGGGCCATGGCGATTGGCGTGCCGGTGGCGTTTGCGCTGATGTTCTGCGGTGTGGTCCTGATGGGCTACATGGACATGTTCAACACGCAGATCGTTGCGCAGAACATGATCAAGGGTGCCGACACCTTCACGCTGCTGGCGATTCCGTTCTTCCTGCTCGCAGGCGAACTGATGAACTCGGGCGGTCTGTCCAAGCGCATCATCGACTTCGCCCTGGCATGTGTGGGTCACATCCGTGGTGGCCTGGGCATCGTGGCCATTCTGGCTGCGGTGATCATGGCCAGTCTGTCGGGTTCGGCGGCTGCCGATACCGCTGCGCTTGCGTCCATTCTGATCCCGATGATGGCGCGTGCCGGCTACAACGTGCCGCGTGCGGCCGGCCTGATGGCCGCTGGCGGCATCATCGCGCCGGTGTTGCCGCCGTCGCTGGCCTTCATCATCTTCGGCGTGGCCGCCAACGTATCGATCAGCAAGCTGTTCATGGCCGGCATCGCACCCGGCCTGATGATGGCGGTGGCACTGTTGGTGGCCTGGTACTGGGTGATCCGCACATCCAACATCCAGCCCCTGCCGCGTCAGAGCATGAAGGCACGTCTGAAGGCCACGGGCAACGCTGCCTGGGCGCTGGGCATGCCGGTGATCATTCTGGGCGGTATCCGCATGGGTGTAGTCACGCCGACGGAAGCCGCTGTGGTGGCCGCCATGTACGCGCTGCTGGTGGGCATGTTCGTGTACCGCGAACTGACCGTAAAGAGTCTGTACGGCGTGTTGCTGCGTGCTGCCAAGACCACCGCCGTGGTGATGTTCCTGGTGTCTGCTGCGCTGGTATCGGCATGGCTGATCACCGCCGCCAACATCCCGGCAGAACTCGGCGAGATGATCGAACCGCTGATCGAGCGTCCGAAGCTGCTGATGCTGGCAATCATGGTGCTGGTGCTGATCGTGGGCACGGCGCTGGACCTGGCACCGACCATCCTGATCCTGACCCCGGTGCTGATGCCCATCATCATCAAGGCAGGCATCGACCCAGTGTACTTCGGTGTGCTGTTCATCATGAACAACTGCATCGGGTTGCTGACGCCGCCGGTGGGCGTGGTGCTGAACGTGGTCAGCGGCGTGGCCAAGATTCCGCTGGGCAAGGTGACGGTTGGGGTATGGCCGTTCCTCTTGTCGCAAGTGGTCGTGCTGTTCCTGCTGGTTGCGTTCCCGGAGCTGGTTCTGGTGCCGCTGAAGTGGCTGTATTGATCTGACCGTATTGCATTGACTGTATTGCTCTGATCTACCGCGCCCTGCAGGGGCAGGGCGCACTCTTTCCATACCTATAAAAGATCACGGAGATACCCATGAAAAAGACCCTACTCGCAAGCATGGTCGCGCTGCTCGGCATGAGCGTCGCGATGTCCGCCAACGCGGAATTCAAGACCCGCAACATCCGCCTGTCCAACGGCCTGGCTCAGACCCACCCAGTGGGCAATGGTGTGAAAACATTCGACGCCTGCGTGCAGGAAAAGTCCGGCGGCAAGATGAAGATCACCGCCTTCTGGAGCAGCGCGCTGGGCGATGACCTGCAGGCCACACAAGCCCTGCGTTCCGGCGTGCAGGAAGCGGTGATCACCTCGTCCTCGCCGCTGGTGGGCCTGGTACCAGCGCTGGGTGTGTTCGATCTGCCCTTCCTGTTCGCCAACGAAAAAGAAGCCGACGCGGTGGTGGACGGCGACTTCGGCAAGTTCATCAATGAAAAGCTCGACGCAGTCGGACTGGTGAATCTGGCCTACTGGGAAAACGGCTTCCGCAACCTGAGCAATTCCAAGAAGCCGGTGGCGAAGTGGGAAGACTTCGACGGCATGAAGATCCGGGTGATGCAGAACAACATCTTCCTGGACACCTTCAAGAACATGGGCGCGAACGCCACGCCCATGGCCTTCGGTGAAATCTTCTCGGGCCTGGAAACCAAGGCCATCGACGCGCAGGAAAATCCCTTCGTGACGATCGACACGTCGAAGTTCTACGAAGTGCAGAAGTACATCTCGGTCACCAACCACGCCTACACGCCATTCCTGGTGCTGTTCTCCAAGCCCATCTGGAACACCTACAGCGCGGAAGAAAAAGCTGCGTTGAGCGAGTGCGCCGTGAAGGGCCGTGACGAAGAGCGCAAGGTCATTCGTGCGTTGTCGCAGCAGTCGCTGGCCAAGATCAAGGCAGCTGGCCTGCAAGTCAACGAGATCTCGCCGGAAGAGCACAAGCGCATGCTGAGCAAGGCGCAAGTGGTATATGACAAACACAAGGCAACCATCGGCCCGGACGTGGTCGAACGTGTGCAGAAGACGCTGGCAGATCTGCGCAAGTAATTGGTCGCGGTGTGGCTCGACGTGTGTCGATGGCGTCGATGTGGCGTCGTCGTTGATCTAGACCGCGCAAGACCGTCCTGTGCACCCGCCACGGCAACCATGCATCAGCGTGAGGTGATGTTAGGTGACGAGACGGGCCTGCGCCTGGGGCTGAGTTCGGTGTTTCACCGAACTCAGCCCTTTTCGTTTCAGCTTGATCCAGTTGCTCCTGTCCGACAACGATTGGCTTACATGCCATGAGGTAAAACCTTGCCCTGACGATCACGACAGGAGCGTGCTGTGCCGAAGCAGGTCAAGTGGGCAGAAGATGATGTGTTGGTGGTGCAGGTGGATGCATCCCTGTTCACCCTGGCCCAGGTCAGAAAGAACTGCCTGATGGAATTTTTCGACGTGTTCCGATCCGTTGATGATTGGCACGACGTGGATCTGAACGACGAGAAAATTCTGTTCAGTCTTTTTGTCGCCGACAAGCCGTTGCGGCCCATGTTTGCGCGCCGTCTGGCAGCAGATGAAGTCACAAAGAATTCACGCCCCATCATCCGCAACATGCTGTCCTTCGAGTGGCTGGCCGAGAACACCTACACCGCCAATTTGATCGAGCTGACCGACCAGTATTCGAACATCGATGCGCGGGTCATCAAACGCCATTTGACCGTCGAAGACGACCTGGCACTCATCCAGTCTCACGATTTCTGCGGCATGGTTGGCGACCCCAAGAAACTGTTGAACCGACTGCGCTTCATTCATGCCACCGGTGTGAACTGGGACGAGCAGAAGAAGTTCATTTATCCGAAGCTGGAACGGCCCGCAGGGTTTCCGGCATGAGCATGATCTACACCTACGCAAACGCGCCTGCGTCCGCCGCAGACATCCAGGCGATGTGCGAGCAGCTAGGGCTTCCTGCTACGTGCTGGCTAGGCGGTTTCTGGGCTGCGCACAACGGCGCGATGCTCAATGACCTGGTGGTGATCTATGCCACTGACGACATTGCCGAGCGCAACCAGACCTATGACGTAGGCACCAGTTTCCCGGACCATGTATCGGTCGGCGATGACTCTGGCGGTCGGCTGATTCTGATGCCGAAGTCTGGCGCACCACGCTTCCATTTGCTCGATGCAGGCGATCCATTCATTGAAGATGCGGACGTTTTCGATTCGCTTGAAGCACTGGTTGCGTATGTGGTCAGCGAGGACTGAAAAACGGTGTGTGAGCAGCACTCAGGGCGCAGCACTCAGTCGATCTTCACCAGCTTCGATTCAAAGTACTTCGCGAAGTTGATGCCCTCTGCAAACGCAGCTTCAATCTTCACGCTTTCTTCCTTCAGCTCGGCACTGGGCTTGGCCCATTCCTCTGGCGGGATGGCCTGTGACCACGCCGCAATCGAATCGGGCATGGCCTTCATGCTGTAGCCGTGGTCCCACTCGGCCACCCAGTACGGGAAGCGCCACAGCGTGAACACGTGCGACACGTACCACCAGGCCACGCCCAGGGCGGAACGTTCCTTGTACAGGTATTCCTCGCGCATGTCTTCGCGCTCTTTGTCGAAGGTGTGCAGACCTTCATAGGGCGCAACGCCGGGTGCGAATTCGGGACCCTTTTCCATGTAGGTGCGGATGGATTCCCACTGCACCAAACCGTGCAATGGCGTCAGCGCACCGCGCAGCAGAAAGTGCACCTTGTCATTTTTTACATCATCGACGGCCATGCCGAAGGTGTAGCTGGTGACCGCGCCTACGCCGGTCTGGCCGCTGCTGACGGACACCCAGGCCACCATCTTTTCCCAGGGGCAGATCACCGGTTCGTCCGAGCCGTCGGGGAAGAAGCAGACTTCGCGCCGCTGGCGATGAAAGCGCAAGGGGCGCGTGCGCGCCTTGGCCAGGGTGGTGGTGACCACGGCCCAGATGCCGAGCAGCGTCGCCGCGCCGCCGCCCAACAGCGAGATCCACAGACCGAACAGGAACAGGTCGCTGAAGTAGTACCAGAAGGTTCTGCCGAACGGGTTGTAGAGTTCGCCGGCGATCCCCATGCCGACTGGCAAGACGACTTGCATGAGGAAGATCAGCGTCGTCGGCAGCATGACACACAGGCGGGCTTGAAACGACTTGGTCAGATTGGAGCTGCCGACATCCAGGTAGACGTCGTTGACCGCGACGAAACTGCCGCCCAGGTCGACCGGAATCTGCCCAGTGGGCACGGGAAGCGGTGACAGGAAGAAGGCTTCGCCGGTCGGGAATTTGCGTGTTTCTCCCGCCTGGGGCGGTCGGTTTTTCAGGTCGAATTCGGCGTCGTAGTCAGGGGTTGAAGCGTCTTTTTTTGAAGGCACAGTATTCGAATAGAAATTACGGCGATTTGGCCCGGCTTGCCGATGCCGCGCGGGTTCGGCTGGCTGCCCGGCTTTTCCCTGGCGCGGTCAGCGTGTGTGCGGCCCGATGTGCCGCTTTGCGCGCCAGCATCTGCGCCACCCGATACGGGCGCGATTCCAGGTAGCTTTTTGCCGAGAACGCCAGCCACATCAGCAGCGCAAGGGTCACCATGCTGCCCATGACCCACCAGAACGCGTGGTGGTCTTTCACCAGCGGCAGGTCCACGTTCATGCCGAAGATGCCGGTGATCAGGGTCAGCGGCATGAAGATCGCCGTGATGACCGTCAGTACGCGCATGATCTCGTTGGTGCGGTGCGCGGTCGCCGAGAAATGCAGTTGCACAGCCGATTCCACCGACGCTTCCATGCGCCGTGCGCTGTTCAGCACACGGGCGATGTGTTCCAGCACGTCGTTGATGTGCACCAGCAAGGCATCACGGCGCGGCCCATAGGCACGCACGCGGCCGCGATCGTCCTCGATGGTCTCGTTCGGGTCCAGCGCCACTTCACGCAGCTCTTGCAGCGCGTCGTACTGTTCTTCGCACAGGCTTTCCAGGCGACGCAGCCCGATGCGTGCTTCCAGCAGCGAGATCCAGTCGTTGAACTTGCGATTCGGGCGCAGCAGTTCGCGTTGCCAGTAGTCCAGCAACTGGGTCAGCGGCGCACGCAAGGCCAGGTAACGATCGACCATGGCGTTGATGATGCGCAGCATCAGGTCGCCTGGCCCGGCAGGCGGGCGGGTCAGTGCACCCAGGCCGCCGATGGCGCGGCTGCCTGAGCCGCCTGCGCGCTGGTCGGGCTTGCCCAGTTCGAACAGGCGCTGGCGCATCTCGTTGACCGACACGCTTTCGCCGTGTCGCACCGTGATCAGTGCATTGGGCAGCACGAAGAACGCTACCGGCCGGGTGGGCAGGCTTTCCTTGCCAAGCAGGGCCACCGGGTCGGAATGGATGAAGCTTTCGCCTACGTCTGGCGCATCGATGTACAGCTTGCGGAAGATGACCATCTCGTAGTCCGCCGTATTGTCGAAATACGACGGGTGCGTCGGGTTGGTCGCATCGCGCAGATGCAGGCCGTGCAGGTAGACGCCGGTCAGGCGGTGGATCTGTTCGCGCCACGCGGGCAGGTCGGTCAGGTCGTCCTGCGACGCGTCGATCCACAGAAAACCTTCGTGCGGCAGGCGCGAGGCCGGATCGAAGATTTCAACCGGCTGCTTGTCCGAGATCCACAGGATGTCCATGCCGGCCTCGATGCTTAGCGCGAATGTTGCAGCAGGCGTGCGGCGTCGAGCGCGAAGTAGGTCAGGATGCCGTCGGCACCGGCGCGCTTGAAGCCCAGCAGCGATTCCATCATGACCTTGTCGTGATCCAGCCAGCCGTTGATGGCAGCGGCCTTCAGCATCGCGTATTCACCGCTCACCTGGTAGGCGAAGGTCGGTACGTGGAAGGTGTCTTTCACGCGGCGCACCACGTCCAGGTAGGGCATGCCGGGCTTGACCATGACCATGTCGGCACCTTCTTCGAGGTCCAGCGCCACTTCGCGCAGAGCCTCTTCGATGTTGCCCGGGTCCATCTGGTAGGTGGCCTTGTCGGCCTTGCCCAGGTTGCCTGCTGAACCCACGGCGTCGCGGAACGGACCGTAGAAGGCGCTGGCGTACTTGGCCGAATAGGCCATGATGCGGGTGTGAATGTGCTCGGCCGATTCCAGGCCTTCGCGGATCGCGCCGATGCGGCCGTCCATCATGTCGCTGGGGGCAACGATGTCCACGCCGGCGTCGGCTTGCGCAATCGCTTGCTTGACCAGCAGGTCCACCGTCACGTCGTTGATGACGTAGCCGTTTTCGTCGATCACGCCGTCCTGGCCGTGCGAGGTGTAGGGGTCGAGCGCCACATCGGTCAGCACGCCCAGTTCCGGGAAGCGCTCCTTGATCGCGCGCACGGTGCGCGGCACCAGGCCATCCGGGTTGAAGGCTTCCGCGCCGTCGAGCGACTTCTGTGCGTTGTCGATCAGCGGGAACAAGGCCATGACCGGCACGCCCAGTTTCACGCATTCTTCAGCCACCGGCAGCAGCGTATCGATGGAATAGCGTTCCACGCCCGGCATCGAGCCCACGGGTTGGCGCTGGCCGCTGCCTTCGACGACGAACACCGGGTAGATCAGGTCGTCGGTGCGCAGGTTGTTCTCGCGCACCAGGCGGCGCGTGAAGGCATCGCGACGCAGGCGGCGCGGCCGTCCGTAGGGGTAGGCGGCGAAAGCTTTGTCCTGGCTCATGGTGATTCCTTGAATAAGCGGGAGGGCGCGCCAGACGACACGGCGGGAAAGCCGGGGGGCGCGGTCCGGGTGAAGGGCCGGTCACAGCGCAGATCCGGGAGCGAGCCAGTTCTGGTTCGATCCGGGGCTGGCGCGACGCGGCGCGAGGGCTGGGTCAGAGCGCGACTGCCGGCGAAATCCAGTTCTCGATGTACTCGCCGGTTTCTTCCAGTCCGATGCGGTCCGTCGACGAGAACGGGATGGTATGGAGTGACGCAATGGCTTCAAGTTCCTTGCGCACGGCAAACTGCGCCTTGATGCGCTGGCCGTACGGGAACTTGTCGGCCTTGGTCAGCAGCGCCAGCACGGGGCGGCCGGCCGGCACCAGGAAGTCGATCATGCGGCGATCGAGGTCTGTGACCCCACGGCGAATGTCGATCAGCAAGACCACGCCGACCAGCGAAGGCCGGGTGCGCAGATATCCGCCAAGCACGTCAGCCCAGGTATTTCGGTCGTCGCGGGCAACTGAAGCATATCCGTAGCCCGGCAGGTCAACCAGATAACCAATATCTTGATCTGGATCAAGTTTATCTGGCAAAGAAAACATGTTGATAAGGCGTGTTCGGCCCGGCGTTTTACTGGCAAAAGCCAGTCTGCGCTGTTGCGTCAAGACGTTGATCGCCGAGGACTTACCCGCATTGGAGCGGCCTACGAAGCAGACTTCCGGGGCGCCGGGGGGGGGGAGCTGATCAAGCCTGGCAGAGGACGTCAGGAAGGTCGCGCGATGAAGTAGGGACACGATGTGAGGGGGCAACAAACGCCCGGAAGGCAAAGGTGCCTATTGTATGATTAATGGTTTCCAGGCCTGTGTTCTTGGTGTTTGGGTCCCCGAGTGGATTTACCAAAGCGTGGATTTACCAACACGGTATTGTTGTTTTACGTGATTAGTGAATCACCCAGCTAGCAATACGGGAAAAAATCGACACACTGCGGTATTCGGTCTGTCATTTTGCTCCCTGCCTGCGATCACCCGGTGAGTGCCTGAAAGCGCTGTCCCAAGGGTCACGCCTGCCCACGGAGCTTATCGAGGTTTCCATGAAGCGTGTGCTGTCCCGGTTGCTCATTTCGAGCGCCATGATGTCTGGTGCGGTTGCTGGTTTGGCGCTTGGCGTGTTTGCATCGCCCGCCTTTGCGGCCGATGCGCCGCCTTCCATGCCCAAGGCAGACCCTGCGAAGGGTGAGCAGTTGTTCACCAACGGCGACGCCGCACGCAACATCGTGTCCTGTGCAAGCTGTCATGGCCCCGGCGGCAACAGTGCCGGTGCAGCCAATCCGAAGCTGGCCGGCCAGCATGCGGACTACCTGGCAAAAGAACTGCACAACTTCAAGTCCAAAGATGGCAAGGCACGTCCGGAACGCGTGAGCCCGGTGATGAATGCCCAGGCCCAGCCGCTGACTGAAGAAGAAATCCGCAATATCTCGGCCTACCTGTCGATGCAGACCATCAAGCCTGCGTTCGCCAAGAACAAGGAAACGGTCGAACTCGGTCAGAAGATCTACCGAGGCGGCATTGCTGCTAAGAACGTGCCGGCATGCGCCGCATGCCACAGCCCCAACGGTGCGGGTCTGCCCTCGCAATACCCGCGCATCGGTGGTCAGTATCCCGAGTACACGCAACTGCAGCTGGAACATTTCCGCAGTGGCGAGCGCAACAACAACCCCGCCATGACCGCGATTGCAGCGCGCATGTCGGACAAGGAAATCCAGGCAGTGGCTGACTACATTGCAGGCCTGCGCTGAACTATCGTGCGAGATGCCTGTCAGCTGACAGACGGGTGATGTCGGTTAGTATCGTCAAGATCTCGCATACCCCTACGCCTGGATTCACGGCGTGGGCATCGATTGAAAACCTGGGCCGTCCAGCGCGGCCCATGAAAAAAGGGGCGATTCGTGTCGCCCCTTTTTCACGTATGTAATTTACGTATGTCATCTTTATGAATGCTTCTTCTTCACCATCTTCCCCAAGCGGCTTTCGCCGTGGTCTGGATGATTTCGTCGACCTGATCGGGTCGATGCGTTTTGCGGTCAGCCTGCTGTCGTTCATCTGTATCGCGAGCGTCATCGGCACCGTGTTGCAGCAAGGCCAGGCTCCGTCGAATTACATCAACCAGTTCGGCCCGTTCTGGTACGAACTCTTCGACATGCTGCAGCTCTATCACGTGTACAACGCGTGGTGGTTCCTGGTGGTGATGAGCTTCCTGGTGATCTCGACCTCCATCTGCGTGGTGCGCAACGCACCGAAGATGGTGCGCGACATGCGGACCTTCCGCGAACACCTGCGCGAATCCAGTCTGAAGTCTTTCCCGCATCGTGCCGAATACTCGGCCACCGATGACGTGCCTTCGGTGGTGGAACGCCTGACGGCCTTGCTGCGCGCACGCGGCTACAAGTTCCGCACCCGCCAGGACGGCGACGCCGTGCTGATCGCCGCCAAGGCAGGTTCCAGCAACCGGCTGGGTTATATCTTTGCTCACCTGTCGATCGTGGTCATCTGTATTGGCGGTCTGCTCGACAGCGAGCTGCCGGTGCGCGCGCAGATCTGGGTAGGGGCAAAGGAGCCGGTGCGCGAGAACATGACGATTGCCGACGTACCGCCCACGGGTCGCCTGGCACCGGGCAATCCCAGTTTCCGCGCCAACATGCTGGTGTCTGAAGGCGGTGCCTCGCGCAACGCCATTGTGCTGATTGGCGACGGTGCGCTGGTGCAGCCGTTGCCGTTCACGCTGTCCTTGAAAAAGTTTGTGGTGGAGTACTACTCCACCGGCATGCCGCGCTCGTTTGCCAGTGAAGTCGAGGTCACCGACCCGGACACCGGCAAGACCTTTGCGCAGACCATCAAGGTCAACGAGCCGCTGCGCTACAAGGGCATGACGGTGTACCAGTCGAGCTTCAACGACGGCGGCAGCACGGTCAAGCTCAAGGGCTACCCCCTGCGCGGTGGGCGCGAATACACCTTCGACGTAGGCGGCAAGATCGGTGAGTCTACCCAGATCGATGCTGGCACTGCGGGCACGCCGCCGCTGAACCTGGAATTCAGCAATCTGCGTCCGATCAACGTCGAGAATTTCTCGGGCGAGATCGGCAATACGCCCAAAGCGTTCAGCGATCACGTGGCTTCGGTCGCGGGCAGTGCTGCGCGTCCCATCGACAAGAACCTGCGCAATGTCGGTCCCAGCGTCGAATACCGCATTCGGGATGCCAGCGGCCAGGCGCGCGAATTCCACAATTACATGCTGCCCATTACCTTGGATGGTGGGTCGGTCTTCCTGACCGGCATGCGCAGCACGCCGGACGAGGCGTATCGCTATCTGCGCATTCCCGCCGATGCCAAAGGCTCGATGGAAGAATTCATGGCCTTGCGCGCCGCGCTGGAAAACCCGGACATGCGCGGCCTGGCGGCACGTCGTTTTGCACTGGCCAACCGGCCTGCAGGTGCCGACGGTCTGTCGAGCCAGCTGGAATCGTCTGCGCGTCGTGCGCTCGACACCTTCGCCAATGGCGGCCTGCAGGCAGTTGCCCAGTTCCTGCAGCAAAACGTGGCTGCCGACGAACAACAGCGCGCGGCCGACGTGGTGATCAAGCTGCTGGGCAGCGCGCTGGCTGAATTGCGCAACGTGGCGCGCGAACAGATCGGGCTGCCGGCTGCGGGACCCGACGATGGCGGCTTCATGCAATTGTCGATCGCTGCCTTGTCCGACCTGTTCCTGTACCCGGCACCGGTGCTGCTATCGCTGGACGACTTCGAGCACGTGCAGGCCAGCGTGTTCCAGGTGAGCCGCACGCCGGGCAAGAACTCGGTCTACATCGGTTGCCTGATGCTGATCCTGGGTGTGTTTGCGATGTTCTATATCCGCGAACGCCGGGTCTGGATCTGGGTCAAGCCCGAGGCAGCGGGTACGCATGCCGCCATGGCGATGTCGTCAGCGCGGCGTACACTGGATTTCGAACGTGAATTTGAGCGTTTGCGCGAAGAAGTCGGCGTGCAGACGCAGAATTCCAGGGGATAAAACAGGATGGAAATAAGCACTCAGCCAGGGACCCCGTCGGGTTCCAATGCGGTTAGCAAGTCAGGTAACAACGCAGGTACCAAACCCGGCACTGACGCCGGCAATCGATTGCATGGCATGACCGACGTGGTCGCGGGCGGCCGCAAGCCCGACTGGACCGATGTGGTCTTCTTCCTGTTGCTCGCCTGTGGGGCGGCCTTTGCGCTGCACCGGGTCGGCGGCCACATGGACTACTACGACAAAGCGATCTTGTTCGGCACCGTGCCCGCGCTGGCATGGCTGGGCTGGTTGTGGCGTCCGCTGCGCAGCATGATGGTGGCGGTGGCCCTGTCCACCGGGATCGCCATTCTGGCCTACCAGGGATCGGCGGTTCGCGCCGAACAATCCTTCTTCCTGAAGTACCTGTTGTCCTCGCAATCCGCGATTCTGTGGATGTGCGCGACCTTCTGCATTGCGATGGCCTGCTATTGGCTTGGGCTGCTGGCGCGGTGGAAAACGGCGTCCTGGCTGGGCACGGCGTTTTCGTGGACGGCAGTGTTCTTCGGCACCACCGGCCTGCTGGTGCGCTGGCACGAAAGTTATCTGCTGGGCGCTGACGTTGGCCACATCCCGGTCAGCAATCTGTACGAAGTGATTGTGCTGTTCTGTCTGGTGACGGCGCTGTTCTACCTGTATTACGAACAGAAATACGGCACGCGCAGTCTGGGTGGGTTTGTCTCGCTGGTGATTACCGCTGCTGTGGCGTTCCTGCTGTGGTATTCGTTTGATCGTGGCGCGCATGAAATCCAGCCCCTGGTACCTGCTCTGCAAAGCTGGTGGATGAAGCTGCACGTGCCTGCCAATTTCATTGGTTACGGCACGTTCTCGCTGGCGGCCATGGTGGCCTTCGCCTACCTGGTGAAGATCAACGGCGACACCACATCGTGGAAGAAGCTGACACCGCTGTTCCTGCTCGGCGTGTTGCTTGCGGCCGAGCCACTGGTGTTCCGGGGCAGCCAGACCTCGGCCTATTGGATGATCTACTTCGGCATCTCTGCCGTGGCGATTGGTGCGATCCTGCTTGCACGCCGTCGTATCGCCGAGCACCTGCCCAGCCTGGAGGTGCTCGACGACATCATGTACAAGGCAATCGCCGTAGGCTTTGCCTTCTTCACGGTGGCCACCGTGCTGGGCGCACTGTGGGCGGCAGACGCCTGGGGTGCCTACTGGCAATGGGACCCGAAGGAAACCTGGGCGCTGATCGTCTGGTTGAATTACGCGGCCTGGCTGCACATGCGGCTGATGAAAGGCCTGCGTGGCGCGGCGTCTGCCTACTGGGCACTGGTGGGCCTGCTGATCACCGGCTTCGCGTTCCTGGGCGTGAACATGTTCCTGTCCGGCCTGCATTCCTACGGTGAACTTTAAGCTCGATGTCAGGCCAGTTGTGGCGTTGTGTAAGGCTTTCCGGGGCCTGTAACCACGCGCTGGCAGGGAACCGCATCTGCGCGGTATTGTCCGACGTATATCTCCTGGCCTGTCCCCGATCAAACACGTGGGGCAGGTCCAGGATTGTCCATCGTCGGCCTTTTCATGCGAGGCGGCCGGCCCAGGAGTACCCCACATGCTTATCCGCCGTCCCGCCGACATCGTTCCCTCGGAAATCACGCCTGAACCGATCTACCTTGATCGCCGCAGGCTCTTGCAAGGCGCTGCGGCCCTTGGCTTGGGCAGCATTGGGGGGATGGCCTGGGCGCAGAGTGCCGGTGCCACCACCAAGCTGGTTGCCCCGCCGAACAACGCCTTCGCCATCATGGACAAGCTGACGCCCCGCAAGGACGTCACCACCTACAACAACTTCTACGAATTCGGCCTGGACAAAGGCGACCCCGCCGAGAACTCTGGCAAGTTCGTCACGCGTCCGTGGACGGTGTCGGTAGAAGGGGAGGTGGGCAAGCCACGCACCTTCGGCATCGAAGAGCTGTTGAAGCTGGCCCCGCTGGAAGAGCGCGTGTATCGCATGCGCTGTGTGGAAGGCTGGTCGATGGTGATCCCGTGGGTGGGCTACTCGATGGCTAACCTGATCAAGGCGGTCGAGCCCACCGGCAATGCCAAGTACGTGGAATTCATCACCGCTGCCGACCCGAAGACCATGCCGGGCCTGCGCAGCCGCGTGATCGAATGGCCGTACATCGAAGCGCTTCGCATCGACGAAGCCATGCACCCGCTGACGCTGCTGACGCTGGGCTTGTACGGCGAGACGCTGCCGAACCAGAACGGCGCGCCGGTGCGTTTGATCGTGCCATGGAAGTATGGGTTCAAATCCGGCAAGTCGATCGTCAAGATCCGTTTTGTCGAAAAGCAGCCCACCAGTGCGTGGATGAAGACCGCCCCGTCGGAATACGGTTTCTACGCCAACGTGAACCCGGATGTCCCGCATCCGCGCTGGAGCCAGGCTACCGAGCGACGCATCGGCGAAGACGGCCTGTTTGCGCCCAAGCGCAAGACCTTGAAGTTCAACGGTTATGGCGATCAGGTGGCATCGCTTTATCAGGGCATGGATCTGGTCAAGTTCTACTAAGCGTTGGTAGGAAACATGGCTGTGAATGATTCATCTGAGGCGACTGCGCGTGCGCTTGGGACGGGTGGAGGAAAGGGCGCGGCAGTGGAGAGTGGGTTGGCGCCGGGGCTAGTCCCTGGTTCAGTCTCGGGCTCGTCTGCGGACCCGGTCACCCGCGCGGGCGTTGTGTCACCTCGATCCGCGCCGGGTGCAAAAAAGCCGGCTGCCGCTGCTGGCAATGTGCCCGCGCAGCGTCTGTTCGGTTTGCCTTTGCGGGGCGCAAAAGTCCTGCTTTTCGTGTTGGGTTTGCTGCCCTTGTTGCGCTGGGTATGGCTGGGCTTCACTGACGGCTTCGGTGCCAATCCGACGCAGTTTCTGACACGGTCGTCGGGCACCTGGACTTTGGTCTGTCTGTTGATTGCGCTGGGTATCACGCCGTTGCGTCAGTTGACGAAACAAAACATGCTGGCGCGCGTGCGGCGTATGGCGGGCTTGTTCGCGTTTTTCTACGCCTTTTTGCATTTCACGACGTATATCTGGTTCGATCAGTTTTTCGATCTGCAAGCGACGGTGAAGGACATCATTGAGCGGCCGTTCATCTTGGTGGGATTTTCGGCGTTTGTGTTGTTGATTCCGCTGTCGGTGACGTCGACGCAGGGGTGGATGCGACGCTTGGGCAAGCGCTGGAGCTTGTTGCATCGCGCGGTGTACGTGATCGGTGTTCTGGCGATTGTTCATTACTGGTGGCACAAGGCGGGCAAGAACGATTTCCAGGAGGTGATTTGGTATGCGGCGGTGTTGGCTGCATTACTGGCCTGGAGGCTGCTCTGGCCTTACATCCAAGCGGGGAAGCGTGCTCGCTGAACGGGGTTTTGCTGGGACGGTGTTTTTGTTCTTCTGCCAGTCGCGGGTGGTGGGGCCGGCTCGTCTGCCCCGCTTGACTTAGGCGTCGGGTCTCCGCCCTCCACCTCGTCCAGAAGGGCAGCCAACCCGGCCCCACCACCCACGCCTTCAAAACGGCTTGGTTAAAAGCCAATCCCGCATTTGGGCGTTTGCCGTTCTGCTAGCTGCTTGGAGCTGGACACGGTTCTCGGCATTTGTTGGCCACCATTCTTAAACACCACGCGGCTGGCTTTCGGGACTGGCTGGCCAGGTCGCCACGAAGCGATTTCTCCGGCTTACGATTCGGTTGGTTCTTCAGCAGCCTTTTACGGCAGCGCCACTCAAGAATATTTGCGCGCCTGCTTGGTGGTGGGGTGACACCGAAGCGGGTGGCCGCCGCATCACAGCATGCAGAGAGCGGCCACGACGATCGTGACGCTGGCGGCTAATTGCATGAAAACGCTTGTGCTGCGCGTTGATCGAAGCGCCTGTCTTGCGGCAAGAGCAACACCACATAAGCGTCGGCAGCCTGGTGCTCAACTGCGGAGGCTCTTGTAAGCGCCCAGCATCATCAGCGTTCGCTATCACTTACCGCCGTCATCACCGCGTCGAACATCCATCACGCTTAGAACGCCCCTCCCCGCCCCGAACGTTCAATGCACAGCCCTTAAAGCGTCAACTTTCAGCGCCCCGCCTTTTCGTCGCATTACCTGGTGCGCGGCCACCCGCTTCCAAGTCACCCCACCACCAAGCAGAAGCGCAATTCTTCTTGCGTGGCGCTGCCCTGAAAGGCCCCTGATATACGGCCCGATGCGTGAGCCGCTGACTCGCTTCGTGGCGACCTGGGCAGCCAGTCCCGAAGGCCAGCCGCGTAGCGATCAAGAATGGTGGCCAACGCATGCCGAGAACCGTTCACAGCACCAAACAGTCAGAAGATCAGCACTCGCCCAAAGGCGGCATGCGCTTTTAACCAAACGTCTTTGAAGGCGTGGGTGGTGGGGCCGGCTCGGCTGCCCTTCTGGCCGACGTGGAGGGCGGGAGTCCCGACGCGAAAGTCCAGCGGGGCAGACGAGCCGGCCCCACCACCCGCGACTGGCAAAAGAACAAAAACACCTACCCGCAACCACTCCAACCGCAGCACACCATCCCAGCCAATAGCCACAAAAATCGCACCAATCCGAAGCCGCAAGCACCATCCAGCGCCAGCTTCAACGCAGCAGCACCATCAAGCCGGGCGGGGAGAGCATTCCCCTTCATAACCCCGCAACATCCAATCAAAACCCACGTATTCCCTCGTATCCAGCGCCTCGCATCGGCGGCATACTCACATCCCATTAACACGTATTAATCGCATATCAATTAATACGTTCTCTATAAGATTACTTGGCATAGGACTTGCATCGAAAAACCCAATCGCAAAAGACCGCGACCAGGTGAACCAAAACGGTGCAAACAAGGAACGCACGATGAACCTGCCCGACACCCTCAGCGCACTTCTCGGCCCCGATGCGGTCCTGCAAGGGCCTGGTGCCACGGTTGCGTACACAGAAGACTGGCGGGGCCGCTTCCGCGAAGAAGCCGCGTGCGTCGTGCTGCCGCGCACCGCCGCGCAAGTCGCCGACGTCGTGCGACTGTGCAGCGCGCAACGCGTGCCGGTGCTGCCCCAGGGCGGCAACACCAGCCTGAGCGGCGGGTCCGTGCCCTCGGCCACCGGCCAGCGCCCGGTCATCATCGGCCTGTCGCGCATGCGCAAGATCTTGAACGTCGACACTGCCAACAATTCCATGGAAGTCGAAGCTGGCTGCGTGCTGCAAACCGTGCAGGAAGCCGCGATTGCCGCCAACCGCCTGTACCCCGTCAGCCTGGGGGCCGAAGGCTCCAGCCAGATAGGCGGCACCATCGCCACCAACGCTGGTGGTACCAGCGTGCTGCGCTACGGCAACACGCGCGACAACGTGCTGGGCCTGGAAGTGGTGCTGCCCGACGGCACGCTGTGGGACGGTCGATACGCGCTGCGCAAGAACAACACGGGCTACGACCTCAAGCATTTGTTCATCGGAGCCGAAGGCACGCTGGGCATCATCACCAGCGCGGTGCTGAAGCTGCACCCGCTGCCCACCGCCTATGCGGTGGCATGGCTGGGCGTGGACAGCCCGGAAACCGTGCTGAACATCCTGGCGCTGTTCCAGGAAAGCTGCAGCGCGCAGATGTCGGCCTATGAAATGATCAATGCACAGCAACTCGACAACGTGTTGCAACACATGCCGGGACGCCGCAATCCGTTGACTGGCAAACACCCCTGGCATGTGCTGATCGAGCTGTCTGACACCGGCAGCGCCGAGGCGCTGGACACCCGCTTGCAGCAGGTGCTGGAGCAAGCCATGGCGCGCGAGTGGGTGCGCGATGCGGTAATCGCTGCCAACCATGCGCAGCGCGCCACGCTGTGGGAGCTGCGTCACAGCGTGTCGGAAGCGAACAAGAAAGAAGGCGTTGGCCTGACGACCGACTGCGCGGTGCCAGTCTCCAAAGTGGCCGAATTCATTGCGCGCGCCACGGCCGCCGTGCACAAGATCGTGCCCGACATGCCGGTGGCGGTCGTGGCCCACATGGGCGACGGCAACGCGCACTTCATCCCGTTCTTCAGCTTCGATCAGTGGGATGCGGTTGCCGACAAGACCGCCATGGCGCATCACGTGCGTCACGTGGTCAACGAGGTGTCGCACGAACTTGGCGGCACCTTCAGCGCCGAGCACGGCATTGGTCAGACGCTGATCGGCGAGATGGCGCACTACAAGCCTGCGGCCGAGCTGCAGCTGATGCATGCCGTCAAACGCGCGATCGATCCGCATGGTTTGTTCAACCCCGGACGTGTGCTGCCACCCGAATGATCCGCCGGTGGCCGCGATGCACGGCGCTGCGTTGCGGACCACCTGAAGACAACCAGCACCTTCATGCTGCGGCAAGCATGGGGTGCCATCTGCCAGTGCTGTTCGCCGCTGTGTATCGCTCGTCTCTCTGTCTGCCCCTACCACGACCCCAGGAGCCATCATGACGTCTTCGTTCAACGCCCCCATCTCGCGACGCAGTCTGCTGAAGGCGGCTGCCGCCGGCGCAACCGCGCTGATCGCGCCCGCCATCTGGACACCGTCGCGCGCCGCCACCAAGCGCATCGTCATCCGTGACGACGGTGGCATCTACAGCCAGGCCTACGCCAAGGCGTTCTACAAGCCCTTCACGGAAAAGACCGGCATTCAGGTCGTGCCGGTGCAGGCCAATGCGGAACCGACGGCGCAGATCAAGGGCATGGTCGAGACGGGCAACTACACCTGGGACATGGCCAAGATCAGCCAGCCCGCGATCCTGATCCTGACCAGCGGCGAGAAGCAGTATCTGCAAAAGCACGGCCTGGAATCGCAACCCGGCGTGGCCGACATTCCTGCCAAGTACATGTCGCCGTATGGCGTGGGCACCAACGTCTACACCACCGTGCTGGCCTATCGCAACGAGGCCTTCAAGGGCAAGAAAGCACCGCAGTCGTGGGCTGACTTCTGGAATGTGAACGACTTCCCGGGTCGTCGTTCGCTGCGCAAGCACCCGTTCGACACCATGGAAGAAGCGCTGATGGGCGCGGGCGTGCCCACCGACAAGGTCTACCCGATCGATCGTGATCGTGCGTTTGCCAGCCTGGACAAGATCAAGCCGAAGATCGACGTGTGGTGGAACTCGGGTGCGCAGGTCGAACAGATGCTGATGTCGGGCGAAGTCGACATGGTTGCCACCTGGGTGTCGCGTCCGCAGCAAGCCATGGGCAAGGGTGCCGACATTTCCATCGTCTGGAACCAGAACCTCTGGGGCGTGGACAACTGGTCGATTCTGGCCGGTACGCCCAACGCCGACGCTTGCCGAGAGTTCATCGTGTATGCCTCGGACCCGAAGCGCCAGGCCATTCAGGCCGAGTTCTATCCCGCTGGTTTCACGCATCCGGGTGCCTTGCAGTACGTCGATCCGGCCGTGGCCAAGAACAGCCCGACCAACCCCGACAACATGAAGAACGGCCTGCAGATCGATGCACGTTACTGGTTGGAAAACCAGGCGGCGGTGATCGAGCGTTTTAACGACTGGGTTCTGAAATAAGGCGCTGAAACACCGCGACCCCGCGCCTTGCCGGCGCACTTTCTTCGACCATTGATTTACGTGAGCACATGCCTTCTTCCAATCTGAAGATCTCCGGTCTGTCCAAGCGCTACGGCGATTTCGTGGCACTTGCACCTATCGACCTGGACGTCGCCCAAGGCGAATTCCTGACCTTGCTCGGACCGTCGGGCTCGGGCAAGACGACGCTGCTGAGCCTGATTGCAGGCCTGGCCCAGCCGGACCAGGGGCAGATGCTCATCAATGGTGCCGATGTGACCTATGTCGCGCCTTACGAGCGCGACATCGGGGTCGTGTTCCAGAACTACGCGCTGTTCCCCCACATGACGGTGGAAGAGAACATCGCGTTCCCATTGAAGATGCGCAATATCGCGCCGGAGCAGGCGCGCAAACAAGCACAGGAAGCGCTCGAACTGGTGCGCCTGCCGCACCTGGGCAAGCGTTTTCCGAAAGAGCTTTCCGGCGGCCAGCAGCAACGAATTGCACTGGCCCGCTGCATGGTCTATCGGCCGTCCATCATCCTGATGGACGAACCGCTGGGCGCGCTCGACAAGAAGCTGCGTGATCACATGCAGCTTGAGATCAAGCGCATTCACCGCGAGCTTGGCACCACCATCGTGTATGTCACGCACGATCAGGAGGAAGCGATGACCATGTCCGATCGCATCTGCCTGATGAATGGCGGACGCATCGAACAACTGGGCACGCCGGGGGACCTGTACTTCAACCCGCGCACCTTGTTCGTGGCCGACTTCCTGGGTGAGTCCAACCTGTTCGAAGCCACTATTTCCTCCGTCGGCGCAGACACCATCGGCGTGATGCTCGACCAGGGGCGCGTGCCTGCAAAGACCGCAGCCGATGGTCGTCCGCTGACCGTTGGCCAGAAGGTGCGCGTGATGGTGCGCCCGCAGAATCTGCACCTGTCGCGCACACCGTCCGTAGACATGCCCGGCCTGTCTGCGACGGTCGTCGACGTGATGATCACGGGCAGCTTGACCAAGCTTTATCTGAGCGCACCGTTTGCCGGTGACACGCCCATCACTGTTGCCTTGCCGACCTCGCGACAGGCAGATTCCTATCGTGTGGGCGACACCTTGTCACTGCATTGGCAACCTGCCGATGCAGTGGCGATTGCGGAGTAGGCGCATGAACGCCATTGTCAATCCGTCTGCGCGCGTGGCGCGTCGCACCACCTTCCGCAACGTGATGCTGGGCGCACCGCTGGTGGTGCTGCTGCTGTCTTTGCTGGTGTATCCGGTTGCCCAGCTGCTGTTGCTCAGCGTGCAGAAGGGCGGCGAGTTCAGCATGGCGTCCTACATGCAGCTGTTCTCGTCCTCGGTCTATCTGAATGTCTTGCTGATCACGCTGAAGATCGCGTTCTGGACCACCCTGTTTGCGGTGATCGCAGGCTATCCGGTGGCCTATCTGATTTCATCGTGGCCGCAGCAGAAGAAGGGCGGTCTGCTGTTCTGGGTGCTGCTGTCGTTCTGGAGCAGTTTCCTGGTGCGCGCGTTTGCGTGGATCGTGCTGCTGGGCCGCAATGGCGTGGTCAACCAGTTGTTGTTGGCGCTGGGCATTGTGGATGCGCCCATCACCATGCTCTACACCTTCGGCAGCACCATGGTGGGCATGGTGCATGCGCTGATGCCGCTGGCCGTGCTGACCATGTTGTCAGTCATGGAGAACATCGACCGCAGCCTGCCGCGTGCAGCACTCACCCTGGGTGCGCGTCCTGGCTCGGCGTTCTGGCGGGTGTATTTCCCGTTGTCGATGCCGGGTGTCGCGGCCGCATCCATCATGGTGTTCGTGACTGCGCTGGGCTTCTTCATCTTCCCGGCGCTGCTGGGTGGTCGTCGCGAAACCATGATCGCGCAGATCATCATCGTGCAGGTCGAGCAGACCCTGAACTGGGGCTTCGCCGGCGCAATCTCGGTCTTTCTGCTGATCGTAGTGGGGGCAGTGTTTGCGGTGTATGACCGCGTGCTGGGACTGTCGTCGATCACCGGCACGGTGGCCGATGATCGTGGACCGCGTGCGCGCAGCCGCTGGGCAGTGGCCTTGAGCGAAGGCGTACTGAACGTGCTGGCCAAGGTATCCGATGGCTTGGCATCCTTGCTGCCGAAGCGTCGCCGTGGCCGTCGTGAACCTGGTCAGTCGCGTGGCCTGCTGATGGTGGTGCTGGCGATTCTGGCCTTCCTGAGCCTGCCCACCATCCTGATGATTCCGCTGTCGTTTGCCGGGTCGTCGGGTTTGAACTGGCCGCCGCGCGGCTTCTCGTTCCTGTGGTACCAGCAGGTGCTGGAATCGCCGCTGTGGATGCAGGCGCTGACACGCTCCTTGATCGTGGGCATCGGGTCTGGACTGCTGGCCATGTTCATCGGTACGCCCGCCGCATTCCTGCTGGTGCGCGCCAAGATGCGTGGCAAGTCTTTGATGCTGGCCTTTGTGCTGTCGCCCATCATCGTGCCGCGCATGATCATCGCAGTCGGCATGTTCTACATGTTCTCGAAGGTAGGGCTGGCCGGTACCACGCTGGGCCTGACGCTTGGCCACACGGTGATCGCCGTGCCCTATGTCGTGATGACCATGATGGCCGTGCTGCGCAACTACGACACGCGCCTGGACCTGGCTGCACAAAGCCTGGGTGCACGACCCAGTCAGGTGCTGCGTCACGTCACCTTCCCGATTCTGATTGCAGGTTTGCTGTCGTCCTTCCTGTTTGCGTTCGCCACGTCCTTCGATGAGTTGACGATTTCCTTGTTCGCCTCGGGCGGCTTGAATGCGACCCTGCCCAAGCAGTTCTGGGATGAAGTGAACCTGCAGATTTCGCCTGTGATTGCCGCGGTATCGACCTGCCTGTTCGTGTTTGTGGCGGCTTTGATCTGGACGGCGGATCGTCTGCGTCGTCGCAGTGCTGCGCAATGAAAGGAATCCGCGCCATGAATGGCACCACGACTTATTGCCACGCCCGAGGGTGCGCCATGCCGTGATCGACCCCTGAAGCATTGCCTTCGCACCACCGCACGAAACCCTGACATCACCCCCAAGGATTTTCCATGGATGCAAGCCGTCTGCGCGGAGTTCTTCCCGCCATTCCCACGCCCGTCAACGCCGACGACACGATCAATGTCGCGGCCACCGAGGCGCTGATTGCCTACCTGCTCAAGCAGGGTGTCGATGGCATCGTGCCCTTGGGCGGCACGGGTGAATATGGGTCCTTGTCGCGTGCCGAGCGCGTGAAGATGGCAGCCGCTTGCGTGAAGGCAGTCGATGGCAAAGTGCCGGTGATTCCAGGTGTGCTGGACCCCGGATTCCACGACGCCATGCAAGCCGGCCAGGCCTTTGCCGACGTGGGTGTGGATGCGCTGATGGTGCTCACGCCCTACTACACCAACCCCACGCAGCAAGGGGTGCGCGACTACTTCCTGCGTTATGCCGATTCGTCGCCGCTGCCGATCCTGATCTACGAAATTCCGTACCGCACGCGGGTGGCGATCAACCCCGCCTTGCTGCACGAATTGTCGCGCCACGAGAACATCATCGGCATGAAGGCGTGCAACACCGACATGTACCACTTTCTGCAGGTGATGGCGGGTGTGGACGATTCGTTCGCGGTCCTGAGCGGCGAAGATTCGCTGTTCCCGCTGCACCTGGCGGCCGGCGCACGCGGCGGCATCGTGGTCACGGCCAGCCTGCTGCCGAGAGCCTGGCGCAATATCTACGATCTGGCGGTCGCCGGCCGCACGGTCGATGCATTGGCTGCGCACCGTGCGCTGATCCCGCTGATGAACCTGGCCTTCTCGGAAACCAATCCGGGGCCGATGAAGTCGGTGATGGACATGATCGGTGTGGACGCGCCGCGCATGCTGGCACCGCTGGTGCAGGCGGCGCCGGAACTGGAAGCCAAGCTGCGGGTGGAATTGCAGAAGCAACTGGCGATCTCGGAAGTCTAGGCTGACGAGCACCGCCAGGATGGAAATGCCCCCACGTTCATTATGTTCATCGCCCCTTGAAAACGGGCGTCGGCCCCTTGGGGCGAACAGGCCACGCTGATGCTTCCTGCCATCAAAGACTATCGCGCGCTGGCGCGCCGCCGCCTGCCGCGTTTTGCGTTTGACTACCTGGACGGCGGCGCGGAAGACGGGCGCGGCCTGGCGCGCAATCTGGCCGCCTACGAACAACTGTTGTTCAACCCGCGCATTTTGCGTGACGTAAGCACCGTCGATGCCACCGTCAGCCTGTTCGGTCAGGTGCAAAGCATGCCCGCCGTGGTGGGGCCCACCGGCCTGAACGGGCTGTATTGGCCACAGGCCGAAGAAACCTTGGCGCGGGCAGCGCATGCGGCGGGGCTGCCGTTTGCCATGTCCACGGCGTCTACGTCCTTGCTGGAAGATGTGCGCGCCGCGACCGCGGGCGATCTGTGGTTGCAGCTGTATGTGCAGCAGGACCGCCGCATTGCCGAAGACATGATGCGGCGTGCCCAGGCGCTGGGGTTTTCCACCTTGATGCTGACGGTGGACACCATGGTGCATGGCAAGCGCGACCATGATGTCCGCAACCGCTTCAAGATGCCGCTGCGCATCACGCCACGTTTGGTGATGGATGTGGCCACGCACCCACGCTGGTGCGTGCGCATGCTGCGCCAGGGCGGTTCGCCTCAGCTGGTGAACCTGGCGCACAGTGCAGACGTGCCCGTCAGCATGCAGGCGCAGGCTGCGCTGATGAGCCGCCAGATGGACATGTCGCTCGACTGGAATGCCATTGCCTGGATGCGTTCGCACTGGCGTGGTCCGGTGCTGATCAAGGGGGTGCTGTCGGTGGCGGATTCGCAGTTGGCGCTGCGTTACGGAGCCGATGGGGTGGTCCTGTCCAACCACGGTGGCCGGCAACTGGAAAGCGCGCCCAGTCCCCTGGAAGTGCTGCCGGCCGTGGTGGATGCGGTGGGCGACAAGCTCGACATCCTGGTCGACGGCGGTATTCGCCGTGGCGATGACATTGCCAAGGCGCGCGCGCTGGGTGCCAAGGCCGTGCTGCTGGGGCGTGCGCCCTTGTTCGGTTTGGCGGCGACCGGCCCCCAGGGCGTGGCCGACGTGCTGCAGATCCTGCGCGAGGAATTCGAGACAGCCTTGCGCCTGCTGGGCGTGCCCGCTGCCAGACAGTTGGGCGAATCCGCGCTGTCAGAAGATTACCGGCAGCGGTTGGCGCGCTTGTAAAGTCAGCGCCTCTCAGGCGGTGACTGTGGCGCGGCTGGTCACGGCGAATCGGTGCCCGATCAGAAGAACGAGGCCGTCGCGATCTTCGCCTGTGAAATCCGGGTAGCCGCCACCTGCACATGAGGCACCAATTCGGCTTCCGCGCTCTCCGGCGTCCAGCGAGTGGTGGGCACCGACACATTGATCGCGGCGATCGCCATGCCATGCTGATCGGTGATCGGCGCGGCCACACAGATATCGCCCAGCACGGTCTCGTTCACGCACATCGCGTAGCCTTTCTCGGCCGCGACATTGATTCGGCGCAGCAAGGCTTCGGGTGATGTCACGGTGTACGGCGTGACCGGTGTCAGATCGGTAGCCGCCAGAATTTCGTGGCGGCGCGCTTCGGGCAGCCCGGAAAGAATCACCGTGCCCGATGCCGTGAACAGCGCAGGCAGCCGGCTGCCGACCACGATGTTGATGTTCACCATGTGACGCCCCGGAAAGCGCGCCGTGAACACCACTTCGTTGCCGTCGAGTTCCTGCAGGTTGGAAGTCTCACCCAGCGTCCGGCTGACATCCAGCAGATACGGCGAGGCTTTGTCGATCAACTCGTTGGCACAGATGTAGTTGTACGAGAACTGCAGCACCTTCGGCGTCAGGCCGTAGTTGCGCGTGCCCCGGATGCGTCGCAGATAACCCAGCGTTTCCAGCGTGTAGACGACACGCTGCGTGGCGCTGCGATCCAGACCCGCTGCACGCGCGATATCGGCCAAGGTCATGTGACGCTGTGGACCATCGAAGGCTTGCAGAACCTGGAAGGTCTTTTCTGCGGAGCCGATGAACAGCGATGAACGTTCCGCAGCCGCAGGTTTGTCGCGCTCCGTCTCGTGCATGGCTGGCTCGGTCGGTTCGGATGCGATATCGGGCATGAGTGCTTGTAAGGGGAAGTTGATGACGACAGTCCCGGTCCGGTTGCTGACGCACAGGGTGCGCCGCAGGCCATGATCGGCAGGCCGTGCCCTCTATCTTAAAGTGCCCGGCGATCCGAACCTGTAAATCGCGCAAATAGTGAATTCTGCACGCACGCCCACCGCATCCGGCACTTCGTTTCGAAGTGCGACTGATTTTCATTCGTGAATCGGTTATCTTCGTCGTCTTGTTCATTCCCCCCGACAGGCTGCACCCGATGATTCACTGGAAAACCCCGCTTACCGCCATCGCACTTGCCATTGCACTGGGCGCTTGCTCTCAGGTGCCGCCCAAGCAAGCCAGCGACACGGCGCTGACCGCGCCGGTTGCTGCGCAGGTTCAGCGTCAGACGCTGGCACAAGGCCTGTACGAACTGGCCTACAGCCCGCGCCTGAACGCCGTGTTCGTGGCGTCGTCGGGTGGTTTCGGCGCGACCGCTGACGCCTCCAAGGTCTTGCGCCTGAATCCGCAAACCCTGGCAGTGGAAGGTGAAATCCCGCTGGCACGCAAGGGCTTTGGCGTGGCATTGGATGATGCCGCAGGCCGCCTTTACGTTGGCAATACCGTGGACACCTCGGTCACGGTCGTTGATCTGAACGCCAACAAGGTCATCGGTGTGGTCCAGTTGCAGCAAAAGACCAAGGGTGCCGACGGCAAGGAACGCTACACGCATGATCTGCGTGAACTGGTGGTCGATCAGGCCAACCAGCGTCTGTACGTCACCGGCCATTCCGGCGACGGCAGCGTGATGTTCGTGGTGAACACCCGCACCCTGGCCGTCGAGAAGACGATTGAAGGCCTGGGCCGTGCCAAGGCCCCGGGCCTGGTGCTGGACGCCGCTGGCGGCCGTCTGTTCACGTCCAATCTGCTGGGCGAAGTGGTGACCATCGACACGCGCACGCTGCAGGTTGCCAAGCGCGTGAACACCGGCATCGAACAACCGATGAACTTGGTGTTCGATCCGGCGACCAACCGTATTTTCGTGACCGACCAGGGCGCGGCCAACATCCGCAGCTATCAGGAAAAGTCGATCCCGGGCTTCAAGTCGACCAACCCGGGTAGCCGTGTCGTGGTGCTGGACGCCACCAGCGGCAAGCAACTGGCCGAAATGCCTGCCGATGGCGGCCCGATCGGCGTGGTGCTGGACAAGAGCCGTCAGCGTCTGTTCATTGCCAACCGCAGCGGCGGCACGGTGCAGATCTTCGACAGCAAGACCTACCAGTCACTGCAAAGCGTCAGCCTGCCGACCCACCCGAACAGCCTGGCGCTGGACGAGAAGAATGGCGTGGTCTACACCTCGGTGAAGATCGGCGAGAAGGACCCGAAGGGCAGCCAGGAAAGCATCGCGCGCGTGAAGTACTAAGCCGCAGAGCTTGAAGCGCCCACGGGCGCTGGCAGATTAAAAGGGCCGAGTCCGGTGTTGCACCGGCCTCGGCCCTTTTATTTGGATTCGTTCTTTCGATATGCAATGTGTCTCGGCGCACCAGATCGTTTGATGAATATGGATTTTCGATTATTTATTGAAAATCAGGCGATTTGTAATAGGATTTCGATTCCTCTAAACGGATTTCGATAATTTCATGACATCGCTTGGGTACGCCCGTCTGATCGAGCAGCTTTCACTGGCGGTCACGCCGTTGAACAGACCGTCCTCGACCAGTACTGCGGTGAATCGCCGCGTCGACTCGGTTGATCGCGTCCTGTTTCCCCAGAGCGTGGCGATCGATGATTCCGTACTTGGTCATTTGGAGTTCGCCCTTCGCCACGAGGGAGTGAACCTGGAAGTGATCGACGCACTTTTCAATGTGTGGGAGTACCCCGGAGCACTCGAGGTTCGATTTAGACAAACGCCGAACAGCGTTCCGATTCGCCGGGCATGCCACTTGTGGGAATGGCTGACCGGGCGTCCGCTTTCTGTCGGTGACGTCACGGTTGCCGGTGCCTATGTTGATTTGTTCTCCGCTGACGAGTATGTCACTGCTGACAGACCCATCAACGACAAGCGGTTTCGTATCCGCAACAACGCCCTGGGAACGGCCGATTTTTCCCCAGTAGTTCGTCGCGAAGCACTTGCCACTGCACCTTCGCTTGCAGAATTGCTTGAACGCGCGCGCGCAACGCTGGCGTCTGTCACCGATCCAGTCTTGTACGAGCGAGCGCTAAGCTATCTGTACCTCTCCGAAACGCGAAGTAGTTTTGCTATCGAGAAAGAGAGCCCCAGCTCGGACAAGCAAGAGCGATTCGTACAGTTGCTGCGCCGAGCGGGCGAGACGCAGCAGGTCAGCGAGGACTGGCTGGTGAGCCTTCAGAACGCGGTGGTACGTGATGTGTTCAGCCACGAGGCGTCATATCGAACACGGCAAAACTGGCTGGAGAACGCCGACCGGATCACCTTCTTTCCCGTACCCCAGGAGGATCTCGCCCGCGCCATGCAAGGGTGGGAAGCATTCAACAACCGCAGTCGATGTGCCGATGTGCTCGTCAAGATGGCAATTTCGGCTTTTGGTTTTGTCTACCTGCACCCATTCCTTGATGGAAATGGTCGGCTGCATCGCTTCCTCATCCACCATGTGCTGACTCACTCTGGGCTGCTACCGCCAAGTGTCGTGGTGCCTGTGTCGGCAGTGATCCAAAAGCACATTGCAGACTATCTTGGGGTATTGGAAGGCTTCTCAAAGCCCGTCACGCGATTGTGGAACTATGTGCGCGCAGATACCGAGCCACTCGTGTTGGCACATCCTGGTAGCGGTGCCTACCGATTTTTCGACGCCAGTCGTGAGGTCGCTTTTCTTCATCGGATGGTCCAGCTTGCCGTCGAGGACGAGATTCCGCGCGAGCTCGCATGGCTGAGTGGTTACGACAGAGCATTTGAGCTTCTGAACAACGAGTTCGACTTGCCACGCAGCGACCTGTCCGCGTTGATCCGAATGGCCCAATCTCAGCAGGGAAGATTATCGATCAACCGGCGCAAGCAGTACGCTCACTTACCCGAAAATGTATTTGCCCGAATTGAGCAGGTGGTGACGGAGGCGTTCAGCCTGAGCCACCCTGAAGACATCACGCCATCGGACAACAGCAATTCCTGATGTTCTTCTTTGAGAAACCCCAGATTTCTGAGAGAAATTAACGAAATACGATGGCGGTGAACGTTTTTCGATGAATGGCTCGCCGCGCCAGGACGTACGCAATGAAAAACACCCCAACAGTCGGAACGGGCGTTCGACGGTTGGGGGGCATTCACAGATGTCGCCAAAGTAATTGGCAAGCGGTCAGTGGCCAAGCCCGTTCAGGGAAGGACCGACTCACTCGCAAACAACTCATCCACCGTCTCACGCGGGCGGATCACATAGGCCTTGTCGCCATCGACCATGACTTCGGCTGCACGCGGGCGCGTGTTGTAGTTGCTGGCCATCACCATGCCGTAGGCACCGGCCGATTCCAGTGCCAGCAGGTCACCTTCGCGCAGGGCGATGCGACGGTCGCGGGCCAGCCAGTCACCGCTTTCGCAGATCGGGCCGACCACGTCCCACTTGCGTGAGGCTTCATCGCGCGGGCTGACGGGCAGCACGCCGTGATACGCGTCATACAGCGTGGGGCGGATCAGGTCGTTCATGGCCGCATCGACAATCGCGAAGTTCTTCACTTCGGTCGTCTTCAGATATTCGACACGGGTCACCAGGATGCCTGCGTTGCCGGCCAGCGAGCGGCCCGGCTCGAACACCACCTTGCGGTCGCCGTAGCCGCGTGCCTCGATGCGTTCGAACAGCGCATCGATCAGCGTTGCGGCCGGGACCGTGGTTTCCTTGTCGTAACGGATGCCCAGGCCACCGCCCAGATCCAGGTGTTCCAGATGGATGTTGGCAGCTTTCAGTTCGTCGGCCAGGTCGAGCAGCTTGTCGAGCGCGTCCAGGAAGGGCGACAGTTCCGTGATCTGCGAACCGATGTGGTAATCCACCCCGACCACGCGGATACCGGGCAGCGCAGCCGCCGTGCGGTAGGCCGCTACGGCCTGATCGATGGCGATGCCGAACTTGTTTTCTTTCAGCCCGGTGGAAATGTACGGGTGCGTGCCGGGATCGACGTCGGGGTTGACGCGCAGCGACACGGGCGCGCGTTGGCCCATTTCGTGGGCGACTTCCGACAGGCGCAACAGTTCGGGCAGCGATTCGACGTTGAAGCACATCACGCCGGCTTCCAGGCCCGCGCGCATCTCGGCAGCGGTCTTGCCGACGCCCGAGAACACGACCTTGGCCGGATCGCCGCCAGCCGCCAGCACGCGGCGCAATTCACCGGCCGACACGATGTCGAAACCCGAGCCCATGCGTGCGAATTCCTTCAGCACGGCCAGGTTCGAGTTGGCCTTCATGCCATAACAGACCAGCACGTTGCGGGTGCCGATGGCGCTGCGATAGGCCTCGTAGGCGGCACGCAATGCGGCGCGCGAATACACGTACAGCGGCGAACCAAGCTGCTCGACCAGTCCGGTGATCGCGACGTCTTCGGCGTACAGGGTTCCGTTGCGATAAGCGAAGTGGGGAGCGCCGACGGGCGTGGGGAATGCGATGGAAGCAGAGGTCATCACGAAGAACTTGAGGATTTGGAGGGCGGCTTTTGCCCAGGGAAGAACAAGGGGCCTTTCTGGCCGCAGCCTGCCAGCAGTCCGAGGACAAGCAGCGCAGCACCCAGGCGGGTGGCTACAATGCCCTGATGACTGCCGGCACCCGGGCGCCGGAGCGTGGTGGATCGCACCGCGTGTGAAAGCTTCATGCCCAGATCCGCACAAATAAAAGTGAAATTATGAACGAAAGCGAATTTCTTGCCGTGGCTGTCGCGGTATTGGACGCCATCGAGGTCCAGGTCGACCGTTGGTACGACGAACAGGACATCGATATCGAGGGTGAGCGTAACGGCAATGTGCTGACGCTGAGCTTCGAAGACCGTTCACAGGTGGTGATCAACACCCAGGCTCCGATGCAGGAGATCTGGGTGGCATCCCGCAGCGGTGGTTTCCACTACCGCTTGCAGGAAGACGGCAGCTGGTTCGACTCCCGCAACAACAAGGAGCTGGCCGATGCGCTGTCGGAAATCATTTCCGAGCAGGCCAATACCGGCTTGCGTGTCAGCCTGAGCTGATACCTGACGCTGATGCCCGACTGAAGAAAACCCGGCGGCAGCTGTCTGGCTGCCACCGGGTCTGCGCCGGTTTTACGGAGTCACCTGACCCGAGGTGCCCCAGGGACGGTTGGAACCCGCAGGCGGGAAGTCCTGACTTGGTGGCAGCGCCTGGCGATTGCCACTCGTATTGCCCCAGCTGTCGATCAGGTTGCTGAGCGGGTCTTCGGCCGGCTTTGGCACACCGATCGATGCAATCGCCTGACCCGGCGGGAATTCGTCGAAGTAGTAATCACCATTGACGAACTTCAGACCCGGAGGCGGCTTCTGCTCGCGTTCCGGCACGCCCTTCAATGCCTTCTGCATGTAGTCCAGCCAGATCGGCATGGCTGCGCCACCGCCGGTTTCGCGTGAACCCAGCGACTTGGGCTGGTCATAGCCCATCCATGCAATCCCCACCAGTGCCGGCGTGTAGCCCGCGAACCAGGCGTCAACCGAGTCATTGGTGGTGCCGGTCTTGCCACCCACGTCGTTGCGCTTCAGGCTCATCGCGCGATTGGCCGTGCCGGTACGCACGTTGTTGCGCAACATGGTGTCAGCCACGAAGGCAGTGCGGGCGTCGATGGCACGCACTGACTCGTCGCCAGCCTTGGGCGGACGGGCTTGCATCAGCACCCGACCCGAGCTGTCGGTGACCTTGTCGATCAGGAAGGGCGTGACGCGATAACCACCATTGGCGAACACCGAGTAAGCGCCTGCTTCTTGCAACAGCGTGACTTGGCCTGCACCCAGCGCCATGGTCAGGTAGGCCGGATGACGGGCCGGGTCAAAGCCGAATCGACCTACGAAATCTTGGGCGTACTTCGGGCCGATGGCCTGCAGGATGCGGATCGACACCATGTTCTTGGACTTGGCCAGCGCCGACTTCATGGTCAGCGGCTCGCCGTAGTCACCGCCGTAGTTCTTCGGCTCCCAGCGCTGCGAACCGGTCTGCGAGGCTTCCAGCACGAAGGGCGAGTCGGAAATCACGGTCGATGGGGTCAGGCCCTTTTCCAGCGATGCCGCATAGATGAAAGGCTTGAAGCTGGAACCCGGCTGGCGCCAGGCTTGCGTCACGCGATTGAACTTGCCGCGGCTGAAGTCGAAGCCGCCGACCATCGCCTTGATGGCACCGTCGGTGGGGTCGGTCGACACGAACGCGGCCTGTACTGCCGGTGCCTGCAGGATTTCCCAGCCGGTCTTGCCGTTGTTCAGCAGGCGCACGATGGCGCCACGGCGAATCTTCTTCGCAGGCTGGGCCTTGTCGGTCAGCGAAGCGGCCGCAAACTTCAGGCCGCTGCCAGTGATTTCGATGATGTCGTTGGAACTGCGCGCAGCAACCACTTTCTTGCTGTCGGCCGACAGCACCACGGCCGCGACCAGGTTGTCGTTGTCCGGATGATCGTTCAGGGCGTCGTCGATGAACTCGTTGAATTTCTCCGGGTTCTTTTCCAGGCCGTCGGGCAGGTCTACAAACGCGTCGGGACCGCGATAACCGTGGCGACGTTCGTAGTCCAGAATGCCTTCGCGCACCGATGCGTAAGCCGCATCCTGGTGGTCTTTCAGCACGGTGGTGTAGACATTCAGGCCGCGCGAGTAAGTCTCTTCCTTGTAGATGTCGTAGACCAGCTGGCGGGCCAGTTCGGCCACGTACTCGGCGTGCACCGCGAATTCGCCGCCCAGCGGCTTGTTCTTCACGACTTCGGCGGCGGCCACGCGATATTCGTCGGCCGTCAGGTAGCCGAGGTTGTTCATGCGCTGCAAGATGTATTGCTGGCGCAGCTTGGCGCGGGTGGGATTGACCACCGGGTTGTAACGCGAGGGTGCCTTCGGAATACCTGCCAGCATGGCGGCTTCTGCGGTCGAGATTTCAGACAGCGGCTTGCCGAAGTAGATGCGCGCGGCAGAGGCGAAACCGTATGAACGCTGACCCAGATAGATCTGGTTGATGTACAGCTCCAGGATCTGGTCTTTGGTCAAGCTGGCTTCGATCTTGAAGGTCAGCAGGATTTCATACAGCTTGCGGGTATAGGTTTTCTCCGACGACAGGTAGAAGTTCCGCGCCACCTGCATCGTGATCGTGCTGGCCCCCTGGCTCTTTTCCAGGTTCACCAAGTTGGTGAGTGCTGCGCGCGTGACACCCGCCCAGTCGATACCACCGTGCTGATAGAAGCGATCGTCTTCCGCCGACAGAATGGCCGACTTGAGCACGTCAGGCACTTCGTTGATGCGGACCACATTGCGGCGCTCTTCGCCAAATTCGCCGATCAGGACGTTATCTGCGGTGAAAACGCGCAACGGCACCTTGGGGTGGTAGTTGGTCAGCGCATCCAGATCAGGCAGGTTCGGGTAGGCCAGCGCAAGCGCAAGCCCCACCAGCAAAACACCGCAGGCGGCCAAACCGGCAAAAATACCGGCTAGCTTAAGGAAAAATCGAAGCATGGAGAAAGCGGGCTCTCGAGAAAGGGCGTCGAGGCAATGTACGCCGTCGGCCGGACCGATGAAGGATTGCAAGGGGTCCAGGGCGCCATTGTCGGCAGACTAACTCCCTGATTATAAGGAGTGACGGGAACTTGGACCTGAAATGCCGATTTGGGTTCTGTAACGAATTGAGCCGGCAGCATTCCTTACTTGTAACGTGCCCATCACCACAGGCTTTGCCCGCTAGGGGGCGCTTGCTGGATAATGGAGCGGTGATGCATCCATCCAACGAAACTCTCTCGCTCTTCCCGGACGAGCCGGTCCCGCAACCGGCCGGTCCCGTCACGCCCATTTATCTGGTGGGCATGATGGGGGCGGGCAAGACCACCATTGGTCGCGGCCTGGCGCGCGCGCTCGGCCGCGAGTTCGTCGACGTCGACCAATTGATCGAAGATCGCTGTGGCGTGCGCGTGCCGGTGATCTTTGAGCTTGAAGGTGAGGCCGGGTTCCGCCAACGCGAATCCTGCATCATCGACGAGTACACCCGCCGACCCATGCTGGTGCTTGCCACCGGTGGCGGCGCGGTGTTGTCGGAGACCAATCGTCGCATGCTGGCTGAACGCGGGTTGGTGATCTACCTGCGCGCCCGTGCCGACGATCTGTATCAACGCACCAAGGCCGACCGCAATCGCCCCCTGCTGCAGACCGCCGATCCGCTCGGGCGGATCCGCGAACTGCTGGCCCTGCGCGAACCGATGTACGAATCGGTTGCAGACGTGGTGGTCGACACCGGCAAGATGTCGATTGCCCGCCTGGTGCAAAAAATCCTGCCCATGCTCGACGCTTGTGGCAAAACCGTGCCATCGTCGCCCTTATTGCCCCCGTGGCAAAAACAGGACTGCTCATGACTATCGTTGACGTCAACACGCCCGGCGGGCGTTATCCCATTCACATCGCTGCCGGTCGTCTGGACAAGATCGCCGAGTCGATTCCCGCAGATGCCACCAGCATTGTTGTGGTGACCAACCCGGTCGTGGCGGGTTTGTATGGTGAACGGGTAGAACGCTCGCTCGCGGCCACTGGCAAGCGCGTGCTGCGTGTCGAATTGCCCGATGGTGAGCAGTACAAGACCTGGGAAACGCTGAACTTGATCTTCGATGCCTTGCTGGGCAATCGTTGTGACCGTCGTTGCGTGCTGGTGGCGCTGGGCGGCGGGGTGATCGGTGACGTGACCGGGTTTGCGGCAGCGGTGTACATGCGCGGTGTGCGCTTTGTGCAGGTGCCCACCACCTTGCTGGCGCAGGTCGACTCATCCGTGGGCGGCAAAACGGCGGTGAACCATCCGCTGGGCAAGAATATGGTGGGCGCGTTCCACCAGCCCATCGCCGTGGAAGTCGATACCGATGTGCTGAAGACGCTGCCGGCGCGCGAAATATCTGCGGGCTTGGCCGAGGTCATCAAATACGGTGCCATTCTCGATACCGAATTCTTTGCCTGGTGCGAGCGCAATGCGCCCGCACTGCGCGCGCTGGACCCGGAAGCCGTCACCTACGCCATTGCCCGATCCTGCGAGATCAAGGCCGATGTAGTGTCGCAGGACGAGCGTGAAACCACCGGCCTGCGTGCCTTGCTGAACCTGGGTCATACCTTCGGCCACGCGATTGAATCCGGCCTTGGTTACGGTGCCTGGTTGCATGGCGAAGCCGTCGGATGCGGCATGGTGCAGGCTGCCGAGCTGTCGGCCGATGTGGCCGGTTTGCCGCTTGCCGATGCCCAGCGCATTCGTGCCCTGGTGGAAGCCATTGGCTGCCCCACCGTGGCCCCGGACCTGGGTGCCGACCGCTGGCTCGATCTGATGCAGGTCGACAAGAAGACCGAAGGCGGCGAGCTGCGCTTCGTGCTGATGCCCAGCCTGGGCGCGGCGAAGATGCGCACTGCGCCCGAAGACGCGGTGCGCGCGGTGATTGCCCGCACCGTGCGGATTGAAGACAGCACGGCGTTGCCGGCTGTTGTGACCGAGGTGGCGTGATGGCCGGGCCGCGTTTGCCGCCGCGTGTCGAGCCGACGATCGCGCCGCTGGAGAACGCGCCGATCTTCCCCGATCACCCGCATTACAGTGGTCACCCCGAAGTCCCTGGGGAACCGACCATTGCACCGCCGGTCCCACCGGTGAACCGGCCGCAAGGTCCGGCCGTGTTGACGGATCGCCTGTCGGAGTCGATGAATACGCGCCCGACGGGATCGCCGCCCATGCATGCCCCTGCGCGTGCATCGGCGCACACACCTGCACAGGCACCTGTTCATTCACCTGCGCAGCCGCCCGCGCGATCGTCATCACCGTCGGCACCGTCGTTTCCCGCGCAAGCGTTTCCTGCGCAGCCAAACGAACGCCCCGCGTATCGGGCACCTGAGACATCGTCCGGGTCGCCTGCAGATTCCGCTCCCGGCCTGTCATCGTATGGACGTCCGCGTGCCAGTCAGCCCGCGCCTTCCGCTGCTCGTCCGTCCTCATTCATGCCCGAGGCACCGATGACAGTTTCCGTCGCGCCATCGTCGGGCCGGGACGCGCCGTATGCGGCCGACCCGCTGGCCAGCCGGGGGCGCCGGCATGCGGAACCGGGTCCGCAGGGGCGTAGCCATTTCCAGCGTGACCGCGACCGCATCATTCACGCCAACGCGTTTCGTCGGCTGGAATACAAGACCCAGGTCTTCATCAATCATGAAGGTGACCTGTTCCGCACGCGGCTGACGCATACCTTGGAAGTCGCGCAGATTGCACGTTCCGTGGCGCGCACCTTGCGCCTGAACGAAGACCTGGCCGAAGCCATTTCGCTTGCGCACGACCTGGGGCACACGCCGTTCGGGCACGCGGGCCAGGACGAATTGCACGCCTGCATGCGCGATCACGCGCCGGATGCGGGCGGCTTCGAGCACAACTTCCAAAGCCTGCGCATCGTTGACGAGCTGGAAGAGCGTTATGCCGCCTTCGACGGCTTGAACCTGTGTTTCGAGACCCGTGAGGGCATCCTCAAACACTGCTCGCTGGAACGTGCTCGCACGCTGGGGGATGTCGGCGAACGCTTCATCAACCGCACCCAGCCTTCGCTGGAAGCGCAGCTGGCGAACCTGTCAGACGAGATTGCCTACAACAATCACGACATCGACGACGGGCTGCGATCTGGCTTGATCACCTTGGCGCAGATGCGCGACGTGCCGTTCTTCGCGCGTCATCATGCCGAAGTGCTGCGCTTGTACCCGCAGGTGACGGAGCGTCGCGCCATCACCGAGACTATCCGTCGCATGATCAACACCTTGATCGTGGACCTGACTCACACCACGGCTGCCCGCATCTCTGTCTACGGACCGCGCTCGATTGACGAGGTGCGCAGTTCACCGCCACTGGTTGCATTCAGCGATGGTGTGCGTGCCGAGGCGGACGAGTTGAAGGTATTCCTGCGCGACAAGCTGTATCGGCACTATCAGGTCACGCGCGTGATGAACAAGGCCAAGCGTGTGGTGCGGGAATTGTTCCAGGCCTTCCTGGACGAACCCCGCCTGTTGCCGCCGCAATATCAGCGCAACGACGACAACACGCAGGCACGTGCGATTGCCGACTACATCGCCGGCATGACCGATCGCTACGCGATCCGCGAACACCGGAAACTGTTCCTGGTGGGCGAAGACTGAGGTTGACAGCCCGGGCTTGGTTCCCCATGCCCGGGTTTTCGATTCAGACCTTGATCTTCACTTAGACCTTCAGGCCCTCAGACCCTCAGACCTTCAGACCTTGATCTTCACTTAGACCCTCAGACCGGCCGTCCAAAGAACGGATAGCTCGGGTCGTTGAAACCCGGTGTCGACGGGTGGCCGGGCGTCACCCAGCTGTCCATCAATGCCTCGTCTTCCGGCGTGATCTGCACGTCCAGTGCGGCGTAATAGTCTTCCATTTGCGCCAGTGTGCGCGGCCCGGCAATCACCGATGTCACGATCGGGTTGGCCAGCACCCAGGCCGTGGCGAAATGGCCGGGCTGTATCCCACGCGACTTGGCGTGTTCGGCCAGGTCGGCTGCGATCTTCAGTGACTCTTCGCGGAACTCGGTTGCCATCATGCGCGGGTCACCGCGTCCGGCCCGGGTGTCGGCAGCTGGTGCCTGGCCAGGGGCGTATTTGCCAGTCAGCACACCACGCGCAATCGGGCTGTACGGGACCACACCCAGACCATACGCTTTGCAGGCCGGCAGAATTTCCACTTCCGGGCCGCGATTCAGCAGGTTGTAGTAGGGCTGGCAGACCACCGGTTGCGGCACGTTCAACTGTTTGCACAGGTGCACCACTTCGGCAATGCGCCAGCCCCGGAAATTGGACAGCCCGAAGCTGCGGATCTTGCCCGCGCTGATCAGATCTCCCAGCGTGCGAACGGCTTCTTCCAGGTTTTCTTCGTGGAAATCGCGGTGCAAGTACAGGATGTCCAAGTAGTCGGTTTCCAGTCGCTGCAAGCTGCCTTCCACGCCTTGCACCAACCAGCGTCGTGAGTAGTGCGACTGGTTCGGATTGCTGCTGAAGGCGTTGCCGATCTTGCTGGCCAGCACCCAATCGTGACGCTGCCCGCGCAGCACTTCGCCCACCATGGTTTCCGATGCGCCCTTGGTATAGACGTCAGCGGTGTCGATGAAATTCAGGCCGTGCTCGCGGGCCGACGCAACGATGTTCGCGGCCTCATCGATGGCGGTCCGGTCGCCGAACATCATGGTGCCAAGACACAGGCGGGAGACACGCAGGTTGCTGGTGCCAAGTCGGCGGGTGGTCATGAAGCGAACTCCTTGGAACAAGGGGGTGGTCACTGAGGTAGGGACGGTCTTAGACAAAAAACGCAAAAACGCAGAACGCAAAAGCTTACGCCAGACCCACCGGGAAAAACGCAAGCACTCGCTACATCACTGGAGAATTGCACCCCGTTTTTATACGCTTCGCGGTCTCGAACAAGCGATTGGGGGGCAGCATGGAAAGCACGCAGGAAGCGGGGCTCGTGCATCCGGCACATCAGCTGGGCAAGGTCGCCTACACGCTGAACGTACCGGCCTTGTCGTTTGACGATTATGTGCGGATGCAGCGTCTGCTGCTCAGGCCCGATCTGAAATCCGCTTCCTGCATAGCGCGCAAACGCTCTGGGCGAATCTGGAACTGGAAGACGTGGATCCTGGTGGTCATCGGTGGCTCGCTGGGTTGGGCGGCCGGGGCCTATGACTTGTCGGCTGAACTCTGGATCGGTGTCGAAGACAGTGACGCTGGCTGGCTGTTCGGGGGGCTGAGCGTGATCTTGCTGGCACTTGGGCTGATGCTGCTCAGCGTATTTTTCGGCGTGTTCTACCTGAGCCAGACGCAACGCCTGCTGTTGGGTGACATCCATGCTGCGGGGGGCGGACTGTTCGGTGCGCACCAATTGCAATTCGGCGATGGCGGCATCTTGCTGCACAACGCGTCGCGCAGCTCGATCGTGCCGTGGTCGGTCATTACCGAAATCGTCGCCGACAAAGGCGTGACGTTCATCATTGCCGACCGCATCAGCGCGTATTGGCTGCCCGAATCCTTGCTGGCTGCGATGCCGGATCGGGATGATTTCATGCGTTATCTGGAACAACAGAGCGGCTTGTACAGGCTCCAGTGAGCGGCCTCGCCACATCGGTGGCGAATGGCACGCCTGTCTTTCTACCCTTGGTTATGTGGCAACCAGCAGTGAGCCGACGATGGACGAGAACGTGACGCAGCACCTTGGCATGACGCTGGAGACGCAGATCGGTGTGGTCGATTACCGGCTGCAGATCCCGGCGCTGTCGTTCGCATCCTATATGCGCATGCAGCGCGTGTTGCTGCGGCAACCCGGCACGCGCACGCGGAAGCGGATCGGCTGGGCATCGCTGGGGTCGCTTGCCTTCTGGCTGACGGCTGGGGCGATGCTTGGTGCGATCATTGGCGTGCTCACCGCTGTCCATGAGCTGTCGGGCGGGATGTGGATTGCGTCGGAGACCCTGGACCGAGGTTTGGAGATGGGCGGGCGCGGCATGCTGGTGCTGGCGTTTCTGCTGATGGTGGTGACGGCTGTTTGCGGCATGCTGTGTCTGACCCGCGCGCAGCGCGCCATGCTTGTCAGGGTGCATGCCGCTGCTGGGGACTTGTACGGTGCGCACACACTTGCCATCGGCGAACGTGGCTTGGTGATGCACAACGCTTCCCGTGTGCTGTTCGTGCCTTGGTCGTCGGTTACGCAGGTGGCGAAGGATCAGGACGGCATCTTCATCGTTGCCGATCACATCAGCGCATTCTGGGTGACGGAACGCGTGCTGGCTGCCTTGCCCGACCGCGCAGCGTTTACGGCATGTCTGACGTGCCACATGGCGGCCCATCCTCGTACTGATCGGAGGCCTGCCTGATGTCGCGAACCCTGGGGCCTGCCAGTCCGCCCGATCAAGCGCGTATCGCTTGGCGGTTTGATCTCGCGTCCTTCATCTGGGCGGTGGTCTTGTTTGTGTTGCTGGCGCTGCTTGCCACCGTGGGTGCACGCCTTGGCCTGCTGCGCAGTTTTTTTGGCGACGTGCTGGCGGTGATCTGGGTGTACGCGGGCTTCAAGGCCTTCATTCGGGCCAGGAACTGGTGGCTGGCTTGCGCAGCCTGGATGATCGGGCTGCTGGTGGAGCTTGTCCAATATCTGTCGACGGTGTTCCACGTGCGCATCGAGAACCCGATCGTTCGTGTTGTGCTGGGCAGCACGCCCGACTGGTGGGATGTGCTGGCTTACACGCTGGGGTTTGTGGCGGTGCTGGTAATCGACGCCTGGTGGACAGGCAGGCGTCGCGGACGTGCATGACCCTGCACACTGACCGCAACCCGGTCAGCCCAGCCCGCGCCCGCTCAGTTTTTTCATCACGTCCATCAACTCGGCAATCGCCGCGTCACCATCGCCGTCACGCAGCGCACGCGCCACGCATCCGTGTGTATGGTTTTCCAGCAGCTGCATGGCCACGCCATCCAGCGCCGACTTGATGGCGGCCACCTGCGTGAGAATGTCCACGCAATAACGGTCGTCTTCCACCATGCGGGTGATGCCGCGCACCTGACCTTCGATGCGATTGAGCCGCGAGATCAGGCGCGGCTTGCCGGGCTGGACGACGCTGGGGCCGGTGCGTGCCGAATCATCGGCTGCGGTGTCCGCTGCCCCGGCCGCTGACGTGGCCGAGGACAGCGCCGCAGCCCCGCGCGTCGCCTCAGGCGACGGCGTGCAGCAATCAGACGACTTCATATCCGGTGTCGACGATCGTCTTGGCCAGGTCAACGTCCTTGCTTTGCTGCTCGTCATACTGCACGGTGGCGCGAGCATTGGGCTGATCGACCAGGACGAACTGCACGCCAGGGACCTTGTACAGCGCAGCAGACAAGGTGCGAACGCACGCTTCGCAAGTAATGCCCTTGATGTTGAAGACGGTGGTTTGTGCCATGGAAAATCTCCTGTGGGTATTGCGTGAACCAGGGTGCTCGACAATGGCACCTCGGCGAAATTGTGAGGGTTCGACTGTACGGGGATCAATACGTGCCGCGATCCTCGGACAAACTTCGGGAAAACTTGTCACCAAGCATTTTTAATCGGGACTGGCCTGCGGTTTTGCAAGGCTTACGCCCGGGTGGGATGCCATCTTTTCAGCAACAGAGAATTGCTGATGACCGACACCGAACTCATGGCCATGGCTGCCCCCGCGATTACTGGGTTGAGCAGACCGAACGCAGCCAATGGAATGCCGAGTACGTTGTACACGAACGCGAAGAACAGGTTCTGTCGAATCTTGCGCAAGGTGGCGCGTGACAGCGAAATGGCATCGACGACGGCCAGCAGGTCGCTGTGCATCAAGGTGACATCGGCTGCGTCGATGGCCACGTCACTGCCTGCGCCCATCGCAAAGCTGACCTCTGCGGCCGCCAGGGCAGGGGCGTCGTTGATGCCGTCGCCCACCATTGCTACCACCGTACCTGCTTCACGCAGCTTGGTGACATAAGCCGCCTTGTCGGCGGGCAGCAGGCTGGCGTGCACCTCGTCAATACCGCACTGTGCCGCGATCCGTGCGGCCGCAGCGGGCTGGTCGCCAGTCAGCATCACTACCTTCACGTTCAATGCGTGCAGGGCAGCCACAGCGGCGGCCGATGTGGGGCGCAGCGCATCTGTGATGCCAAGCACGCCGCGCAACACACCATCGACCGACACGGCCACCAGACTCAGGCCACGCTCGGCCAGGCTGGCCAGGGCTTGCTGGTGATCTTGCTGAACCGGATCTTGGCGGCCTTGACCTTGCGGGCCTTGATCCTGCTGACCTTGATCTGGTCGCCCCTGGCTTGATGCGCGCTCTTTTCCTTGGCCGAGATCATTTGCTTCGCCTGCGCGAGTCATCGTCCACGCAGCCACACCCACCCGCACGTGTCCCACGCCTGCGATATCTGCCTCGACGCCTTGCCCGGCGACCGTGGCAAACGCGCTGACTGGCAAGGGCTTCAGCAGGGCTTGTTGCGCGGCCAGTAGTACAGCGTTGGCCAACGGGTGCGTCGATCCTTGTTCCAGGCTGGCCGCCCACTGCAGCAACTGTGCTGGCGTAGTGTCACTGAACACCACGGTATCCACGACTTCCGGCTGACCACGAGTCAGGGTGCCGGTCTTGTCCACCACCAGCACCTGGGTGTGCTGCGCGCGTTCCAGTGCTGCGGCATCGCGAAACAGAATGCCGTGCTGCGCACCGCGACCGATGCCCACCATCACCGCAGTGGGCGTGGCCAAACCAAGTGCGCAGGGGCAGGCAATGACCAGCACGGCCACAGCGTGAACCAGGCTGGTGACGGCGTCCAGGCCGAATGCCAGGCTACCCAGGAAGGTCAGCACGCTGATGGCCAGCACCACAGGCACGAACACCCCGGATATCTGGTCTGCCAACCGTTGGATCGGGGCTTTCGAGCCCTGGGCAGCTTCGACCAGGCGCACGATTTCGGCCAACTGGGTTTGCCCGCCTACCCGCAGCGCCTTGCAGGTCAGGCTGCCGCGCAGGTTGCGGGTCGCTGCGTAGACCCGGCTGCCAGTGGTCTTTTCCACCGGCATGCTTTCGCCGGTGAGCATGCTTTCGTCGATGGTGGCGTGGCCGGTGATGACCTCGCCATCGACCGGCACCGCTTCGCCATCACGCACGATCACCCGATCACCGACTTTCAGTTGGCTGATAGGGACGTCACGCAATTCGCCATCGACCTCTACCCGCGCGGTTTTGGGTTGCAAGGCCAGCAGGGATGCAATCGCACCCGCCGTCTTGCCCTTGGCGCGCGCCTCCAGCCATTTGCCCAGCACCACCAGGGTGATGATCGCGGCGCTGGCCTCGAAGTAGATGTGCTGATGATGTAGACCCAGCAGCGTCACCACCGCGCTCAAGCCATAGGCCATGGACGTGCCCAGTGCTACCAACACGTCCATGTTGGCCCCACCGCTGCGCAGGCTATGCCACGCACCCCGATAGAAGCGGGCACCGATCCAGAATTGCACGGGCGTGGCCAGCAGCCATTGCAGCCAGCGCGGCACGATTTCCACATGTTCGCCGCCCAGCATGCCCAGCATTTCGATCATCAAAGGCAGGGTGAAAATGGCAGCGATCAGTAACTGCCGTCCTTCCGCCCGCAAGGCTGCTGCACGCGCCGGTACAGGGTCGACATGCTCGATGCGCACGGTTGCGCCATAGCCCACGCGCTCGACCGTGGCAATCACCTGATCCGCGCTGGCGGTGCCTGGCGTCCAGCTTACCTGCGCGGTTTCCGTGGCGAGATTGACGCTTGCCGTCACACCAGGCGTGCGTTGCAACACCTTTTCGATGCGCGCGGCGCAGGCGGCGCAGGTCATGCCGGTGATCGACAAGGACACTTGATCTGGGGAGGACATGGTTGGCTCTATATACCCTATGGGGGTATATTACGCCTGTCCCCGGCAGGGAGCAATCCGGCGTGTGCATGGTCTGAGCAGTAACCCGGCCCGACCACGTTGGTCATTCGATTGTGGTTCCATGTCGGGTTATCGCACCGGTCCTGTTTGTCCAAGGGGGCAGTCTCGCCACGCAAGGTGGGCCACCAGCCGCTGCCAGTCATCTTTTCCCGTCAGGAGCTTCATGTCGACACGCCGCCGTTTTCTTACCGCGACCCTGGGTGCTGCCCTTTGGCCCGCTATGTCGCAGGCGATGTCGCTGCACGCCGGTCATTGGACAGCACCTGCTGCCAATCCTCATGCCGGACATGGCGCAAAGGCCGCGCCGGCCACTGCGCACACGACTGCCCAGCCGGTTTCACTCGCTGCTTCCACACGCATGCCTGCCGGTGCCACGCTGCGCGAACTCCCCCGACTGCACAACCACGCTACGCGCGCCGGCCTGTTTCAGGGCGAACTGGTGGCAGCACCTGTGCGCATGAGCCTGATAGACGGTGAAAGCACCGAGGTCTGGGCTTTCAACGGCAGCTTGCCAGGGCCAGTGATCGATGTGCACGAGGGCGATACGGTGGAAATCCGTTTCGTGAACCGGTTGTCGCAGCCGTCCACCCTGCACTGGCACGGCTTGCCGGTGCCGCCCGATCAGGACGGCAATCCGCACGAAGTCGTGGCACCGGGCGAGTCGCGTCTGTACCGCTTCACCTTGCCGGTGGGCAGCGCGGGCACCTATTGGTATCACCCGCATCCGCATGGTCATACGGCGGAACAGGCTTTCCGTGGCCTCGCAGGTGCCTTCATCGTGCGCGCCGCCAAAGACCCGCTGCACGCACTGCCGGAACGCCACCTGTTCATCAGCGACCTGCGCCTGATGTCGGACGGCACGATTCCGCCCAACACAGCTGACGACGTGATGGACGGACGGGAAGGGCAGTTTGTGCTGGTCAACGGGCAGCGCGAACCCAGCATTGTCGTGACGCGGACCGAGCGCTGGCGCATCTGGAATGCGTGCAATGCGCGTTATCTGGATCTGATGCTCGAAGGCACGACGCTTACCCAGGTGGGTACCGACGGTGGCTTGTTCGAGACCCCGCAGGCAGGGCTGAATTCCTTGCTGCTGGCTCCTGCCGAACGCGTCGAGATCGTGGTGTCGCCCAGCACGACGGCCACGAACACCAAGCTGGTGGCACGCCCGTATTCACGCGGCAAGATGGCGGCCGACGCCGAGGACGTGCGGATCACGCTGGCCGGCGTGAAATTGGCTGCGGGAACGGCGGTTGCCCTGCCGACCGCCTTGCGCGAAGTGCCGGCACTGGGCATGGCGGAGCGTGTGCGCACGGTGGTATTGAGTGAGGACATGGGCCACGGCACCGGCAACATGCGCTTCATGATCGACGGCAAGACCTTCGACATGGCACGGGTCGATATCGACACCACGGTGGGCCTGGTCGAGCACTGGGATATCCGCAACGACGCCGATATGGATCATCCTTTCCACCTGCACGGCGTGCAGTTCCAGCTGGTATCGCGCAGGCAGGATGGCGTGACGGAACATGCGCCGTTCGTGGCCTGGAAAGACACCGTGAACGTGGAACCCGGCGAGACGGTGCGCATCAAGGTCGCACAGCATCACGTCGGTCTGCGCATGTATCACTGCCATATTCTTGAACACGAAGAGGCCGGCATGATGGGGCAGTTGCGCGTCAACCCGCGTGTCTGATCAGACTGTCAGCGGTTTGCCGATCTGGGGTGTTCACGCTGATTTTTTGCCTGATTTTTTGGCTTGAGTTTCTAACCTGAGTTTTCAGCCTGACGCCTCAACCTGAGTTGTTAACCCGAATTTCCAACACGAGGTCCGCCATGTCTTCCATCCGTACCCGCCACCTTGTCCGCCTTGCATTCGCCGGCCTGCTGCTTGCCGGCACGGTGGCGCATGCCGCGACGCCTGCCGTGCTGTACAAAACGTCTACCTGCGGTTGCTGCACCAGCTATGTGACGTACTTGCGCGAGCAGGGCATTGAAGTCGATGCCATCGATCAGGACGACCTGTCGGCGATCAAGTCCCAGCATGGGTCTTCGCACATGGCCAGTTGCCACACCATGCGTATTGGTGGCTACACCGTGGAAGGACACGTGCCAGTCGCGGCCATCCGCAAGCTCTTGCAGGAAAAGCCCGCAATCGTCGGCATCAGCGTGCCGGGCATGCCCATGAATTCCCCCGGCATGGGGCCAGAGGTAAAGGGCACGCTGAAGGTGTTTGAACTGAGTCGCGACGCGCGGGCGACGCCGAAGGTGTTTTCGGTCGAATAAGCGGGTGGAATGAGCGGGTGCAATGAGCGGCAACACCCCGCCAAATGGCGCGGGGTGTTGCCACCATCGTTTAACGCAGGAACAGCCGATACGCGGGGTTGTCCGTCTCGTCCCAATGCGGATAACCGATCTCCGACAGGAAGGTCTTGAAGGTGCGTTTTTCAGCGGCTGGCACCTGGATACCAACCAGAATGCGCCCGTAATCCGCGCCCTGATTTCGATAATGGAACAGGCTGATGTTCCAGTTCGGCGACATCGATTCCAGGAAGCGCATCAAGGCACCGGGGCGCTCAGGGAATTCGAAGCGATACAGCACTTCGTTTTCCGCCAGCGCGGTTGCGCCACCCACCATGTGGCGCAAGTGGGTCTTGCCAAGCTCGTCGTGCGTCAGGTCCAACGCTGTGAATCCGGCGCGACGGAAACCTGCGGCGATTTTGTCGGACTCGCTGGCGGCGGTGATCTGCACACCCACGAACACGTGCGCTTTCTCGGCGTCGGCAATGCGGTAGTTGAACTCGGTGACGTTGCGGTTGCCGACCTGCTCGCAGAAGCGGCGGAAGCTGCCGCGTTCTTCGGGAATGGTCACCGCGAACACAGCTTCGCGTGCTTCACCCACCTCGGCGCGTTCTGACACGAAGCGCAGGCGGTCGAAGTTCATGTTTGCGCCGCAGGCAATCGCGATCAGCGTCTTGCCTTTCAGCTTGTGTTCGGCGGCGTACTGCTTCAAACCGGCCAATGCCAGGGCACCAGCGGGTTCCAGCACGCTGCGGGTGTCCTGGAATACGTCCTTGATACCGGCACAGATGGCATCGGTATCGACGGTGACGAAGTCGTCCACGTACTTGCGCGTCAGGCGGAAGGTTTCTGCGCCGACAAGCTTCACGGCCGTGCCGTCCGAGAACAGGCCGACGTCCGTCAACTGCACACGACGTCCTTTCTGCACGCTGCGGATCATCGCATTGGAGTCCTCGGTCTGCACGCCGATGATCTTGATCTCGGGACGCAGTTGCTTGATGTAGGCCGCCACGCCCGAGATCAGCCCGCCACCGCCGATGGCCACGAAGATGGCGTCGATGGGGCCCGGGTGCTGGCGCAGGATTTCCATGCCGACCGTACCCTGACCGGCGATCACGTCCGGGTCGTCAAACGGATGCACGAAGGTAAGTTTCTGTGCTTTCTGGATGGTTTGCGCGTGCAGGTAGGCGTCGGTGAAGCTGTCGCCGGACAACACGACTTCGGCACCGCGCTTTTTCACGGCGTCGATCTTCACATTCGGCGTGGTCACCGGCATGACGATCACGGCGCGGCAGCCCAGGCGCTGGGCAGCCAGGGCCACACCTTGCGCGTGATTGCCGGCAGATGCTGCGATCACGCCGCGTGCCAGCAGCTTGGGCGGCAGATTCGCCATTTTGTTGTAGGCACCACGCAGCTTGAAGCTGAAGACTTCCTGCGCGTCTTCCCGTTTGAGCAGCACCGTGTTGTTAATTCGTGCCGACAAATCCGGAGCGCGTTCCAGGGGGGTCTCGACGGCAACGTCGTAGACCTTGGCGGTAAGGATGCGTTTCAGGTAGTCGGTGGACATGTCACGGCCAGTCAAGGGAAACAAGAAGTTTGACACAAATGCTCGTTTCTCTACCGCTACACTGCTTCCCCATGGAAACCTGGTTCAACGAATCGATAGCCTGGCTGCTTGCAGCCGTGGCGCTGCCCGGTGTGGGCTTGTCCGCGATTTTCATCGTGACGCTCTTGTCCGCCACCTTGTTGCCGATTGGCTCCGAGGCGGCGGTGTTCGGCTATGTGAAGGTGGCACCTGACATGTTCTGGACGGCCATGCTGGTAGCGACCGCGGGCAATACGGCGGGCGGCATGATCACCTATTACATGGGGCTGGGCGCGCACAAGGCGGTGGAGAAGGTGCGGCATTCGCATGATGCCGAGCATGCGGACGGGGCTGACGCGCATGCGACGGAACCCCATGTTCCGCTTCGACCGCATCACAACCCGCACCCGGAACATCACCGCATCCGGCGCGCCATGCACGATTGGCTGGTGCGCCTGGGGCCCAAGACCCTGCTGCTGTCCTGGCTGCCCGTGGTGGGTGATCCTTTGTGTGCCGTCGGTGGCTGGATGCGCTGGCCGGCAGCGCGTTGCGCGCTGTACATGGCAATCGGGAAATTCCTGCGCTATCTGTCGATGACGGCAGGGCTGCTGTGGGTGTTTCCACATAGCTGATTCCGGTGTCGCCATCGATGCGCGATGCCAACACCGGATCAGGCTTCTGTCGGGCCGGTGGCGTCAGGGTCGATGCGTGGCGCGATCCAGTGCCCGCATCACCCCGCGTATCTCTGCCAGACCCTTCAAGCGACCGATGTACGAATACCCCGGGTTGCTGCGCTTGTCGCCGTCGTCGCCCAGCAGATGACCGTGGTCCGGACGCAGGGGAATGGCCGCCTGTGCGTGACCATCTGCGGCACGGCGACGCTCTTCTGCAAGCAGGGCGTCGATGACGCCCACCATGTCGTTCGAGCCGTCCAGGTGGTCTGCTTCGTAGAACGAGCCATCGTCTTCACGTGCCACATCGCGCAGGTGCGCGAAGTGGATGCGTGATGCAAATTCCGTCGCCATCTCGACCAGCGGGTTGTCGGCGCGCGAGCCCAGCGATCCCACGCAGAAGGTCAGGCCGCTGGCATCGACTGGCACGCTGGCCAGAATGCGACGCAGGTCGCTGGCGGTCGACACCACACGCGGCAGGCCGAACAGCGGCAGCGGTGGGTCGTCCGGGTGAATGCCAAGGTGCACACCTTCCGCCTGCGCAACCGGCGCAACTTCGGACAGGAAATGCGTCAGGTTGGCCGCCAGGTCTGCAGCATCGGTGTTCTCGTAGGCGTCGATGCGCTGGCGCAGCGCAGTCTGGTCGTAGGAAAAATCAGCACCGGGCAGGCCGGCGATGATGGTGCGTTCCAGCCGCGTGCGGTCGTCGGCCGACATGGCCGCAAAACGCACTTCGGCGGCAGCGGCAATCTCCGGCGTGAATGACTGCGCCGCACCCGGCCTGCGCAGCATGAACAAGTCATAGGCCGCAAAATCGGTCATGTCGAAACGCAGCGCATGGCCGGTGGACGGCAACTGCCACATCAGGTCGGTGCGGGTCCAGTCGACCACGGGCATGAAGTTGTAGCAGACGGTCTTGATGCCGGCGCGGGCGCAGGCGCGCAGCGATTCCTTCCAGACTTCGATGGCTGTGGCGCAGTCGGCGTTGCGCAGCTTGATCGACTCCGGCGTCGGGATGCTTTCGGCAACCGACCAGGTCAGCCCAGCGGCTTCGATTTCGCGTTTGCGCGCGGCGACTTCAGCGTCTGACCAAGCCACGCCAGATGGCACGTGGTGCAGGGCAGTGACGATGCCGGTGGCACCGGCTTGGCGAATGTGAGCCAGCGGAATCGGGTCGGCGGGGCCGAACCAGCGCCAGGTCTGCTCCATGTCTACTCCTTCGGAAGCGGGAGCAAGCATGGTAGTGCACAAGTTTCTGTCCGCAGCCGGTCGTGCCCTAGGAGAAACCCGTTTTCAGGTCAAATTCAAACCGCCGTCGGACATCACGATTTCGCCCGTCAGGTAGTCCGACGAAATCAGCATGGCAACCACGTGTGCGATGTCATCCGGGCTGGCTGCGCGGTGCATGGGCGAACGCTCGCGCCACAGGGTTTGTGCAGCCGTCCAGTCTGCTGTCAGCGGTGTGTCCACCAAGCCGGGTGCCACGGCATTCACACGGATATCCGGCCCCAGGCTCAAGGCCAGCAGCTTGGTCATGTGATTGAGTGCGGCCTTGGTCGCCGCATAGGGAATGGACGCGCCCTTGGGGCGAACACCGGCGTGCGAACTGATGTTCACCACGCTGCCGGGCCGCCCGCGACGCGACGCCTCGCGCAAGGCTGCCTCGGCCTCGGCGATCAGGCGAAACGGTGCCACCACGTTGACTTCATGCAGCGTCTGCCAGATGGCAGGGGTTGCGGCCATCAGATCACCGTGGGGAATGACACCGCTGATGCCCGCGTTGTTGACCAGCACATCGAGCCGGCCCCAGACCGCAATGGCTTCCTTCAACAGTCGGATGCGATCGGCATCGATGGCCAGATCAGCCTGCACATAGGCGGCCAGGCCCAGCTCGGCTGCCATCGCGCGCCCGACATCGACCGAGCTGCGCGAATGCAGCACCACGGCGTAGCCCTCGCGCGACAGGCGGCGTGCAATTGCTGCGCCGATGCCGGAAGTGGAGCCTGTGACGAGGGCGACGGGTGGGTGTTGCGCGGCGGTATCTGGCATGGGTGGGGGCTTGTGAGTGTTGTTCGGACGGCAAGCGCGCTGCGTTATGCCTTGTGCACGATCGCCAGGCCGCCCTTGCCATCCGGCAGCCAGACTTCTTCGTTGTTCGAACTCACGTCGAAGAACCCGATCTGGTGCTTGGTGGCCAGACGCAGTACCTCGGGATAGGCTCCCTCGGCCTTGCTCCACGCAAACGCGATGTAGATCACCGACTGGCCGACGGTGTAGTCCGACACCAGCGCGTCGTCCTCATCCTCGTCGTCCAGTTCCTCAACGCCATACGGCCCGTTCATCGCCGGATACTGTTTGATGATCTCGTGGAAGAACGCGCTCAGGCGCGGCGTGCTTACCTTCGGATCATTGTAGGCATGGTCCTCTGCCCATTCCGTCTGCGCCCGATACCAAGTCATGAATTCATCATGATCAGCTGGGGCAGAGGCGGGTTCGAACACCATCAAGTCGTAACTCATCGACGCGTAGTCTCCCTGATGCGTTGCCGCATCAATCGTTGAAGGGATGCCAGCGTATCGTCATCGTCGCGCGTGCGGCCACCGATGTAACTGCTGTTCACGCTTGGGTTCGCGATGCTGAATAAGTAAGGTCAGGCAACTTATCTGCTCTTGGTGCTGACTGGCTTGCTCTTCAGCATCGCCGCGCACATGCCCGCACCCACGATCATCACCATGCCGATGAACAGGCTGGTGCTCATCGGGTCGGAGAACCACACCACGCCGTAAATGGCGGCGAACGCAATGCCCAGGTACTGCAGGCTGGCGTTGACCAGCGTGCGACCGATTGCGTAGGCGCGGGTCAGCAAAATCTGCGCAAACCCGGCCAGCACGCCCACTGTCAGGTGCAAGAACACGCCCTTGAACGTCAAGGGGTGCAGACCCGCCGGCAAGGCAGTGATGAAGCCCAGCACCATGCCCGCAATCGAGAAATAGAACACGATGCGGGTCACTGGTTCACCGGCCCGCGCAAGCGCGCCTACCTGCAGATATGCAGTCGCGGAGATCATGCCCGACAGCAAGCCGATCAGGCCGTACCACCACTGGTTCTCGGCCATGGTGGGTTGCAGCACCAAGGCCACGCCCACAAAGCCCAGCAGCACCGACACGACCATGCGTTTGTCGACCTTGCTGGTGCCGAACAGCAGCGCACCACCGATCATGAACACCGCCATCCAGACCGAAGACATGTAGTTCAGCGTCATCGCGGTGGCCACCGGCAGGCCGCCCACGCTGTAGAACCACATGTACATCGACACCACGCCGGTCACGCTGCGCCAGAAGTGATTGACGGGCACGCGCGTAGCCAGGCTGATGCCTTGTGAACGCGCGAGGAACACCATCATCACGATGCCGATCACGCTGCGATAAAACATGATCTCGCCGGTGGAATAGTCGGCAGACGCCAACTTCACGCAGACCCCCATGGTGGCGAACATGAGGGTGGCAATGACCATCAGCCACGGGGCGGACAGGCCCGATGCGCGGGTCTTGGCTACATGCCAGTGCTGGCGTGCCCGTTGGGTGCGCGAGGTGGTGAAGGGGGCTTTGGGGGGAATGTTCGGAGGAACGTTCGGTGCAACATTCGGTGCCGCATTTCGCGGTCCACCCGGGGAGGCATTTGAAGGCGCGTTCGAAGAAGCGCTTGCGGCATCCTGCTCGTCTTGCTTCCGCTCGGCTTGCAGCGGTTCGCCATGTGGGTGGCGGTTGCGTTCGGTCACGCTGTCATCCTGGGTGTATGCGTATTTCTTTCCATGGTAGTCCTGGTACGCGCCGAGTTCGACCAAAACCTGCCCGCCCGTTGCGTGAGTGCCGCGCTTATTTTCAGATTGCGGCACTGGCAGCCACAGGACAGCGCCCATCGCTTGCCGGATAATTCGGCCTCACGCATCAGCCACCGGTCACCATGTCATCCCAAGCCTCCCCACGCCGTCTCGGCATTCTTGCCGCCATGCACGATGAACTCGCCGGCCTGCTGGCCGACATGGGGCCGGATGTGGTCGTGCAGCGCGTAGGCCTGCGCGACTATCACGTGGGTGAACTGTACGGCCACCCCTGCGTGCTGGTGCTGGCCCGCATCGGCAAGGTGGCTGCTGCCGCCACCACCGTGACACTGATCCGCGAATTCAAGGTGGATGCCATCGTGTTCACTGGCTTGGCAGGCGGCATCGGGCAAGGCGTGCGCGTAGGTGACGTGGTGGTGGGTACATCGCTGGTCCAACACGACATGGATGCGCGCCCGATTTTCCCGCGCCATGAAATCCCCTTGCTCGACCGTGCGTACTTCGACACCGATGCGTCGCTGAATGCATTGCTGCGTCAAAGCGCTGCGGCCTACGTGGCCGAACAGCTTGCCACCGACATCGATGCGGCGACCCGTGCTGACTTCGGTATCGACGTGCCTGCGGTGCATGAAGGCCTGATCGCCAGCGGCGACACCTTCGTGCACGCAGCCGGCATGGCAACGTCGCTGGTTGAAGCCTTGCCGGATGTTCTATGCGTGGAAATGGAAGGCGCAGCCGTCGCCCAGATCTGCCACGAGTACGAGATGCCCTGCGCAGTGCTGCGCACGATTTCCGACCGCGCCGACAGCACGGCGTCGGTGGACTTCAGGGCGTTCTTGCAGCGGGTCGCGAGTGTGTATGCGGTGGGAATCGTGCGGCGGTTCCTGATGGGAAAGATCTCAAGAGAAAACGCAGCGTGAATGCGCTGGCGCGCAGCACGACGATGCCGCTTTCAAATTTCGAACTTGGCGGACAGTCTCGTTATTCCGGTGCGACTTCTTCAGGCGCGAAAGTCGCCTGCATGATTTCCATGTCGTAGCCCAGCAAATAGTGCCTGTACGTGGTGAAAATCTCTGACAGCAGTGCGTGGTTCGGCCCGACGATATCCATGCCACGATCGTCATAGGGGAGTGCCATCACGCCGCGAGCCAAATCCATGAGATGGACCGAGCACGGTGCTTTCGGTTCGATATTGAAGTCTGTAGCGCATGCAGACCAAAGCAATGGCTCAAGCATGGTTATATCGATGGGAAAGGCGATGGTCACCCAATCAGCCGGGGGATCTGGTGGGGTCCAGTCGTCTTCGTCCTCGTACCCGTCGTCGGATGTGCTTATCCAAATCTCTCGTTGCTTCGGAATATGAATACCCAACGCGCGGAGCTTGCGTAGAGACTGACGCGCTGCAAATGCACTTCCTTCTACCCACGTTCTCAGGCAAACCACGAGCTCGGGCGCAGGTCCGAACACGTGTTTGCATATCTCGACGCTTTTATTCAGCGCCGTGCGGAATTGATGGGTGGACGAGCCGGGTTCGGCCAGCTCGACACGCAGGCCGCCCGGATATCCGTAAAACAACGGCCGCAGAAACGCTTTTCCTTCAAATACACGCGCTATCTGCTCACGCATCCGACAACACCGCCGGTACCTTCTTCTTCACCCACTCCGTTGCCAAGTCATACGCATACGCCAGCTGCAGCAGCGCCAGATCATCACGCGGCTTGGCGAGAATCTGCATGCCCATTGCGCGGCCTTGTGGGTCAAAGCCTACGGGCACGCTGATCGCCGGGATACCGCCCAGCGCGGCGGGGATCACGACTTCCATCCAGCGGTGATAAGTGTCCATTTGCCGGCCGGCGATCTCGGTCGGCCAGTGCTGTTTGGCGTCGAAGGCGAACACCTGCGCGGAGGGCAGCACCAGGTAGTCGTAGCGTTCGAACAAGGCCATCAGGTGCGCGTACCAGGCGCTGCGTTCGGTTGAGGCCGCGTAGACGTCTTTGCCAGTCAGTGCAAAACCGTTTTCGATTTCCCAGATGGCTTCGGGTTTGAGTTGGGCGCGCTTGACTGGATCGTTGTAGAAGCCGCCCAGGCGACCGGCAACCAGGAAGTGGCGCAGGGTGACCCAGCTGTCCCATAGCCGGTCGGCCGAGAAACCCAGGCTTGCGTCTTCGATGTGGCAACCGATGTCACTGAAGGCATTCAGGCCCGTGCGGCACAGGTCCAGCACGCCGGGTTCTGTTGCCAGGTGGCCGTCCAGATCCCCCAGCCAGCCGATGCGCTTGCCGGCGCAGTCTGCGGATAGTTCCTGCGTGAACTGCGCGGGATCGCTGTCCAGCGAGAAGGGCGCACGCGCGTCGCGGCCGGCTTGCACGCTCAGCAGCATGGCCAGGTCGGGCACGGTGCGGGCCATCGGGCCGTCGGTGCTCAGTTGGCTCAGGAAGCGTTCGGGGCTGGCGCTGGGCACCAGGCCGAAGGTGGGCCGAAAGCCAAACACGTTGTTGAAGGCGGCCGGGTTGCGCAGCGAACCCATCATGTCGCTGCCATCGGCCACCGGCAGCATGCGCAGGGCCAACGCAACTGCTGCGCCGCCGCTGCTGCCACCGCCCGTCAGGGACGGGTCGTAGGCGTTGCCGGTGGTGCCGTAGACCGGGTTGTAGCTTTGTGAGCCCAAGCCGAATTCCGGTGTGTTGGTGCGGCCGATGAAGATCGACCCGGCTTCGCGCATGCGGGCGATGCCGATGGCGTCGTCGGCTGGCACATCTTGCGCCAGGAAGGCCGCGCCCTGGCTGGTGACCATGCCGCGCACGGCTGCCAAGTCTTTGGGGGCCTGCGGGAAGCCGTGCATCCAGCCAATGCTGTCGCCACGCGCAAGTGCGGCGTCGCTGGCCTCGGCTTCGCGCAGCAGTTCATCCGGGTCGCGGCGGGCGACGATGGCGTTGACGGCCGGGTTGACGCGGTCGATGTGGCCAAGGAAGGCTTGCATGACATCACGGCACGACACATTGCGGCCGTGAATCCAGCCCGACAGCGTGACTGCGTCGGCGTTGACGAGTTGAGTGTCGGGGACGCTCATGCGGGCACCGCCTCTGTGGGTTTGCCAACCTGGCCGGCCAGATACCGTTCGGCCAGCAGCGCAAAGTAGGCCGAGCCGATCGGCAGGTTGGCGTCGTTGAAGTCGTAGCCGGGGTTATGCACATTGCACGAACCATGTTCCTGCCCCACGCCGTTGCCGATGTAGCAGTAATTGCCCGGGCGTTGTTCCAGCATGTAGGAAAAATCTTCGCTGGCGGTCTGCGCAACGAAGTTTGCGTCGATGCCTTGTTCACCCATCAACTCGCGGCCCAGCGTGCGTGCCAGGGCAGTTTCTTCGGGCGTGTTGACCAGTACGGCGAAGGCGTAGTCGTAGTGAATGTGTGCCTCGACACCGAAGCTCTCTGCCTGCGCGGCGGTGATTGCGCGAATGCGTTTTTCCACCTGCTTGCGCACGTCGCGGTCCAGTGTGCGTACGGTCAACTCCATGACGGCCTTGTCGGGAATGATGTTGTTGGCCTGACCAGCGTGCAACATGCCGACCGTGACAATCGCCATGTGTTGCGGATCGACATTGCGTGACACGATGGTCTGCAATGCCATCACCAGGCTGGCGGCGGCGACCACCGGATCAACGGATTTGTGTGGCATGGCGCCGTGGCCGCCGACACCGGTCAGCGTGATGACCACCTTGTCGGCAGACGCCATGGTCGCACCGTCGCGGAACATCAGCTTGCCCTGCGGGTAGCCGGGCAGGTTGTGCATGCCGAAAATGGCGTCGCAAGGGTATTTGTCGAACAGGCCGTGTTCCAGCATTTTCAGCGCACCGCCGCGACCTTCTTCGGCGGGTTGGAAGATCAGGTTCACGGTGCCGGAAAAATCGCCCGCTTCCGCCAGGTATTTTGCCGCGCCCAGCAGCATGGTGGTGTGGCCGTCGTGGCCGCAGGCATGCATTACGCCGGGTTTCTTGCTGGCATAGGGCAGGCCGGTGCTTTCCAGAATGGGCAATGCATCCATGTCGGCACGCAGGCCGATGCTGCGGCTGCCGTTTCCACGTTGCAAGCGGCCGACCACGCCCGTGTCGCCAATGCCGCGCTCGACTTCATAACCCCAGCTGGCCAGCTTCCTGGCCACCAGTTCGCTGGTGCCGAATTCCTCGAAACCAAGTTCCGGGTTCTGGTGGATGGTGTGGCGCACGGCGAGAAACTCGTCGGCATGCTGCTTCATGAAGTCGAGATATTTTTGCGGATCTGTCGGCACGTGTGTGGCCTCTTTGGGCTTGAGCGGGAAGCTTGGCGGGAACGGATCAGGGCTGCAAGGCCATGTCGGCAGGCAGACGGGTGAACGGCAGCTCAGAAGGATCGGCGGCCATCGGGCCGGGGGCTTTGGCGATCAGGATGCGATGCGCAATCGGTGTGAAGTCCGCACGGAAATGCACCGAGCTTTTGTTGACCAGCAGCTTCATCTGCTCGGGCTCGATGCCCACGAAGCGATACAGCTCGCGGTCCAGCATCTGGCTCTTGCCGGTGGATACGGCCACACGCACGCCCTCGATCTCCAGGCACGCGCTTTTGCCGACCTGCATCTTCACGCCGTGCATCATCGGGCCAAGAATGGTGACCGGGCCGTCGGCCAATGCCAATACCTTGAACTTGCCATGTACCGGCACGTCGCTGTGCTGGCCGCCCCAGGTGGGCACTTGAGTACCCAGGTCGATTTCGATCTCGGCACCTACACCAGCGGCATGAGCAGCGGCAGCAGCAGCGGCGTCGTGCATCAGACCCAGTGCAATCTGACCGGGGAAACGCTTGCCGGCGTCTTCGGCCAGCAGCGCGTGCAGCATGCCGGTGGTGTTGCTGTCGCCGCCTGCGCCAGGGTTGTCCTGCGTGTCAGCGATGACCACCGGGCGGTCGGCTTTTTCAGCCAGATTCAGCGCCAATTCCACGGCTTCGCGCGGTTCGAAGAAGTCCAGACGCCATTGCGAGCGCGGTTGGTCCACACGTGCGTACAGGGCTTCGACGGCTTCCAGGGCGGCGTCGCCGTATCCCCATACCACCGGGCCGCATTCGGGGAAGTCGGCCGCCGGGAAACCGGGGGCAAAGCTGAGCACCGTGCCGTAACGGGTGTCCAGATCGCGCAGGTAATCGTAGACGGACGCCGCAGGTTCGATCATGGTCGACTGCACGTTCAGCGGCAGCAGGAAGGGCAGGCGGCGCATATGGATCACTTCCCGCGAGCCACGTGCAATACGCCGCTTCAGCAGTTCGGCAGCCAGGCGACCGGTGTCGGCCATGTCCACATGCGGATACGTGCGATAGGCCACGATGGCGTCCGGGCCATCGAGCATGCCTTGGGTAACGTTGGCGTGCAGGTCCAGGCTGGCAACGATGGGGGTGGCGGGGCCGACGATGGCGCGCACCATGGCGATGACTTCGCCTTCCGGGTCGTCGATGTGTTCGGCAACGGCTGCGCCGTGCAGGTCCAGGTAGACCGCATCCACGCCAAGTTCCATGGCTGCCTTCAGGTCTTCGATCATCGGGCCGGTGATGCGCTCGAATGCGTCTTGCGTGACATGGGCCGAGGGAGCTGCGCCCGCCCAGACGGACGGCAGCAGCTTCCAGCCTTCTTCACGCGCAGCATCGATGAAACCGCCGATGGGCATGTTCTTGCCGCTGAAGCGCTCCACCATTTCCGCGCCGCGCACAAATGCCGGCATGGCTGCACCGCTGTTGAAGGCGGCCCAGTCGGCGGGGCTGGGGGCGAAGGTATTGGTCTCGTGCTGAAAACCTGCGATGAAGATGTTCATGGTGGTCTCGGGTGAATAGGGTCAGGCAAATAGACGTGCACGCCCCGGCCGCTGAGTGGCTGCCGGGGCGTGCGTCATTGTGCATCTTGCGTCTGGCTCAGGATGTCTGACTCAGTTCTTTTGGGTGCCAGGTCTTAGTTCTTCTTCAGATTCCAGAACACGATGGCGGGTCCGGGAACCAGGCCTGTGACCACATCCTTGCGCACTGCCACGATGGGCTTGTACTCGCCGATGGGCGCGAAGATCGCACCGTCATAGACTTGTTTCTGAAGCTGTGCAGCCAGCGATTTGCGTTCGGTATCGTCGGTGGCTTCCAGGAACTTGCCCTTCAGCGATTCCAGCTTCTCGTCGGTCGGCCAGCCGAACCAACCCTTGTCCGGGCCACCGCCGTTCATCGGCGCAAAGAACATCGGGTTCATGGTGTCGGCAATCTGCCAGCCGGTGATGAACGCATTCCAGCCACCCTGGCCGACCGGGTTCTTCGAGGCGCGGCGGGTGACCAGCGACGGCCAGTCCATGGATTGCATGTCGACCTTGAAGCCCGCTTGCTGCAGCAGCTGGCCCATGACCGGCGGGAATTTGTTGATCACCGCAAAGTCGGCCGGCCACATCAGCACGATCGGCGTGTTGTCGTAGCCCGCTTCTTTCAGCAGCGCCTTGGCCTTCTCGAACTGCGGCTTGCCGGTGAAGTAGGACGTGTCCTTTTCAATGCCGTAGGTAGACCCGCAGGGGTAGACCGAGGTGCAGGTGTTGTACAGCTCTTTGTGCACCAACTGCGCGCGCATCAGCGCTTCCTGGCTGACGGCCATGAAGGCGGCCTGCGCGATCTTCACGTTGTTGAAGGGCGGCACCAGGCGGTTCAGGTGAAGCGCGAACGAGCCCTTGGGCGGCACACTGAGCAGTTCGATCTTCGGGTTGGCTTTCAGCGGGGCGTATTGCTCGGCCGGCACCCACTCGATCATGTCGACTTCGCCGTTGGCAATGGCGTTGGCCATGGTTTGCGCGTCTTTCAGAATCACCCATTCCATGCGGTCGATGTAGACATGCTTGCCGCCAGCCGTGCCCGACGGCGTTTCGGTGCGCGGCACGTACTTGGCGTTCTTGGTGTAGACGATGCGTTCGCCGGGGCGGAATTCGTCTTTCTTGAACACATACGGGCCAGAGCCGGTGGTGTCGTCGATCTGTTTGTCGGCAGGCGTCTCGGCCACGCGCTTGGGCATGATGAAAGGCGGCATCGACGAGGGCTTGCTGAGCGCTTCCAGCACCATGCCGAAGGGGGTCTTGAAGGTCATGGTGAAGCTGTTGTCGTCAACGGCTTCGAACTTGTCGAGCGCGGCCATCATCTTCTGGCCCAGGCCGTCGCGCGTGCCCCAGCGCTTGATCGACTGGATCACGTCGGCAGACGTCACCGGCGCGCCGTCGTGGAAGGCCAGGCCGCTGCGCAGCTTGAAGGTCCACACTTTGCCATCAGAGCTCTTGGTGTAGGTATCGACCATTTGCGGCGACACTTTGCCGTCCACATCCACCCCGAACAAGGTGTCATACACCATGTAGCCGTGGTTGCGCGTGATGAACGCCGTGGTCCAGATCGGATCGAGAATCTTCAGATCCGCCTGCGGCACCATGCGCAGGACCTTGGGCGCATCCTGCGCGATACCGACGCTGGACATCGCGGCCAGTACGGCACCGGCCAGCCAGCATTTCATCGTTCGGGTGGAAAACCGGGTGGGAAACCGAGTTGGGAGCATTAGGCGACTTCTCCTGGGTGGGGGCACGCGGCGCTTCGCAAGGGCTGCGGCACGCCGAAGAACTGAATCAATCCTGGTCTTCCGTTCCGCTGGCAGCACGCTCGCGCTGCAACAGCAGACCGGCCGTTATCCGTTCCACGCACTGTTCGAACACGCAGCGTTCCTGTTCGCTCAGTACCGACATCATCTTGCCTTCGATCTCACGGCCGAGCACCTCGCAGCGATCCACGACACGCTTGCCATGTGCGGTCAGATGCAGCCGCACCTGACGCGCATCTTCCGTTCCGATCTTGCGTCGCAGCAAACCCCGCTTGACCAGCGCCGTCACCATCTTCGACGTCGAGGTCTTTTCCAGATAGCAGAGATTGGCGAGTCGTCCCTGTGCCAACCCAGGTTCCAGCGCAACGAACCGCAGCACGCGCAAGTCCTTCAGACTGACGCTGCACTCGCGCTCGTAGACCAGCGATGCATCGTGCTTGGCAATCGCTGTCAGCACATCCAGTCGGAACGTGACGTAGTTGATTGCAACGTCCCGAGCCCCTCCGTTCAATTCCATGCGGTCACGCACCATGTAGGTTCACTTTTCAATAGTTGCGTTTTTCAACTAACAGGACAAGCGGACCTACCCGTCTTTGCGGGGAAACCTTGATGGGGTTTTCAGGGAAAATCACGGTCGATGCACCACTCCGGTTCAATCGGCAACGGTTTCTCTAACACGGGGTGGTTCAATGCAAAGACTGTGCCATCGGGCAATGGTCCTGACGTGTGAAAGCCGCTGATCAGGCCTGATCGGACATGGCTTCAATATCTGATTCAAGGAGTGGGTTGATGGCGGACGTAAAGGTCTACGGGCTGAAAAACTGCGACACCTGCAAGAAGGCGCGCGCCTGGCTGGACAGCGCAGGCGTGGCACATGAATTCATCGACTATCGCGATCACCCGGTGCCTGCCGACACCTTGCGTGCCTGGGCGGATGAAGTAGGAGGCTGGGAGAAACTGGTGAATCGCGCTTCGACCACCTGGCGTGGCCTGGCGGAAGACCGCAAGCAGCCGGCAGATGCGGCGGCGTGGACGGCGTTGATTGCTGAATACCCCGCGTTGGTGCGCCGCCCGGTGCTGGTTCGGGCAGGGGGCGAGGTGAGTGTGGGGTTCAAGGAGGCGGTGTGGGGGCCGTGGTTTGCTTGATAAACCGATCTACGCAAATTCGTCTATAAACGAATTTTGCTAGGGCGGATGATGAAAAGCAGATCTCATGAAGAGGCGCTAGCCGAGCTGTATCGCGGCGATCCGGCCTTTGCGCTCGAGGTGCTCAACAGCATTCTGGCCGACGGCGACCAAGCGGAACTGCTGATCGCCTTGCGTCACATGACCGAGGCGTTCGGCGGTGTCCAGGCGGTCGCCGAGCAAGCGCAACTAAATCCCACACAGCTGTATCGCACCTTGTCGCCGCAGGGCAATCCTGGTCTCAGCAGCTTGGCGGCGATTCTGCGGGCTATGGGCTTGCGTCTCGCCGTGGAAGCGCTCCCAACTTCGCCAACGTCGGCGTAGCGCGCACAATTCGACTACTTGGTGTGGGCTTGGCGGAAGACTGCAAGCAGGCAGCAGACGCTGGTGCTTGGGCCGTGCTGATCGCCGAATACCCATGCTGGTGCGGGCAGGCGGCGAGTCAGTGTGGGATTTGCTGTAAGAAAGCGATCTGAGCGCCGTGGTTTGCCTGAAGCTCAAATGTCGCCGGTGTCGACAATGGGTACTTGGGAGCGATAAGCGGCATCTAAAACGTGGCGATGCAGTCGAGTCGTGCCCGGTTGAACCAACGGGATCTGGGCACCACGTCGCATCTTCGCTATACCGCTTTCAAATATGCAAATGCAGCGGTGCGTTGCATGCTGCGCAGAGGTAAACAGAATGCCGTCCAGGGCAGAGACGCGGTAGCGTCTCGCGAGGTCTTGCGTGACCGGATATCTTAGTGAATGCAGAGCGGGATATTTCTCTTCCTGCCCACGGAGGTCAGCGAGCCTTAACGCTTTAGCATTTGTGAATACTACAAGCTGGCGCTCTGTCAGCTGCAGTAGTGTGCAGGACGTGGCTTCGCGCCGGAAGACCGTTTCATACAGCGCCGTCGGTTCACTGTCGGCCAAATAGGCAGTAATGCCGTCCGGGAGGTCGAAACGCGCCGCCAATATACCCGCCGGCGGGAGAATGAAGCCGCGTTTTCGGACGCTGCCCGAGATCGCTTTGATTCGTTGAACACGAAACCACGTCGCACCTGCGGGCAGTTCGACTATGGGTGTTTCCTGCGGAAGGAAGTGCATAAAGGTTAGTGAGCATCAGCTGTCGCGAGCGCCACAATTCGATCTCCTGCCGTGCCCTGCTCTAGCGCTTGACGAGGTGTCTTACCGTCGAGCGCATTAAGCGGTGTCTCGAAAAAGCTGAGTAGACGCCAACCGTCCTGGGTATGTAGTGCCTTGGCGACTTGCGCAATCCAATCCCACACTTCAGGCTCAAATTGCCATCGCGGCAATTTGAGCCCGCGGCGGATGTGCGCAATACCAATGCAACGTCCAACTTTCGCCCAGGCATGAATGCTGACACGACTGACGCCTGCGAGTGCTGCGGCTTGGTCGCTGGTCAACATGTCGGCAGCATCAATTCGCTGTCTTCGGTACTCGGCCCCTTGTTTGAGTAAGGCTGCAGATTGCTGCGGGGATGCGTATGGATCGCTATCGCCGCGGGAATCGAATGTGTCACGAAACATGGTTTGAGAGAGGATTTGTGTACTCATCGCTGTCTGCTCTCAAGGCGCATTTCGCGCGTCAACCTTAGAAGCGCCAAAGAATTGTCGATGCTGTGAGCGTAGCTGCCATGCACGCGTTTTTATTGGATACCGAGAACGATCCCTCGCTTTCGAGCTTGCGGGTCCCTTGGGTTCCGGACTGATAGCCTGCGGCTCACAATCGCTAAAAATGCTGCAACCACGAAGTACTTCCAAGGCGTAATCGAGGTAGGAGCGACGCATCTCCTCCTCGATACTGATGGGTACTGATCTCAAGGCCTGCGTATTCATGGCGGGTCCGTTTTTAAAGTCTGAAGTGAATTATATGCTTTTCGTTAAGTTCGTAAAGTTGGTAATGTGATTGGATGCGTCAAATGCACTTAAGTGTGGTTCATGGTGCAACGCTGCCGACGTGATCCCGCCGGGTTTACCCGCGTTTCAGCATCCGCCAGCTAGAATGTCCGCCCTGAGCGAAGGTCCCAGACATGAACGCGCCGCTGCTTCCTACTGCATTTATCCCCCCGCAAGCGGCTTCCCGCCTGCGCGAAATCCCCTACAACTACACCTCGTTCTCCGACCGCGAGATCGTGTTGCGCCTGCTTGGGCCCGACGCCTGGTCGATGCTGGACGAGTTGCGATCCGAGCGCCGTACCGGCCGATCGGCGCGTATGTTGTACGAAGTGCTGGGTGATATCTGGGTGGTGCGGCGCAATCCGTACTTGCAGGATGACCTGCTGGACAACCCGAAGCGCCGCGCCCAGCTGGTGGAAGCGCTGAACCACCGCCTGCGCGAAGTCGAGCGTCGCCGTGACGCCAGCGACACGCTGCGCGACGGCAAGGTAGCCAGCCTGCTGGAACTGGCACGTGGCGCGGTGTCTGCGTTTGAGCGCGAATTCGCATCCACCTACGACTTGCGCAAGCAGACGCGCAAGCTGCTGGGCCGCATCACGGCTGCCGACAACATCAAGTTCGATGGCTTGTCGCGCGTATCGCACGTGACCGACGCAACCGACTGGCGCGTGGAATATCCCTTCGTGGTGCTGACGCCGGACCACGAAGAGGAAATGGCCGCGCTGGTCCGTTCCTGTATTGAGTTGGGCCTCACCATCATTCCGCGTGGGGGCGGCACGGGCTATACGGGCGGCGCGATTCCGCTGACCTGGAAGTCGGTGGTCATCAACACCGAGAAGCTGGAAACCATCGGCGCGGTCGAACAGACCGTGTTGCCGGGCTTGACCGAGGTCAGCGCGTCGATCTTCACCGGCGCTGGCGTGGTCACCAAGCGCGTGTCCGATGCGGCCGAGAAAGCCGGTTTTGTGTTCGCGGTTGACCCGACTTCTGCGGAAGCGTCCTGTGTGGGCGGCAACGTTGCCGTGAACGCCGGCGGCAAGAAGGCCGTGCTGTGGGGCACCGCGCTGGACAATCTGGCCTGGTGGCGCATGGTCGATCCGCAGGGCGACTGGCTGGAAGTCACGCGTCTGGATCACAACCTGGGCAAGATCCACGACGTGGAGATGGCGCGCTTCGAACTGAAGTGGTTCGACGGCAAGCAAGCCCCAGGCGTTGCGCTGCTGCGCAGCGAAACTCTGCAGATCGAAGGCAAGCGTTTCCGCAAGGAAGGGCTGGGCAAGGACGTGACCGACAAGTTCCTGGCCGGTTTGCCAGGCGTGCAGAAGGAAGGTACCGACGGGTTGATCACGTCGGCGCGCTGGATTCTGCACCGCATGCCCAAGCACACACGCACGGTCTGTATGGAGTTCTTCGGGCAGGCGCGCGACGCCATCCCGTCGATTGTCGAGGTCAAGGCGTACCTGGACGGCGAAGGTCGTGCACGCGGCGCGACCCTGGCGGGCCTGGAACACTTGGACGAGCGGTATCTGCGCGCGGTGGGCTATGCCACCAAGAGCAAGCGCGGTGTGCTGCCCAAGATGGTGCTGATCGGTGACATCGTGGGTGACGACGAAAACGCGGTGGCGGTTGCCGCCAGCGAAGTCGTGCGCCTGGCCAACACGCGCCACGGTGAAGGCTTCACGGCGGTCAGCGCCGAGGCCCGCAAGAAGTTCTGGCTGGATCGCTCGCGCACGGCGGCGATTGCGCGCCACACCAACGCCTTCAAGATCAATGAAGATGTGGTGATCCCGCTCAATCGCATGGGCGAATACACCGACCATATCGAACGCATCAACATCGAGCTGTCCACCGTCAACAAGCTGAAGCTGGTCGAAAAGCTGCAGGCCTTCTTCGACGGCGAACTGCCGGTCGGCAAGAGCGACGACGGTGACGGCGCGCGCCTGTCGCGTGAAGAACTGTTGGGTGATCGCGGTGCACAGGCGCTGGAGCTGCTGAGCCAGGTTGGCGCACGCTGGCGCTGGATGCTGGAACATCTGGACCTGCCGCTTGCCGAGGCACTGTCGTCGATTGAACTGCACGGCCTGGATGCCTTGCTGCCGGCCTTGCGCCAGCGCCTGATGATCCAGCCCGACGCACGTCTGTTTGACGTGATGCAGGACCGCACCATTCGCATTTCCTGGCGCACGGAAATCCGCGCGCATCTGCAACGCTTGTTTGCGGGTGCGGCGCTGGCCTGTGTGGTGGAAGAGGCGCAGGCCATCCACGACAAGGTGTTGAAGGGCCGTGTGTTCGTGGCGCTGCACATGCATGCGGGTGATGGCAATGTGCACACCAACATCCCGGTCAATTCCGACGACTACGAGATGCTGCAAGAGGCCAACGAGGCCGTCGTGCGCATCATGCAGATTGCGCGTGATTTGAATGGCGTGATCTCGGGTGAGCACGGCATTGGCATCACCAAGTATGAATTCCTGACCGACGCCGAACTGAAGCCCTTCCAGGACTACAAGCGCCGCGTCGATCCGGAGAACCGCTTCAATGCCGGCAAGCTGATGCCGGGCGGTGACCTGCGTCATGCCTATACGCCCAGCTTCGGACTGATGGGCCATGAGTCGCTGATCATGCAGCAGAGCGACATCGGTGCGATTTCGCATGCGGTGAAGGACTGCCTGCGTTGCGGCAAGTGCAAGCCGGTCTGTGCCACCCACGTGCCGCGAGCCAACTTGCTTTACTCGCCGCGCAACAAGATTCTGGCAACGTCCTTGCTGGTGGAAGCCTTCCTGTACGAGGAGCAGACGCGTCGCGGCATCAGCATCAAGCATTGGGAAGAATTCGAAGACGTGGCCGACCACTGTACGGTCTGCCACAAATGCGCCACGCCCTGTCCGGTGGATATCGACTTCGGCGACGTGTCGATGAACATGCGCGCCTTGCTGCGCCGCATGGGCAAGAAGTCCTTCAATCCGGGTACCTCGGCCGCGATGTTCTTCCTGAACGCCAAGGACCCGCGCACCATCAACGCCACGCGTACCGCGATGGTGGAAGTCGGCTACAAGGCGCAACGCTTCGCGCACGACATGCTGGGCAAGTTTGCGAAGAAGCAGACCGCACTGCCGCCGGCTACCGTGGGCAAAGCGCCGATCCGCGAGCAGGTCGTGCACTTCGTGAACAAGAAGATGCCCGGCAGCCTGCCCAAGCAGACCGCGCGCAAGTTGCTGGACATCGAAGACAACAAGTACGTGCCGATCATTCGTGATCCGAAGGCAACGTCGGCCGAGTCGGAAGCGGTGTTCTACTTCCCGGGTTGCGGATCAGAGCGCCTGTTCTCGCAGGTAGGCTTGGCCACCCAGGCCATGCTGTGGCACGTGGGTGTGCAGACGGTGCTGCCGCCGGGTTACCTGTGCTGTGGGTATCCGCAGCGCGGCAATGGCATGGAAGACAAGGCCGAGAAGATCATCACGGATAACCGTGTGCTGTTCCACCGCATGGCCAACACGCTGAACTATCTGGACATCAAGACGGTGGTGGTCAGCTGTGGCACCTGTTATGACCAGCTGGCGGGTTATGAATTCGACAAGATCTTCCCCGGCTGCCGCCTGATCGACATTCACGAATACCTGCTGGAAAAGGGCGTGAAGCTGGAAGGTGTGACGGGTACGCGCTACATGTACCACGACCCCTGCCACACGCCGATGAAGCTGCAGGAGCCGATGAAGACGGTGCGCGCACTAGTCGGCCCGGAAGTGGAAAAGAGCGAGCGTTGCTGCGGTGAGTCGGGCACGCTGGCGGTATCGCGCCCCGACATTTCCACGCAGATTCGTTTCCGCAAGGAAATCGAGATCACCAAGGGTGCGGAAAAGCTGCGCGCCGATGGCTTCACGGGTGACGTGAAGATCCTGACGTCGTGCCCGTCGTGCATGCAGGGCTTGAAGCGCTACAACGACGACGCCTCGGTGGATGCCGACTACATCGTGGTGGAAATCGCCAAGCACCTGCTGGGCGATACGTGGATGGAAAGCTACGTTAAGCGCGCCAACGAAGGCGGGATCGAGCGCGTGTTGGTTTGATTCGTGTCGGCACCTGGATCAATGTCCGCAAGTATGTTGCGGACATTGATCCGAACAGTGTTTAAGTCCAAAATATGGTGAATTAAGTCCAGAAAAGGCACTTAAGCCCCAAAATTATGGATTTACTTTTCACCAAGCCGGATGAACTCGTCAAGCTTCTTTGCGAGCGACTTCGCAAAGAACGACTTGCTCGACAGATGACCCAAGCGGATGTTGCCGGCCGCGCAGGCATCGGCGTGAATACGCTGTCCAATCTGGAGGCGGGTCGAAACACGACATTCGAGAGCGTGATTCGTGTCGCCATGGTGTTGGGACGACGGCAAGAATTGGAACAACTCTTCATGCCTCAGCTGGATAGCCTGGATGACATCTTGCGCTACGAGGACAGTGCAACACGCCGGCGCACGAAGAGAAAGGCCAGCGATGTCTAGACAGATCGACGTCTACTATGACGGTTGGGGCGCGCACTGGCGTTGGGGCACGCTGGTGTCATCGACCGCGCTGACTGGTCGGCCGCTGATCGTCTTCGAATACAGCGACGAAGCGTTGGCCAAAGGGTTTGAACTGTCGGCCTACCAGCTTCCGCTGCATGGCTCCAAGCTTCGCAAGGATTTTCCCGCACATCAACTCGGGTTGCCTGGTCCGGTTTACGATGCGTTGCCCGATGGCTGGGGAATGTTGCTGATGGATCGGCTTTTCAAGCGTCGGCAGATCAATCCTGCGCGGGTTGGACCGTTGGAGCGTCTTACCTACATTGGCGCCAGCGCCATGGGCGCGCTGTCCTTTGCGCCTGCTGCCCCGGACGCAGCCGGGTTGCAAGACGACATTCCATTGCACAAACTTGCTGCAGAGGTGCAGGACGTACTGCACGGCACCGGAGGCGAATTCCTGGCTGGTTTGCTGCAACTTGGCGGTTCTCCGCACGGGGCCCGACCCAAAGCACTGCTTTACCGAGACGCAGTCAGTGATGAATTCAGCACGGTCGAGACGCCGAACTCGGAAGCTTGGCTGATCAAATTTCCGGGCCAGGGAGAGCACGCTGAAGTGTGTGCGATTGAAGCCGCCTATGCCGAATGTCTACGTGCATGCGGGATCACGACGCCGGATACGGCTTACTTCGAGCTTCCTGGGGGGCATGCGGCCTTTGCCACCAAACGGTTTGATCGACAGGCTGGCATGCGCGTACCGATGCAAAGTCTCGCTGCGTTCACAGGTGCAGATTTCCGCGTGCCGGGTACGCTGGATTACGTCAATTTTCTGCGTGCAACGCAATTGTGTACCAACGACGTTCGAGAGCGCGCGCTGGCGTTCCAACGCGCCGTTTTCAACGTTGTGTTCAACAACCGGGATGATCACCCCAAGAACTTTGCATATCTGATGTCCGCGACCGGTGATTGGATATTGGCTCCAGCCTATGACGTGACGTTTTGCGAAGGGCCGGGGGGATACCACCAGATGGACGTGCTGGGTGAGGCATTGGAGATTTCCCGTGGAAGCCTGCTCAAGTTGGGGGAGCAAGAGGCAGGCTTGTCAGGCCATGCTGCAGGCGACATCATCGACCAGATCTGCGGGGTAGCCAGCACGTTCAAGACAACCGCCCAGCGCGGGTTTCCGGGGCAAATCAGGCCGGATACCTTGTCCCATATCCAGGGCAGAATTGACGAAAATATTCGTCGTCTTCGTTGAAAGCCCGCGGGAAGTCTGCTGTCGCACTGACTTTCCCGCGCTCTCATAGTGCAGATTTTTCGTTGTCGACCTTGCTCTCCGTTGGCCGTATTGACGCGTTTGAGAGACGCCCGTGTCAGTGGTACCTGACCCGGCTATGGGTCTCGGCCAGCACCTGACCCGCTTGCATGGAGATGCGTTCAGCCAGGTCCAGGCAGGGTTCGATGACATCGCTGCTGGCGAAGATGGCAGTGGTGATGGCTGAGCCGGTGCGTTCGATGTCCTGTTCGACTTCGATGCGGTACTTGTAGTGTGGATGCATGATCGGCACGACCGTCCATATCGACACAAGCTGGCCGGTTGGCAGCGTTTTCACGAAGTAGCGGGCCTTTTCGGCATCGGCGCCGAGCAAATCGGTTACCTCGACCGCCTTGTTGATGTTCTCAGCGGTTTTCCGTTTGACGGCCAGCCACGCGGCCTGGCGCTCGGGGGCTGTGGTCAGCGCAGGTTTGCGTATCTGGTGGATGTCGTACAGGCTGCGCATGGGCTTGCCCGGGTCCTGTTGCGTCTTGGGCAATTTTCCTGCGCGGGTTTCTGCGGCAATCTGCGCCCCCAGTTTGTCTTCCTGCCACAGCACCGCTGCATTGACGTCTTGCGGCAATCGCGGACAGATCGGGTCTTTGCTGGCAAGCAGCTTGGCCTGCTGATCCCGAATGGCGCGCTTTTGCGGCACGTACAACACCACTTTTTTCTGCTCTCCCAGATTCAGCGTGACCCGGCGTGCCGATTCGGGTGTTTTATGGCTGTGGCTGACGACCACATTGTCACTGGGGAAGAACAGATGCTTGTCACTGCCCATGGCAAGCAGGATGTTGGTGTCCATGACTTGTGGCGACACAGGCGCAATCGTCCACGCCGACGCCTGTTCATCGCGCTGGTTGGCAACTGGCGAAGCGTAAATCCAGCTTATCAACATCGTGATCAGAGCAATGATGAACAACAGCATTTATCGGTAATCCAGGATGCTGGTTTAACCTCATGATAATGCTGTCATGGCGGGGGTGGCGCAGGTTTCGCGGGTTTGTCTGGTTAGTCGTAATTAATGAAATTAATTACTGAAATAAATTGATGAAATAGCGCAAGATAGATTCAATTTCCGTTGGGCGGATTGAGTATATTTTTGGATTTTTCGGTTATAGACTGATCGAAACTATTTTCGCAGTTGGACACCCGTCAATCGGCAATGTCGTGGCACCCGTACCCACACGCGCACCCTCGTCACCCAGCACGCGCAAACAGCAGATGGATATATCGATCTGTCTGATTGCAGGCGTGTTGTGGTTGACGTTGATTGGCGTCATGGGCACCGCAGGTCTTATGTACATGGGTGCCAAGAAAGATCCGCATTTCACGCGGAAAATGCAGATGCGCGTGGTGCTTGCCGAATGTCTGCGGGCAAAGAGCAATCCGGCGGCCGGCGTGCCGCGCGCGGAAATTGCGGAACGCTGTAGCAGGCTGGTGCAGGGGATTCAACAGCGCGTCGGGGCGGTGCATTAAGTAGCTGGGCAGGTTGCGATCAACCCCTGCGATGCTTGTTGTGGCTTGTTGTGGCTTGTTAGACGGCCCCTGTTCAAGCGCTGACAACCAGCTGAATTCGTCATGTAGATATGGCGAACGATTCGTTCGTGGCGTGATGGTGTTTGGCTAATGTGGGTATCCACACATCCCGTCACGGAGATTCCCATGTCGCTTCGGTCTGCCCTGGCCGGGGTGCTGCTTGCTGCCACCTCGCTTGCCGCCACCTCGTTCGCTGTTCCCGCTTTTGCTCAAAGTTCGCACCTGGTCAGCACGCAATGGCTGGCTGAAAATCTGTCGAATCCGAAAGTCCGGGTCATCGAAGTCAGCGTGAATCCCGGTCTGTACGAACGTGGCCACCTGCCCGGCGCGGCCAATCTGCGTTGGCACACCGACCTGGTGGACACCGTCGAACGCGACATCGCCAAGCCCGAGCAATTCCAGAAGCTGCTGCGCAATGCCGGCGTGAATCAGGACACCGTCACCGTGCTGTACGGCGACAACAACAACTGGTTCGCGGCCTGGGGTGCGTGGGTCTTCGATATCTACGGTATTGAAAACGTGAAGCTCCTCGATGGCGGTCGCAAGAAATGGGAAGCCGAAGGCCGGGCACTGGCCACCGCAGCGGTTACCCCAGCGCAGGGCAGTGTGACGGTCAAACCGGCCAATGCCGCGTTGCGCGCACGCTTGGCTGACGTGGTGGCAGCGGCTCGCAAGGAAAGCAATGTGGCCTTGGTCGACATCCGCTCGGCCGACGAATACAGCGGCAAGGTCATCGCGCCCAATGGTGTGCAGGAATTGTCGATTCGCGCCGGTCACGTACCGGGTGCGATCAACGTGCCGTGGGGTCGTCTGGTGGCAGAAGACGGCACCTTCAAGCCGGTCGAGGAATTGCGCGCCTTGTATGCCGCCGTGGGCATCGACGGCAGCAAGGAAATCATCACTTACTGCCGCATTGGCGAGCGGTCCAGCCACTCGTGGTTCGCACTCAGCAAACTGCTGGGCTACAAGGTGCGCAACTATGACGGTTCCTGGACCGAATACGGCAACAGCGTAGGCGTGCCGATTGCCAACCCGGCCGGAACGGTATGGGGCAAGGTCTGAGCGGCAGACAGGTAACGGGTGCCACATTGGTGGCTCCCAGCTCCGCACCGACGCCTGCCTTGGCCTTGTCCACCTTGATCGCCGCAGCCCTGGCTGCGATGGCATGGTGGCTCGCCGCGCGCCCCGATGACGGGCGCGCGTTGGCGTTCTCAGTGGTGGCAGGTGCGCTCTTCGGATTGGTGCTGCAACGCTCGCGCTTTTGTTTCTACTGCAATGCCCGCGACTTTCTGGAGCGACGCGATGCACGGGGATTGATCGGCATCGTCGTGGCCTTGATCGTAGGCACGATCGGTTATCACGCCGTGTTCGGTGCTTTTCTGCCGATCGCGCGTGCGCCTGGTCTGCCACCAGGCGCGCACATCGGACCGGTCAGCTGGGTGCTTGCTGCGGGTGCGCTGGCTTTCGGGCTGGGCACGGCGCTAAGCGGGTCTTGTATCAGCGCTCATCTGTACCGACTGGGCGAGGGCGCAGTTGGATCGGTGTTTGCGCTGCTGGGGGCCGTGGCGGGTTTCGCGTTGGGCTTTGCGTCGTGGAACACCTTGTACCTGTCGACCATCCAAGCCGCGCCGGTGGTGTGGCTGCCGCACTTTCTGGGATACGGTGGGTCTTTGTTGGTGCAAGTAGGGCTGCTGGTCAGTGCCGTGGCGTGGTTGCTTCGACATCATCGCAGGCAGGCTGATCAGACAGGGGCTGAGCTTGCTGGTTTGAACCAAGTCCCTCGACTTGGCGCGCTGCTGTTTGGCGCGCGCTGGCCGTCCTATGTTGGTGGCCTGCTGGTGGCGGCGATTGGCGTGGTGGCCTACTTTCGCGTGGCACCGTTGGGCGTTACCGCCGAACTGGGAAGCCTGGCGCGCACCGCTGCGGCAAGCCAGGGCTGGTTGCCGGATCGCCTGGAAGGGCTGGACAGTTTTGCGGGCTGCGCCACCGTGGTGAAGGACGCGCTGCTGTCACGCAACGGTGTGTTTGTCATCGGCCTGGTGCTGGCATCTTTTGCATCAGCCTTGATCGCGGGCGATTTCCGACCCAAATGGCCAAGTGCATCCGAATCGTTGCGTGCGCTGGGCGGCGGCCTGCTGATGGGCTGGGGGGCCATGGTGGCGCTGGGCTGCACCGTGGGCACCTTGCTGTCCGGCATCATGGCCGGTGCAGTGTCCGGGTGGGTGTTTGCAGTGGTGGGCGGACTGGGGCTGGTGGCCGGGTGGTGGGTGCGGCGGCGTTTCAGCTAGTGGTTCGCATCTGCTTCGGCAACTGGGCGATATCGGTGTGACTTTGCCGACATGACCGCACCAATAAGCTGGTAATCACCCTGCCGTCCGCACCCGCCCCGCATATCTGAAGCTCAGCTGTGCAATCACCCCGGCCGTTGCCATGACGATGCTCACGCCCAGCGCCGGGTTGCTGCCCATGCCGGCCAGGGTCGTACAGATTGCGCCGATGGACATCTGCCCGAAGCCGTACAGCCCGGACGCCGAGCCGATCACGTTCGGATTCACGCTGATGGCCTCGCTCAAGGCAGACGGCGACGCGGTGCCGGAACCCCAACTGAAGACGAACAAGGTGCCGATCACCAGCGGCACCGACAACTGTCCCAGCAGGGTTGCGCCCAGCAATACAAAGGTAGCCAGCACGCTGACTGCGTTGGCGACGATCATCAGCTTTCGCACCGACACGCGAGTGATCAGCCTGCTTGCCGTGAAGCTGCCGCCCCATACCCCGCACACCAGCATGGCCAGGTAGGGGCCGACTTCGCTCGCCGGTCGTTGCAGGTCGTGCACGAAGATGAAGGGTGCCGATGCGATGAACGCGTAGGCCGACGTGGTGGCGCAGCCGCCGCCCAGGGTCAGCAGCAGGAAAACTTTCGAGCGCAGCAGCTTGCTGTAATCATTCAGCAGCGATGGCCCGTTCTTCGGGCGGGGCTTGCCGGTTTCCGGCAGCAGCCGCCAGGCCAACAGGAAATTGGCAATGCCCAGCGCACAGAGCGCAAAGAAGATCGACCGCCATCCCAGGGAATTGGCCAGCAACCCACCCAGCAGCGGTGCCAGCCCCGGTCCGAGCATGACCATCATGTTCATCAAGGCCAGGCGCTTCACCGCATCGTCGGTGGTGGAGGTGTCGCGCACCATCGCTCGCCCCAGCACCAAACCCGAACAGCCGCCCAGGGCCTGGAAGAGCCGGGCGGTGATCAGGGCTTGCGCATCGGGGGCCAGCGCCGCTGCCAAGCCCGAACAGGTGTAGATCACGATGCCGAACATCAACACCTTGCGGCGGCCGAACCGGTCGGCAAGCGGGCCGTAGATCAGCTGCCCCACGGCCAGCCCCAGAATGTAGATGCTGATGGTGGTCTGCATGGCGGCTGCGCCAACACCCAGGTCGGCCGCCGCGATCGGCAGGGCGGGCACAAAGATGTGCATCGCAAAAGTGCCGCAGAAAGTAATGATCGCCAGCAGCCACAAGGGGGCCTGCGGAATTTCCACACCGTCGACGATGCGGGGTCGTTGGATAGCGCTCATGGCGCTGGGTCTTGCGTATCGGGCGTCAGGGTCTGGTGGATCTGGCGCATGACCCGCATGGTGGTGGCGATGTCTGCATCCGAGATGCCGACCAGCGCAATGTCACGCACTTGGCGAGCACTTTCTTCGACCCGCGCCACCATGGCCTTGCCGGTGTCTGTCAGCAGAATCGACTTGGCGCGTCGGTCGGCGGCATCTTCGCGTCGTTCGATCAGTCCGGCAGCTTGTAGGGAATCCAGCAGCCGGACCACGGCCGAGCTGTCCAGGGATAGCGCCGCTGCCAATTCTTTCTGTCGCAGGGCTTCAGGCGTGCGGGCAATTTGCAGCAGGGGCCGCCAGGTTGCCTCGGTCAAGCCGAAAGGCTGAAGCTGCTGATCGACCGCGCGCCGCCATTGGCGGGTGGTCAGTCCCAACAAGGCACCGAATTGGCCGTGCCGGGTGTCGTCCGGGGAGGTCATTGCCATTCCATTGATGACGTACCAATAGATGATAGGTCATGCAATTTGGTGGCGCAAGAATGTGTTTTGAGCAAAACCAGCAGCACGCAGGTGCGCGCCATTTCGCCCAAAAACAAACAGCGGGTTCACACTTTCGGCGTGAACCCGCTGTTGTCGCATCGCAGTCTTCGCGACGAAGACTGCGTGCTATCTAGCAACTCAATGACTTAAACCACGTCGGCCCGGATCGTCGAGCTTTGCTTGCGCACAGCTTCCAGCGCACCCGCGTCGATGTTGCCATCCACATCGGTAATCACGTAGCCAATGCCGCCCTTGGTGTGCAGACGCTGGCTGACGATGTTCAGCTTGCGCTCGGCCAGCAGGTTGTTCAGCGAGGCCAGCACGCCGGGTTCATTGCGGTGAACGTGCAGCAGGCGCGCTGCGCCTTCGGCATCTTCATAAGACAGCTCGGGGAAGTTGACGGCACCCTTGGTGGTGCCGGTCTGGATGAAACGCACCAGCTTTTCGGCCACTTCGATGCCGATGTTTTCTTGTGATTCCATCGTGCTGCCGCCGATGTGCGGGGTCAGGATCACGTTGGGCAGGCCGATCAGCGGGCTAGCCAGCGGCTCGTCCACGCTCTTGGGTTCGACCGGGAACACGTCCAGCGCTGCGCCGGCAATGTGCTTGCTGACCAGCGCGTCGCGCAGGGCGTCGATATCGACCACACCACCACGCGAGGCGTTGATCAGGATCGAACCCGGCTTCATCTGCTTCAGGGTGTCGGCGTTGATGATGTTCTCGGTGCCACGACCGCCCGGCACATGCAGGGTCAGCACGTCGGCTTCGCCCAGCAGCACCGACAGATCCGGCTGCGCGCGCGCATTGCCCAGCGGCAGCTTGGCTTCCAGGTCATGGAAGATGACACGCATGCCGATGCTTTCCGCCAGGGTACCGACCTGCGAGCCGATGTTGCCGTAGCCGATGATGCCCAGCGTCTTGCCACGGGCTTCATAGGCACCGGTGGCGGTCTTGTCCCAGTGGCCGTGATGCACGCGGTCGCTTTTCTCGGGCACGCGACGCAGCAGCAGAATGGCTTCGGCAATCACCAGCTCAGCAACCGAGCGGGTATTCGAGAACGGGGCATTGAAGACCGGCACGCCCTGTTCGGCGGCACCCTTCAGGTCCACTTGGTTCGTACCGATGCAGAAGCAACCCACGGTGCGCAGAGACGGTGCGGCAGCCGCAAGTGCTGCACGGTCCATTTGCGTACGCGAGCGGATGCCCAGCACTTCTGCGCCGCGAACGGCTTCGATCAGTGCTTCAGGCGACAAGGCGCTGTTGTACGTGGTGATGTCGGTCAAACCGGCGCGTGCGAATACGGCACGTGCGCTGGGGTGGATGTTCTCGAAAAACACGATCTTGGCCATGCGGCGACTCCGTCCTGCGAAAAAACACAATCGACCATTGTGAGCCAAAGTGGGCTCGCACGCAGGTAAACCCCCGTCGGCAATGGGGGTAGCTGCGGATCAAATAGGCATAAGCTTATGCCGCGTCGTCTTCTGCGACCGAGATTCGCTCTGCCGGGAAGACAATGCTGAAGTTGCTGCCCTTGCCAAGTTCGCTGGCAATCTGCAGCTCACCGTCGTGGCGCATGGCCACGTGTTTGGTTATCGCCAGACCCAATCCGGTGCCGCCGGATTCGCGCGAACGGCTGCGGTCGATCCGGTAGAAACGTTCGGCCAGGCGCGGCAAATGGTGAGCGGCAATGCCGATGCCGGTATCCACCACCCGGTAACGTGCGCTGCCGTCGGCCTCGCGTCGCCAGCTGATGGTGATGCGCCCGCCTTCAGGGGTGTAGCGCACCGCATTGACCAGCAAGTTCGTGATGGCCGACCCCAGTTCGCTTGCCGTACCTAAGATGTCGAGCGTCTCGTCCACATTCCAGATGAACTGGTGGCGGCCTGCGGACAAAGGTTCGGCCTGCTGGCGCGCCGCTTCGATCAGCGTGCGCATGCCCACCGGATGCGGTTCGGCAGAGGGCGAGGCTTCCAGCGCCGACAGCGTCAGCAAGTCGGCCACGATGGCCTGCATGCGCTGGGCCTGTTCCAGCATCATGCCCATGTACTGTTCGCGCTGCTCGGCCGACAAGGCTTCGTCCGGCATGTCCTTCAGCGTTTCCAGGAAGCCAGCCAGCACCGTCAGCGGAGTGCGCAATTCGTGCGACACGTTGGCCACGAAGTCGCGGCGGGTGGTTTCCAGCTTTTCGATCTGGGTCACATCACGCGTCAGCACCATGCGCTGCCCACGTCCGTAGACGATCAGCTGCACCATCAGCAAACGTTCGTAAGATGCCGGGCTGCGTACCAGCAGCGGCTCGGTCCAGCTGTCCTGACTGGCATAGCGCACGAATTCCGGCGCACGCATCAGGTTCAGCAGGTTCTGGCCCTGATCGGCAGGAATCCGCAAGCCCAGATGCTGGCGCGCGATGCGGTTGCACCACAGGATGTGAAAGCCCGCGTCCAGCGTGACCACGCCGTCAGGCAGTGCCTGCCCGGCCGCCACCGCACCCTGCAGGCCTTCCTCGGCCTCGTGCAGCAGCCGTTCCTGCGAACGATGGTACTTATATAGACGCGCCAGCAAATCGTCCCAGGAACCGGTGGTAACTGGCGGCGGACGGCGTAAATCTTCGGTCCACTTGGACACGCGCGCCAGTTGCAGCACGTGCCAGTGCAGCAGCAGCAAGATGCCGGCACAGAAGAAAATCCACGCGCTGTCGTTGCCCAGCGCATGACGACTGGCCCGGGCGAGAAGCGCCAGGACCACAATGAAAACCAGATTTCGAAGCCAGACCATGTGCAATTGTCGCAGGAGCGGGCCTGGCGTGCGTCAGGCCCCGCTGGTGGCTGGAATCAGGCGTCGTTGGTGGCCGAGGCTATCGGTGCGACCGGCGCAATCGGTGTGGCAGTGAAACGGTAGCCACTGCCGCGCACGGTTTCCACGTGAACGTCGTGACGGCTGGGTTCCAGCGCCTTGCGCAGACGGCGAATGTGCACGTCCACCGTGCGTTCTTCCACGAACACGTGGTCGCCCCACACCTGGTCAAGCAGCTGCGAACGCGAGAACACGCGTTCCGGGTGGGTCATGAAGAAATGCAGCAGGCGGAATTCGGTCGGGCCGATCGGCAACAACGCGTCGCCGCCGTTCAGACGGTGCGTGACCGGGTCCAGACGCAGGCCGCTTACGTCGATTACATCATCGGTCAGCTGCGGTGCGCGACGGCGCAACACCGCCTTGATGCGCGCCATCAGCTCTTTCGGCGAGAACGGCTTGGTGATGTAGTCGTCGGCACCGGCTTCCAGGCCGTCGACCTTGTCCTGCTCGGCACCCTTGGCGGTCAGCATGATCACCGGCACGTCGCGGGTGCGTTCATCGCCGCGCAGGCGGCGCGCCAAGGTGATACCCGATGCGCCGGGCAGCATCCAATCGAGCAGGATCAGGTCGGGCAATTCGGCGCGGATCAGGGTTTCGGCCTGCTCGGCGTCATCGGCGCGCAGCACTTTGTGGCCTGCAAAGGACAGATTGACCGCGATCAGTTCCTGAATTGCGGGTTCGTCTTCGACAACGAGAATGGTGCTGGACATGGTGATTTGCGTCGCGCAGGTGACTGAGTTGTGTCGATAGTATGGCGCGGGTATTGCAGGTATGTGACAAAGCAGGTATCAGACACATACAAGAGCCGGCAAGCACGAGCGCTATACTTTATGGCTAAGGCTTCCCAGGTATCCATGGCTATATCGCAGCAGGTTTTGTCGACGATTCCACTTTTCGAAGGAATCGAGTCCCGCATTCTTGAAGAGATCGCGGGCATCATGCAATTGCGCCTGTTCGCGCGCCGTGAAACCGTCATTGCCAAGGGAGCCAACAGCGATTCGCTGGCTTTCCTGCTGGAAGGATCGCTGCAAATTGTCGATTTCGGCGAAGACGGCAGTGAAGTCGGTCTGCACCTGGTCAAGCCGGGCGACTACTTCGGTGAATTGTCCCTGATCGACAACCAGCCACGTTCGGCCACCGTGGTGGCGGTTGCGCCGTCCACCGTGGGACTGCTGCCACGCAAGGCGGCCCGCCAATTGTTCTTTGGGTACCCGCTGGTGGCTGAGCGGGTCATGATCCGGTTGGCAGCTGTGGTGCGTCAGTTGTCGCATCAGCGGACCTTGCTGTCGATCAGCAATGCGCAGCAGCGGGTGTATCTGCAATTGCTGGGCATGGCGCGTACGGGCATCGATCCGCAAAATGCCGACAACACCGTCATCGAAAACCTGCCCACGCAGCAGCAGATGGCCTTCAACATCAATACCAGTCGCGAGACGGTATCGCGTGCAATTCATTCACTGCAGAAACGCGGCATTTTGAAGAAAGAAGGGCGGGTGATCATCGTGTTGCAGCCGGATTTGTTGCGCAAATTGGCGGAAGAGGGACCGGATGCGCTGGAAAAGCATGGGGCTGGCAATGACATCGTGACCATTGAGACTCCGCTGGCTGCGCGTGATATGCAACAAACCTAAGGTCGGTGGTCGAGTCGTTTCATCTATTGTTTTGTACTTCAGCCGTTCGTCTGTCCGCTCAGCCGGTGCTGTGGAACTCAGCCATTCGGCTTTATTAGAATGAAGGCCATGTCCGAAGTTCGCGCGTTTGAACTTCACATCTCCAGGCCTTCACAAATTCTCCCTACGATAGGCCATCAGTAGCCTCGCTCAAGCACAGGTTGTTTTAGCAATTATTGGTAACATCCTGGCCTATGAGAACCTCCCGTCAGCTTGGCCAAGTGCTTTGCGTCTTTGCTGCGCTGGCGATGGCGTTCGCATTTTGCTGGATTTGGCCTGATGCATCGCGGCGGTTCGATCTGGAAATCAGCGATATCTACACGCGTGTGCTGGCGCGTGATGGTGCGGAAGGGCGTTTGGCAATTGTCGATGTAGACGAGGGCAGCCTGGGTCGTGTCGGTGCCTGGCCCTGGCCTCGGGCTGTCATGGCCACACTGTTGCAAACCCTGAATCAGACGCACGAAGTATCGGTAATGGCGCTGGACATGGTATTTCCCGAGTCCAAAACCGACGACGCTTTGCTGGCAGCGCAACTACGTTCCCCCAACGTGATTTCTGCTGTGGTGTTTGCCAGTGCAGATTCACGCGCAAATGGCGTGTTGATCCCCCCTAATTGGCCATTGGAAGGTGCCGGGCCGGATGGTGCCGCGCATCCCCCACAGGCGCGCGGCTATTTGACCAATCATGCCGGGCTGGTACCAACCCGCCTTGGGCATATCAATCCCGTCATCGACGGTGATGGCAATGTTCGCCGTATTCAAGCGCTGATTTGTCGGGAAGAGGCTTGTTATCCCACGCTGACCTTGGCGGCATATCTGTCCATGACCGACGCGTCGCAGCTACGTATTGCACCGGGGAAAGGCGTGCTGGCTCCGGCTTATGTATTGACTGCAGAAGATGCCAAGGGCCAACCCTTGTTGGAACTGCCCTTGGCGGCTGATTTCACGCTGGTCGTGCCCTATCGCCACCAACGTGATGCCTGGGCGTCAGTGCCTGCAGCCGATGTATTGGAACGCGCAGTGTCTTCCAATGTGTTGAAAGGGGCAGCGGTGCTGGTAGGTGGGACCGCATTTGGCCTGGCTGACGTGATCGCAACGCCGTTGCATAGCGTTGCTGCGGGAATCGAGCCTCATGCGGAAACCCTGTCGGCTTTGCTGGATGGCAGCGGTGCATTTTCCTATGCGCCGCGCGGTGCGTTGTTGCTGATCGCCCTCTGGCTGGCGGTCTGGGCGTTTTTGCTTTTATGGCAAATGCATCGCGCCATTGCCCATCCTCTATATAGAATGATGGCCCCTCTGGTGTGGCTTCTGCTCTTTCTGCCTGTCAGCTTCGCTGCTGGCCTGCTGCTGCGAATGAGTCCAGGCTTTTTATTGCCCGCTACCCAGACATTGCTTTTCGGCCTGTTTGCCTTTGCATTGGCCGGCAGCCTTGAGTTGTATCGTGCCGCGCGAACTGGCCGGGGCCTGTTCGCGCAGTTTTCCGCTTATTTACCCGCTCGCATGGTGGCCCAACTGGCACAACGTCAACAAGTAAACAGCCAGATCGACGCTACGCGCCGCGACGTAACGGTAATGTTCGTCGATATTCGTGGTTTTGCCTCGATGAGCGACACCCTGGCTCCCGAGGACATCGCCGAGTTGCTGCAGCATTTTTTCACCGAGCTTGGCGCAGTCGTCGATGCGCATGGTGGGGTGATCGATAAATACATCGGAGATGCTGCGATGGCCTTGTGGAACGCGGTCGACGACGATCCCCATCACGCCCAGCGTGCGCTGGCTGCGGCTTCCGATGTGGTGCGAAGAATGGCTGATTTCCCATCGGGGCCGTGGGGTGAAAAGGGCCTGCGTGTCGGTGTCGGTATTGAAACCGGGCCGGTATTGGTAGGGCATTTCGGGCCAGTGCAGCGACGCACATTTACCGCATTGGGTGATTCAGTGGTGCTCGCCAGTCGTTATGAAGAGCTGAGTCGCAGCCTGGGTCATACCGTTATCGTTGGTCCGGGGACGGCCGCTGCTGTGTCGGCGCATGGTTTGAACCTGCTGGGCGAGCACTCGGTGCGAGGCCATCGCCAGCCGCTGCGGCTGTACACGATCGAGTAGGTACCGGCACTTTGGATACTCAAGACCCAGTTATCGGGATGGGCACCGGCACAAAATTCCGGCATAGTCGTGGCCGCATGCCAAGTTTCCCCCGTTTGCATCCTGGCTCCCCGGTCGGCACTGTGCGCCAAACACGTTTTGCCGCGCCGTTCCGTTTCGCGTTGAGCGCGTGCGCATTCGCCGTGTGCATGATGGCCGGTGTCGTTCATGGGCAGGAAGCCAGTCATGGCCCGTCGGTTTCCCATGCTGATGCCGCACCCGTGATTTCCGACGGCCAGGCCGCACCCTGGGTTTCTTCCGCGTCTCCCCAGCGTTTCGTATACACGCCGCCCGAAGCCGGCCCGATACTGACCCGCGATCAGTTCGACACCATCCAGTCCTTACGTGCCAAACGGCGTTTCAAGGACGCCGCTCTGGCGGCCGCGCCACTGGCCGCCAGCAACGATCCCGATACTTTGTACCTGCTGGGCACTGTCGCTCAAGAAGCGGGTGATTATGAATTGGCTGCATCTGCCTACGAGCGCGCCGTCATGATCCAACCCGACTTCGCGGGTGCCTGGCTGGATCTTGCCGTTGTCACGCGTCTCAGTGGCGACGATGTCACGGCACAGTCGCTGTTCGATTACGTCATCCAGGAATTCAGCCCGCCTGCTCCCTTGATGGCGCGGATCGCCAGCCTGCGCCGTCAGACCATCGCGCCCGCGCTGGCGGCGGTGGTCCCAGCGTCTACCGGCTGGCATGGCGAACTGCGCACGCAAGTTGGCCGCGACACCAATGCCAACAACGGCATCACCCTGACCAGCCTGCCTTTATTGGCAGGGGCGGGCGTGATCGTCGACATTCCGATTGCAGACGAAGAACGTGCACGCAGCGACACCGCCTTCCAAAGTTCAGCCTTGCTGCGCTACGGCCACGCTTTCAACGACCGGGGCGACCGGCGAGGCGAAGTGCTGCTGGCGCTGACCCAGCGCAGCAACCGTGACCTGAGCGACTACAACACGCGCGACCTGCTGGTGGGCGGCAGCCTGATTCAAGACACCGATTACGGCAGCATCAGCCAGCGTCTGACCATGCAGCAGATCCGCCTGGGTGGCCAGGACCTGCTTTACGGTGCCCGCGCCGCATTGGGCTGGGAGCGTCAGTACGGCACTTGCCGAGCAGGGCTGGGCGGGGAATTGGAACAGCGCCATTACGCCAGCGTCAGCAACCTGGACGCCCGCATTATCTGGCTGCAAGGGGGTGGTGGATGCGTGGGCCTCATCGGCAACACGCCGGTGCAGGCCGCTGTACTGCTGCGCCACGGGCAGGACACGGCGGTTCACGCCCGTCCCGGAGGCGACGCCCGTCGTTATGAAATGACCACCGTCGTTGCCGCCGAATTGCGCCCGCGCGTGGTGCTGGAAGGCTTGTTTGCGGTGGCGCAGACGCATGACAACAATCTTTACAGCGCCATCCTGGCAGACAACGCTGTCCGCCGCACCACCCGTACCCAGGCAAGATTGCAGCTGCAATTCCCGCTCGTCGGTCCGGTAGATGGTTTCGTCAGCATCGAACGCCTGAAGCAAAGCTCGAACATCAGGCTTTTCGACCAGAGCGGCCGCGTCATCTGGGCCGGCATCCGCTACGGTTTCTGACCGAACGGCAGCGGGGCAGGGCAGGTCGATCGGCCTTATGGATGTGCGACACCTGCACAACCATTTGCTGCTTGCTTTCCGATACCATTTCCGGCTAGTCCCGAAATACCACCCGTTTGAAGGAACCCGCCATGAAGCTTTTTCCGCATAACGCCATGATGGCTGTTGCTTGCGTAGCCATGGCGGTGTCTGCGCACGCATCCACGCCCGACGCCAGTGTGGTCGGCACTGTCACCTTCGCCTTGGGCGATGCGTCCCTGATCCAGGCCGATGGCAGTAGCACGCCCTTGAAGAGAGGCAATGCCGTCCATCAGACAGATTCGGTGCAGACCGGCGTCAATGGACAGGTGCATGTGCGCATGGTCGATCAAGCCTTGGTCAGCGTGCGTCCCAACTCCCGCCTGGTGATCCAGGACTATCGTTACGACGCCCAGGATCCGGCCAAGTCGATTATCCGTTTCTCTCTGGAACAGGGCACCATGCGTAGTATCACCGGCGCAGGGGGGCACGCGGCAAAAGATCAATACCGGCTGAACACCCCATTGGCCGCCATCGGCATTCGCGGCACCGACTTCACGGTGGCTGCTACCAGTCTGTCCACCACTGTAGGTGTGCACAGCGGTGCCATCGAAATGACGCCCTACGGCGCAAACTGCCTTCAGGACGGCCTGGGTGCATGCGGCGGTGGCAGCGGTTCGGTGTTGACCGCCGCCATGCGCGACTTGCAACTGCAACTGGCTCGTGGCGAGGGGCGGCCCAGCTACATCCCGGCCACCAAGCTCTTGGATGCGCTTCCCGACGAGCCCAATGCCAAGCGCCGTGAGGACACCAGCGTGGCCGGAAGCGCTCAAACCGGCGCGCGCACCGAGGCAGTGGCTGAGGTCAACGCGGTAAAAGTGGTGGTCGCGCCAGTTGCGCCGCCGCCGGTGGTAATGCCTGTCGCGCCTGTTGAGCCGACCCCGCCGGTAGTCATTCCCGTGATGCCTGACGTCATTGTCCCCCCTTCGGCCAAGCCACCTGCGCAAGTCGCCGTTTATTGGGGGCGCTACGAAACTCTGCTGGCCGACGGGCGAAAAAAACTAGGCAACAACGCTGAGGTCACCGTCGGCAATGACACCTTTGGCCTGATGCGCGCTGCTGGCACCATGGCCTTGCCGACCAGCGAAAAGTTCAGCTTTGCGCTTGGCGGCTCCGAGGCGTACATCATTTCTGGCGGCAAATCGGTTACCGCCACCATTACCGACCCGCGGCTCACCATCGACTTTGCGCAGCGCGTATTCGACACCAGTCTGACGGTTAGCGCGCCCGGCACTACGGCTGCGGTGGCCGCGCAGGGCACTATCAACAACAGTGGGTTCCTGTATAGCAACGCTGGCACGCCCAATACGTCGGTGTTGGGGACCTTGAACGCGGACGGAACACAGGCGGGCTATGTATTTAGCCGTGATCTGAGCGCAGATCAACGTATCAGGGGTGCTACGACTTGGTACCGTTGATAGCCTGTTTGTGACTCGTTACCTCTTATACAGTCGATATGTTTGATGTGTGACGTACGTCACACTGCTTGGCGGGCTCCCTCGGATACAGTCCGGTCAGTGAGAAAAATGGCTGTCTCTTATAGCCTGTTCTTACATCCAAATTCCTAGGAGCTTGACGTAATGGCAACTGCTGCACAATTGACCCAAATCACCAACCTGTATGTTTCGCTGTTCAACCGTGTGCCTGACACGGAAGGTCTGAACTTCTGGTCGTCGGCACTGGCCGGCGGTGCCAGCATCGACACTATCACCCAAGGTTTCCTGAACGCTCCGGAAGGCATCCAGACCTATTCGCCCTTCCTGTCGGCTCAAGACTTCGTCACTGATTTCTACACCACCGTATTCGGCCGCGCTCCGGACGAAGCAGGCTTGGCCTTCTGGGTTGCTGCATTGAACAACGCTGGTGGTGCTGATTCCACGGCCGCGCGTGCACAAGTCGTTTCCGGCATCGTTACCGCTGTCACCACGCCCCTGACCGCAGCACAAATCGCTGATCCCGCCTTCGCACAAAGCGTGGAAGATCGCGGCACCTTCGCTAACAAGGTCGCTGTTGGCGTGTACTACGGTTCGGCTCTGAACACCTCGCTGACTTCCGCTCAAGGCTTCGACCTGAGCGCTGTGGACGAAACCGCAGCATCCGTTGCTACCGCTAAGGCCGCCGCTTTCCTGACGATCGCCACCACCGCTAACGTCACCGGCACTGCCAGCGACGACGTGTTCACCCTGCCCGTCGCTTTCACCGGCACTCTTGACGGCCGTGGCGGTAACGACACCGCTATTCTGCAAGGCGGGACCGCAATTGATCTGGCGAAGGTCTCGAACGTCGAAACCCTTCGCTTCAACTCGTACACCACCACTGTCGATACCTCGAAAGTGACTGGCGTGACCAGCTACGAAGCTTCTGCTGGTACCGCTACGTTGACTGGCCTGACCACGCAAACCCTGGGTGTGATTGGTGCTGGCGTGATCAACGCAACCTTCAACAAGGCTGCTACCTCGGCTACCGTTTTGCTGAAGGCGGCAACTGCTGGTTCGGGCGTCACCATCGCTAACGGTACCGACGCAGCCGTGACCACCCTGAACCTGAACGGCGCAGGCGTGCTCAGCACCCTGGCTGTCGACTCGACCGTCACCACGCTGAACATCGCGTCGACCGGCAAGGGCATCTCGCTGACCGCCGCAGTTGATTCGGACATCACGACCATCGACGCTTCGGCTTCGACGGGCGCTGTCTCGGTCATCGTTGGCGCGAACCAGTCCTACAAGGGCGGTTCGGGTGTTGACACCGTGACTCTGGATGCTTCGCCTACCAAGGCTATCGACGGCGGTGCCGGCGACAACGACGTGCTGGTGATCGACGCTGTTGCAGGCGTTGTGACGCTGAACGCTGGTATCACCGGCTTCGAAACCCTGGGCCTGGGCGCTAACGCAAGCGGCGCTTACGACGCTTCGGCATTCAAGCACCTGCTGGTCAACCAACCCATCGCTGCTGCTGTGTCGGCAACCAATGTTGCTGCTGGTACCGATCTGACGATCGGTGGCAACGTCGACTTCACCTATGCACTGGCTAACACCGCTGGCAAGGCTGACTCGCTCAACCTGGCTCTGAAGGCTACTACCGCGCTGACCACGACGGTTACCGCTGCTGGCATCGAGACCATCAACATCTCGACGACCGACTCGTCGGCAACCCTGCCTGACACCGCTATCCAGCACGCACTGACCCTGGAAGCCACCGGCGCAACGTCGATCGTTGTGACGGGTAATACTGGCCTGACGCTGACCAACACCGGCAACACCGCTGTCACCAGCTTCGACGCTTCGGCAGTCACCGCAGGTGAAATCAACTTTGTGTCGGAAAACACCACGGTTGGTGCTGCTGTTTCGATTAAGGGTAGCTTGGTTGGTGCCAACAACCTCGAAGGTGGCGTGACCAACGACACCATCGTTGGTGGCGCAGGCGACGACGTTATCACCTCGGGTACCGGTCTGGACGTCCTGACGGGTGGTGCTGGCGATGACCAGTTCATCCTGTCGGCCAACTCTGGCGTGACCTCGCTGATCTACGCAACCATCACCGACTTCGCAGCCGGTGACAGCATCGACGTGACGAGCCTGGCAACCAGCGGCTTCGCAACGACGACGCTGACCCAAACCACCCTGCCGGCTGGCGCGACCTTGGCTCAATTGACCGCCCAAGCTTCGCAGGGTAACGGTGCCGTTGGCGATGCGCTGGCTTCGTGGTTCCAATTCGGTGGCGACACCTACATTGTGGTCGACAACAGCGCTGGCAACACCTTCGTTGAAGGCGCCGACCAACTGGTCAAGCTGAACGGTGTGATCGACCTGACCAACGCCGACATCGCTGCTGGCGTCATTACCCTGGCCTAATCGACATATCACTGCATGCGGCACGGCGTATGTCATGCCGCATCAGGCTTCGTTCTGCAGCCACTGTCGAATGTCCCAGCCAATACGTGGACTGAGTACAGCAGCAAATGGAATGAACTGATAGCCCGTTGAATGGCAAGAACAGAAAGGCCACGCTGCAAAGCGTGGCCTTTCTGCATTTATTGAACTTATAAGATATTGATTCTGGTGGGCACAACGCATTTCTGTTCGTGAGCCAGCCCCTGTGCCCTCAATTACTGTAAGCGATGACAGACGCTACCAGCACGACGCCGCTCAACCCAGGCGGGCAGCTTGAGGAAAGTCAAGTGCGTCACAAAGAACACGTTGACGATCTGACAATGCTGCAATCACGGATGACCACGTATTTTCAAACGGGCGACCATGCGCAAGCCTTATCTTTGGCTCGGCAGATTGCAGCACGCCATCCCCAGCGTGCAGACAGCTGGCGCACGCTTGGCGCAGTTCAGCAAAGCCTTAACCAATGGGAAGACGCCCTGACGTCTTATCAAAAGGCAGTCAGTCTGGCCCCCGACGACGCGAACGTGCATTGCCTGTACGGCGACATGTTGTTGCGTACGGAAAAGTACAATGAGGCATACCGGGCCTTTGCTCGCAGCGTGCAGATAGATCCTCGTCATATTCGCGCGGGTCGGGTCGTGGTGAGCATGCTGGTGTCGTCTCATCGGCCGAAAGAGGCGTGGGCTATCTTGCAGCAGTTGATTCCCCTCTCTCCAGGGGTGCTCGACTTGCGTTTGGATGCCGTTCGTATTGCGCTTCGGCTAGGGGAATTGCAGATAGCCAGACTCCACGCGAGCGAGGCGATTTTGCTCGCACCGGATCAGGCTGCGGTACATCACGTGCTTGGACTGTTGCGGATGCGTACCGGTGATCTGCCTGCAGCAATTTCATCGTTTCGTGACATGCTCCGCTTGCTTCAAGCAGACGCCGAATTTCCTCGCAGGGATGCTGTCTCCACGTCATACCCGTTCGACTACCAAGCCTACGAAGTGTTGATGTGGACCACGGTGGCTCAACTCGCGCAGGCGGGCGTCCACGCATTCCCGACAGCCGGCACCCTGCTTGGCCTGATGCGTGACGGCCATCTGCTGCCGTTCGACAAAGATGTGGACGTTGGTTTGCCCTTTGAAGAAATGGGGAGAGCAGTAGCCTTCCTGCTGGCCAACGGCTGGGTCGAATTGGACCCTAACGCCGGTTTGATCAACCCGCGCGCTGTCCGTCATCCTGCGTCAGGCTTGCTGATGGACTTGTGCGGCTATCACACCGACAAGGGGGCAGAGATCAGTACGGGTGGCCTGTGGATGGAAGGCGTGCCCATGGCGTGGAATCGCGTTGTGGAGTTTCCTGTGCTGAGCCTGCATGTGACCGAACGTCCAGAGGGCAGGGTATGGGCCTTGGACCAACCGGAAACCTGGCTTGAAGCGCTTTACGGAGATTGGCGCACGCCCGATCCGGATTTCGATACGATCATTGCCGCGCATAACCTGCGGGGGTTTGCATTGCTGACCCAGTGCTATACCTTGCTGCGTCTGGCGGAACAATTGCGAGACGGCAAATTGCGCAAGGCCCGGGCAAGCGCGCGGGTGTGGCTGCGTCACTTCCCGGACGATGCGCAGATTCTGCAGATTGCAAGCCAGGTAGACACTGCACTCGCGTAGTGCTGACCGTATGTGAACGCAATGGCGGTTCATGACTGTCATACGATTTTATGCAGCCGGACACGGTGCACCAAGACTTCTGGACCAAGATAATGACGACGTATTCAGCGTTGATTCCCGCCGCTGGGTTTGGTGCCCGATTGGGTGAAGGCCCCAAGGCGTGGCTGGCGCTGGATCAGAAGCCAATCTTCGTGTGGGTGGTGTCGAAGTTTATTGGCCTGGTCGATGAAATCGTGATGGCGGTTCCACCCGATGCCTTGGCCTACGCGGAAACAGTCGTACAAGAGCACGGCCTGCAGGTGCGTCTGATCGAAGGCGGCACCACGCGGCAAGAATCCATTCGCCGCATGGTGGCGGTGGCGCACGGTGAACGGGTCGTCATTCACGATGTGGCCCGGCCCTTTGCCACGCGCAGTTTGCTGGGAGAGGTGATCAAGGCCGGCATGACACACGACGCGACGGCAGCATTTCTGCCAGTCGAGGTGCCGGTGGCGCGCATCGAGGGCGGCACCGTAAAACGCTACTTGAACGCGTCGCAGGTAGCCCTTTTTCAGACGCCGCTGGCATTCAATCGTCTTGCGCTGCTGACGCTGCTTGATGATGCGCAGCGTGATGGCATCGAGCGTCAGTCGCCAATTCAGTTGTGGCTGGACGCGGGGCGACAGGTACACCCGGTGCCTGGCGAGAAGAACAATATCAAACTGACTACGCCCGAAGATTTGGCCTTGGCGCAATTATTGACGCCTTATCTGTCTCGCTGATCGTATCCACGATTCCTGGTTGGCAGGTTCAGCCGCTGGCCCAAATCGCAAGCGATTTATCTTTGATTGTGCGCGGTGGGCGTTACTATTTTATCTCGCATATCGGTCAATGCGCCGCTACATTAATCCAAACAAACTAGGCCTTATAAGGCCAATATTAATTTATTAATTTGGATAAATGGCTGTTATCACACCCGCCCAGCAAACTGAGATCGCAAACCTCTACACCGCATTGTTCAACCGTGCCCCTGATGCCGCCGGGTTTGAATTCTGGAGCCAAGCCGTCGCCAACGGTGCGTCACCCACCAGCCTCATCAGTGCGTTTCTGACAAGTCCCGAGTCGGTAGCGATCTACGGTCCGTCACAGACGGCTGAGCAGTTCGTTGCAACCTTCTACCAGACCGTATTCGGGCGTGCGCCCGACTCAGCTGGTCTGAAATTCTGGTCTGATGTGTTGAATGCCGCTGGGGGAGTGGAGTCAGACGCGGGGAAAGCGGTGTTGGTGGCCAGCATTGTGCAGGTCGTCAGTACGCCGATGACCACGAAGCCTGAGGGCCTGAGCGACGCACAATATGCCGAGACGGTGAAGGATCGTGATGCATTCAGCAAGAAAGCCGTGATCGGGCTTGAGTTTGCGGTCACCTTGCAAAGCAATGACATGGATGCGGCGAAGCAGGCATTTGCCGACGTAGTTGGCGTACCCCCTGTCACTACGCCGACTCCGACCTCGCCGCCCACTCCCACCACGCCCACTCCACCCACAACGCCTACCATCCCGAAGACTCCAACGATTCCGACAGCACCGACCACCCCCACGACGCCGCCTGCGTCGAACTTGTCGCTGACCACTGGTCAGGACACGAAAACGGGAACGGCGGGCGATGACGTGTTCGATGCCAAGCAAATCAACGGTCTGGATACTTTGACGGCGGGTGACGTACTCGATGGCGGTGCCGGCATCGACACGTTGAACGTAAGTCTGAGTTCCAGCACTGGCGCGGCTGCCACGCTGCGCAATATCGAAATCGTGAATCTGACGCCTGTGGGCAGCAATGTATTGCTTGATCTTGGCTCGCTTACCGGGCTGCAGCAAGCGAACATCGTCAACATACCAATAGACTCGCAGGTGCGGATCGAAAATGTCGGTGCTGCGGCGTTGTCGATCTCTGCGCGGGACTTTGCGTCTTTCGCAAGCTCGAAAGTCAGTTTCACGGGTTCAACAGCAAGCACCTTGAAACTGTCCTTTGACAGACTTGCCTACTCGCTCAGTACGCCGTTGCAGTTGACCTTGGAAGCGCAAGCGTCGGCAATTGATGTCATCACCGAAAGTTCTTCCGTCGAACTACTCAAGACGGCAAACAGTGCCGACATCAGAGAGGTCAAGGTAACGGCTACCAGCTACAGCTCGCTAAAGCTCTCCGAGCGAGACGCAAGCAAGGTGACAAGCATCACCGTCAGTGGGACCGGTTCAGTCGAATTTTCCGGCCGTGAGTTGTCAGCGCTGGAAACGCTCGTCGTGGGCGACGGCGGCGTGACCTTGAAATCCATTGGTTCAAACGCGCTCGACATCAACACGGGCCGCGGTAACGACACCATCGCTGTGAATGGTGCCAGTGTCAGAACCTTGAACGTCGGTGGCGGTGCTGACTTCATCACCGTCAATGGGAACGCACTCGCTTCCGATGCCCTGATCAACTTGGGAAGCGGAAACGACATTCTCTCTGTGCTGACGGGAATGGAAGATGGGGCCGAGATCGATGGGGGCGACGGTGATGACACGCTGAATTTGACGTTGATCTCGCCGTTGTCGCTTGCGCCAATCTTGCGCAACATCGAAACGGTGAACGTATCCGCACAGGTTGCCGGGGCTGGTGTGGATCTCGCAGGAAGCGGTGCTCGCGTCATCCAGGTGACGGGTGGCACCTTCGGTGCAAACGTAAGCGGGGTTGGCGACGCCACGCTCGCCGTTTCGGGCTTGTATGGCGCTGCTGCGGTGGGCTTTGATGGTTCCGCTGCCGCAGTGTTGTCACTGAGTCTGAAAAGATTTGGCTATTCGGGCGGCATGATCAACGTCAACCTGGCTGCTGCAGGCAACGGGCCGGCAGCCACGGCATACGCGATCAGGGCGGACAACGTCTACGTCCAATTGCTCGGCGAAGCCGCCAATCTGACCGAGGTGACCGTGCGGCAACCAGCACCAATGCAATCAATCTGTCCGCACCTGATGCCAGAAAGATCACCAGTCTGGTCGTTACCGGCACCGGGTCCGTCGACTTTTCCGGCCAGGATATGTTGACGCTGACCTCGTTCACGGCCGCCAATGGTGGCGTCAAGCTGATCAGCTCCAATGCAACGGCTGGCGTGCTGAATGTGATCACCGGCGAAGGCGTGGATGTGATCACCGCAGTTGGCGCAAGCATCGACACACTGAATGTAGGTGGCGGCAACGATGTCGTCACCTTGATCAGCAGCGGACTTTCCGCTGGCGCAAGCATCGACCTTGGTGCAGGCAACGACACGCTCGTTGTCACCGTGCCCTTCGTGGCCGGTGGCACGATCAATGGCGGAGCCGGACGCGATACCTTGCAGATCAGTGACGTGACCCCGAACTATGCCGCTATCAACAGCGTCATCAGTTTCGAGGTGTTGGCGCTCGCGGCAAGTGGAGCCTTGGTAGATGTCGGCCAGATTACTAACACGACGCTCAGCAGCTTTGCCGTTGCCAACACCGGGACGACCTCGTTCATCAATGCGAAGCTTGGGTCTGCCTTCAGCATCGACACCAGCGTCAATGTGGCTGCCGTCAATATCGAAAGCGCAAACGGCGTCGCCAATGTCGACATCACCCTGAACAACAATGGCCTGCAGTACGGCCCGCCCAGCGCGTTGGCTGCGCTGTCGGTGACCGGCGCGTCGACTATTTCGCTTACGTCTGCGGGGTCGGGCGCACAAGCCAACATAATCACTGCGCTGAGCACGAGCAGCAGTACCACGGTGAGCATTGATGGAAACGTTAACTTGACGCTCTCATTGGCGGCCGGCGTCGGGAGCACCATCAATGCCACAGGCTTCACCGGCCGACTCAATCTGACGGCGTCCGATACGGCCGCAGTGCTTATTGGCGGTCGTAGTGCCGACACCATTGTTGGCAGTTCCGGCAACGACACCATCGTTGGGGGGACGGCAAGTGGCAACAACATCGCCGATATCCTGACCGGTGGCGCAGGCAATGACAATTTCAAGTTCTTGACGCTGGCGGAAACCCGCAACAACGACTTACTTAACAGTCTGCGTACTGATGCTGCGTTGATGGACCGGATTACGGACTTCAACGGCAACGGCGCGGGAATTGGTGACACGATCACGTTCGGCATCGGTGCGAATGCGTTTGGGGTCGGACTGACGTTCACTTCGGGGACTACCGCAGTAGTGACCGCGGTTGCGGTCAGCAACGCAACGGATATCCGAAGCCTGAACGAGAAAATCTGGGCCGAGGTCGGGGCCACGGCAATTGCCTCGACGAACGCCGTGGCTCAGGTCTACGACGTGACCGTGACCGGCGGATTACTGGCAGGGCGTTATCTGGTCATGGACAACGGTGATCGAATCGTGAACGTGGCCGATACGATGATCTCACTCACCGGTATGACCGGTGCGTTGCATGCCTCGGACATCTTGTTCGCTGCCTGATCTGGCCATAACCTGACGATCGAGGAAATGCCGCGCAGTTGCGCGGCATTTTTTGTGCGAACGTGACCCGCAGGTGCATCCGCAGTCCGAGGGGTATTGGGGCAACGTAAATCCCATCGATCCGCGCTGAAGGCGGTGCCGCTTCAAAAGGCAGTCAGTATCTCTGAGTGATATGGGCTGCTTTTTGATTGGCGCTTTTGTCGCCCTGCCAGAAGGGAATTGGAGCCCCGTGCTTATTAAGGCTGCTGGCGAAGTTATATCTAAAAATACGACTGGAAATTATGGGGGGCAGTGGTTATTGCGTACTTGATGTCAACGCGAGCATGGTGGTCCAAGGGACCGCTAGCAGCAATGTCGTGGACTTGCGGGGCTGGTCACACGATACCGAGCTTATCTCAGGTGTAAATGCCGATGTAATCTGCGCGGGCAAGGGCGTCGACCCAATCCATATGGGGCCACTGGAAAACAGTCGAGACGCTGATTTTGATGTGCTTGATTTTCGCCTGAATGCTCGCCTAAGCAAATGCGGTAGCACACAGGCCACTTCATCTTGCAGCAAGGTGACTTGCATCTTGGTGTGATGGCCATCACACCGCCAATGCGAAATACCGGAGAAAAGTGGAGCCATACCTTATTTGAGGGATGTGGCTGGAAAGGCTCATCCGTAAAACGAGCACATCCATTCACTGCGGTTGAAACGGCATGCATTTCCTTCGGGAAATGCCATCGATTTTAAGGCGTGATGGCCCTTTTCACTTAGCCCTCCGGAGTTCATCGATGGCCCAGCCTACCGATCTCGACATTGCAAGCATCACCCGGCTCTACGTCGGTTATTTCGGTCGCACACCTGACTCTGCCGGATTGACGTTTTGGGCAACGGCATTGGCGGATGGAGCAAGCCTCGAGAGCATCAGCCAAAGTTTCCTGCTGGCACCCGAGGGTGAGGCGCGTTATCCGGCTACGCAATCTGCCACAGCATTTGTTGAAGCCTTCTATGAGTCGACGTTTGGCCGTGCAGCGGATGCCGATGGGCTGGCGTTCTGGTTGGCTGTGCTGGAGGCCGCGGGTGGTGTGGAGTCGACTGCGGCCCGCACGCTTCTGGTCAGCAAGATCACCGATCTGATCACTGCCCCGCTGCCCGACGACTTGCCTGCCGATTCTCAAGCTGCGCTGGATCGTGCGTTGTTCGCCAACAAGGTTGAATACAGTGTATACGTCGCCACGAAGACCGACCTGACCGGGCCTGATGCACCGGCAGGCAACTTCTCGCTGACCAAGATCACCGCTGATCCGACCTCGGTGACCGAACAGAAGACGGCCGCCGATACCGCGCAAAGCAACGGCACGCCGATTGGCCAGACGCCCACGACGGGTGGTGGGGCGACGACGCCCGACCAGCCGTTGACGTTCACCCGCACGTATGCCCAATTGTCGGCACCCGGTGCGTCGGTGGTGGGTGGCACCGCCTCCGACACCCTGTGGCTGACGACCGACCAGGACGTGACCGGCACACCGGCCAACGTTCAGAATGTCGAGCGTATCGGTATCTACACCAGCTTGGGTGTAGAAGTCATCAGCGTAAATACCGCCCGGTTTGTCGGCGCGCAGAACTTCATTGTCGGGTCGACGGCAGATGTCTTCTTCACCGGGTTGGCCGCTGGACAAACCGGTCTGGTGGACAGCAAGAACTTCGGCGGCAATAACATTGCCAATGGCCATACATCGTTCGCCTATGCCGAGGGCGTGACCAGCGGTGCTGTCACCGTGTCGCGCGGTGTCACGGCTGGCAAAGTGTCGATAACCGGTGAATCGCTGTCGTCGGTCACGCTCACGTCCAACGGTTTCGCGGCGAACAAACTCTCTGGTCTGGCGCTTTCCGACCAGGTCACCACCTTGACCATCAATGCACTGAGTTCGTTTGCTGTAGGTTCTGCCCCGTTGACCGGTGGTGCCAGCCACGATCTGGCGGTGATCGTCACCGGTGCAGGTCGTGTCGATCTGGGCTTGAACAGCGCGTTCCTGAATGCAAATATCAACTCGCTGGATGCGACCGGCAACACGGGTGGCGTGGTGGGGCGTGTGTCTGGACAGGTTGGCCAGATCACCACCGTGTTGGGTGGCTCCGGCCACGATGACATTCGTCTGACCACCAACACGACGTTCATTGCCGGTTCGGTCATCGACCTTGGCGCTGGCAATGACTACGTTGGTGGTAGCGGTGCCATCTTCGGAAGCGGGGTCACGGTGGATGGTGGCGACGGCTTCGATTCGGTGTCGGCCTATGCAATGACCGCGACCAACGCAGCTGCTTTCGTGAATTTCGAGCGCGTCAGCGTGGCAGGTGACCAGGTGGGCAACGCCAAGACGGTTGACCTAGACTGGGTGGTCAACAGCGAAATCGGCTCCTTGGGGCTGGGCGGTGGTGACTCGGCAGGCGGTGTCACGGCAATCCATGTGGACTTGACGCAAGCCTTGAACGTGACCGGGACGACCGCAGGTGGGGTAACGACCCTGGTGTTCAGGGACGTAAGCGGTGAGAACGACGGCTACAGCATCGTCTTCAATCCCACCACGCCATCGTCGGTTGCGCTGAACGCCGGTACGGTTTCCGTGGAAGGTGTCGAGACCCTGAATCTGAACTCGGGAAGCACCACGGGCAACACCACCGAGATCGCCATTGCCGATGCTGCACTGCAGACGCTCAACATTGCAGGCAGCTTCCCGATCAAGGTGTCGTTTACCACCGAGACGACGGCTACCTCTTTGATCGATGCCTCGGGTCTTACCGGCTCGCTGGTTCTGGATACCAGCAACTTGGTGGCAGACGCCGAGGTCGGCCTGACGGTAACTGGCAGCGCCACGGCTGCCAACTATCTGAGCATCGCGCAGCGGGCCTTCGTATCCGGCGGGAGCGGCGCAGATATCTTCCTGTTGAAATCGAGCTTGCAACTGGCTGATAGCGCCGACGAAAGCATCGACGCCAATCTGGTCAGCATCACGAACTTCGGGCAGGGCGACCAGATCAACGTCGGCAATATTCTGGGCAGCACGGGCACCACCTTGTTCTCTTACACTACCAGCAATGGTCAGACCATCAGCAGCGCTGCCATTGCTGCCATCGCGACTGCGGCTGCACAGGGCACGGCCGCACAGGAATTTGCCACCTTCCAGCTGGATGGCAACACCTATGTCGCGGCAGACATCAACAGCGACGGCACGTTCGATGCGGGCGACGTGGTGGTCGAACTGATCGGTCTGATCAATCTGAGCAATGTGTTTGTCAACGTGGCGCAAGGCACACTGACGAATAACCTTGCACTTCCGTCCAACATCGTCTTGCCCCCGCAGATGGCCTGATCGATACGGAAAGAACTGCTGAACGCAAGCGGAACCGGCCTCTTTACAGAGGCCGGTCCAGATTACTGACAAAGCCTCCCGTAAAACGGAGGCTTTGTTCATGATAAGCACCAATGAAGGAGCAGACCCCGTCGCGCCCAGGTAGCAGCAACCGAACGCGGATATCACTGCTTCGCGCAGCGTACTCCTCTGGTTAATGTGCTCTGATCGCCTTTCTTAATACAATGACGGGAAATTAATTTCTAATATTATTCTTGGGGCACGGGGTTGAATCAATTCATTCGCTCGAATTTCATTCCGTCAATCGCACGCGGATATGTCGACAGCATCAGCGTCGGTGATTTCAACGGTGATGGGAAGGCAGACTTTCTGATTGGCCGCATCGACATCGAGAACCCCAGCGCGCCCGCCTCCAATCTTCAGGCATTCATCGGCGATGGCCGTGGCGGATTCACTGACGTATCGAACACGCTGCTTCAAGGCGATACCACGACGAATTATGTGGCTCGGACGGTAGTCGGCGACTTCAACGGAGACGGAATCGACGACGTATTTCTGATCGAGTCCGGCACCGACGTCGAACCGTACGCAGGTGCACAAAACAAGCTTTTCCTGTCTGATGCGGCCAGCGGCAAGCTGGTCAACGCAACCAGCGCGCTTCCTCAGAAAATCCTGTTCAGCCATGGCGCGTCCGCAGGCGACACGACCGGCACCGGCAAGCTGGATATCCTTGTCAACGCGTTGATGTTCGGGGGTAACGAACTGTGGTTGAACAATGGCAAAGGCCAGTTCACCACCGCAGGCACGTCGATCATGCCTCGCTTGACCTATCTGGCACCTTGGGACCCTGCCCAGACCGTTGCACAGACGTTTACGATGTCCGAGTTCATCGACGTCAACAATGACGGCTTTGCGGACATGGTTCTCGGCGGTTGGTACTCATCTGGCGGTTTTACGACATCCCAGGTGCTGCTGAACGATGGCAAGGGCAACTTCACCGGCTCATTGCCCATCAATCTGCCCGGCAGCGGGGTTCAGAAGGAAACTGTCGTCTCGATCGACGCTATCGACTTGAACGGGGATGATCTTCCCGATCTGGTGATGTCGATCACGAATAGCGACGAAGGTGCCAACTATTATCAGAAGGCGTATCTGCAATTACTCGTCAACGACGGAAATGGCAGGTTCCGTGACGAAACCCAGCTTCGGCTGCCGCAGAGCACCGCTGTGTCGGAATCCGGCGGCTGGTACAAGCACGTCAGCGTGGTCGATTTCAACCACGACGGCTATCAGGACATTGTCGCGTTCACGTCTGGGAACACACCAGTATCGGTTTGGCTGGGCGATGCTTCCGGGCGTTTCAACGACAAGATCGAACTTCCCGGTGGCCCGCGAAGTGGCGACGTGGCAGATGTCGACAATTCCGGCATGTACGACCTCATCACGCGTTCTCAGGACTACACCGGCATCGACGTCTGGACGAACAACCTGGTCAACCAGCACATCTACAAGGCGGGTTTCGGCGGCGGTGAACTCGTCGGGTCCGCAGGCAACGATACCTTCATCGCCACGCATCGTGGCAACCACGTCTTTGTTGGAAATGGCGGCAGGGACACGCTGAAGCTGGCAGGCACCAGTGCTTCCTACGCCATCACGAAGATTGCCGACGGCTTTACGGTCAAGGGCCAGACCGTGGACGTGACCGCGCGCGGCATCGATCGAATCGTGTTTGATGAAACCAATGGCATTGCTTTCGACGAATCGGCGGCCAAGGTCTTCCGGCTCTATACGGCGGCCTTCGACCGGACGGCAGACAAGGAAGGCACGGGCTTTTGGCTCGCAGCCATGGACAACGGTGTGTCGCTGATCAACATTGCATCGTCATTCATCGGCAGCCCGGAATTCGAAGGCATGTACGGCGCAAACAGCAGCAACGAGCACTTCGTATCGCTGCTCTACAAGCACGTCCTGCATCGCGAGCTCGATCAGGCAGGAAGCGATTTCTGGGTGAACGGTTTGGATAACGGCGTCAGTCGCGCGAGGATTTTGACCGAGTTCTCGGAATCGATCGAGAACGTGGCACAAGTCGAGACGATCATCGCGACGGGTGTGCAGTATCAGGTGTAGAGGCTGCTGACACGCCTGTGTTACCGCACCCTGAACCACGGCCCCAACGGTGCTTCCTTCACACACTGCTCGATCGCCAGCACCACGCGGCTCATCACATGTTCCAGCGCAACCACTGCCCCTAATCCACCCATGAACGCCAGTCGCCGATCGCTGGCGGTGCGGGCGTACGTTTCCTTCGCATACGCATAACACCGGCGACCAAGCAGCTTGTTGCGCTGCTCGACCTGCTTGCACCAACCGTCCCATTGCGCCTCGCTCACTGATCCTGTCAGTACCGCTGCCCGCGACAGCGCCAGCGTGGCTTGCAGGAAGCCGCTGAACAGCTTTGCACCGAACAGGGGTTCCAGTTCTCGTGACATCGGAATCCTTGGAAGCGTACCCACACAATGAAACGCACTGGCACAGAAAATATCGAAGCCCATATCATCCGTGGCACCTTCGCCATCGCTGCCGCTTTGCCGTCTCGCTGACGCCGTCAATCGGTGTCCCAAGGCTTGCGCAATGCCGAATTCAGTCAGTACGTGGCTCGCATCGCGTGACCAGAATGAGCGCTCGGTGCGGCCGTGCCAGGCAGCTTGCGCAAAGTAGGGCATTTTGTTGCTGACCGCATGGGCATATTCGGGGGCGTGGCGTTTGCGCTTGTCCTGGTCGGCGCACAGGAATTGCAATACCAGCCCGCGCAGGCAAGGGTGTTCGACCAGCCGTGCCACGGTGTCATCGAGCAGCACCGGGCGGGCTGCCCACAACGAGGCGTCGGGGTCTTCCAGACAGGATGCACACGCGCTCAACCACAGTTGCTGCATGCTGGAAAAAGCCGATGGCACGGCCAGTACATGCACCCCAGCCGGGTCGCGTGCAGGCAGCATGCGTGGGGTCAGGGCACCGCCCAGCACCGAGAACATTTGCAGTGCCGTCACTCCCTGGTAGTGCGCGGCAGCTGTCTCGCGTCCGGCGGTCTTGTGCGTTTCCCAATGCCGGGCAAGCTGGCGGATCAGGCGGATCTGCAGACCAAGCTCGGTGCTGCTGTCATACAGGCTTGCATCCAGGTAGGTGTCGCAAGCGCAATGCAGCCAGAACTCGGGGTGTTCGTGTTGCAGCGCGATCAACTGCGGGAACAGCATGGCAATGTGCTTGCGCTCCACGTCCTTGCGCAAGATGCGCCACAGGTCGATTTCATCTGCGCCGTAGATGTCCAGGCTGCGCCTGACCCACGCGCGTTCTGCGCGGATATCGTTGCCGGTGACCGGCCCCATGTGTCGGAACATAAGCGCTGCTCACCCTGGAAGGTCTGTCGTGCTGGTCACCGGAATATAGGTGGCTCAAGCGTGGCAGCGTGGTGTACAGGGCAGGGTGTTTACAGTCGCTCAACGTTGTTCATGAATGGCATGCGTTCACGCATTTTTCTTGGCCAATATGAGTGCCGCCGAGATGACGGCGATGCTGCCTGGAAACCGCTTCGCTGCTCAGATGCCAGGTGTTTGTCTGCTTGCGCGGCCGACGTGTTTTGGTGCCGGGGTGATGACGGCGATAACGGCAGACAGTGAGGTTTTCCACAGTTAATTTCAGCCGATATACGGTCAATGGCGATGTCTCTGTCGTTATTTTTTCAGACCTTCTGCAAACCTCTACCGGATCAGACGACATGGCCATCATCGCCTCCGCGCAACAGTTGGCGATCACCAACCTGTACACCGCACTCTCGCGGCGGGTGTGTACTACGCGATCGAATTGGGTGGCACGAATGTGGAATTGGACAAGCAGGTGCTTGCGGGGGTGAACAGTGCCAGCGCCTCGGTTGATGCAGCACGTTCAATTGCCAACGGCACTGCTTCCACGCCTGCGGCCCCCGCCGCCCCAGCGGTGCTGCCGCTGAATCTGGCGGCCACAACAGACACCGATACCTTGGTCGGCACGTCGGGCGACGACAGGTTCACCGCCACCCACCTGACCTTGAGTACGCTGGACAGCATCGACGGCGGGGCGGGCATCGACACCTTCGAGTATGTGGATGCATCCACTACCTTGAACCCCCTTTCCGACTGCGCAGGTGCAGAACGTCGAGATCATCAATATTCGCAATGTGAACACGGCGGATTTTGGGCACGAGCGTCTTTCAGTGACGATGAATTCCATGCTCATCCCCGGACGGACGCTTAGCATTGCGGGCCTGACGGTCACTGGCGGAGCCGATTTTGCATCGGCCGAGGACATAGCAAGCGCGTTCCAGACAGGTACTACCGTAGGAAACGCCGTGGTGTCCGGTGTGCTCGACGCGGGCTACCAAGTGAGCGCATCTGATTTCTCCATATTCTTCACTGCCGTCACGCCCGGCAACAAGCCTGACCTGGTGGTCGAGGGCAGCGGTGCAACGAGTGCGTACACCTCCTTGACGCAAGGCACCCAAGGGGCAACCGGTCCGCGTTTCACCAACTTCGACATTCTGCGGCTGGCCTCGAATAATGCAGGCGACGCACAGACCTTCGACACGAGCCTGCTGTCCGGCATTCAGTCATATCAAATCGCCGCCGCCGCCGCTGTCCCCGGCACCAGCAGCGTGACCCTGGACCAACTTGCCGACGGCGCATCCATTGCATTCCTCGGCAATCACGGCAATGCCACCTTGAACCTGGCTAATACGGCTGGCACCAGCGATTCACTGAACGTCACGCTTGGCAATGCCGTCGCCAGCAACGGCGCATTGACCGACGGTGTCCAGGTGACACTGATCGCGCCGGGCGTTGAAACCATCAACCTGCACTCGGTGGGCACAGCAGGCGGTACGGGTGTCAATACGTTTGTGGACGACGCTGGCACCAACACCACCTTGTCCACACTCGTGATCGATGGCACCCAGGCGTTAAGCCTGCAGTTGCAGGCCGTTGCGCAGGCTCTGACGGTCGACGCCAGTGCTCTTGCCGCCAGCTTGGACGTACAGGGTGCCGCCGCGACTCAGGTATTGGATGTCACCGGTGGCGCGGCGTCCGACACGATCCTGGGTGGCCAGGCAGGCGGGCGGATCATTGGCGGTGCGGGGGGCGACCTGATCACGCTGTATCAAGGTGGCGGTGCAGACACCGTGGCCTACCAACGCGCTGCCGATTCCAGGCAAGATTTCGTCAACGCGGCAGGCACCGCTGCGAGCACGCAGGATGCCATCAGCAACTTCGCGGTGGGCGTCGACAAGATCGACTTGAAGGCACTGGCGCTAGACGCGGCGCTTCAGTCCTTTGTGATCAAGAGCTATGTAACGCCTGAACTGTTGCTGGCCGATGAGGCACTGGCGGACTTCTATCTGGATAACGGCGTGGCACGCGGCGCGGTAGTTGCCCGCGTGCTCGGAGATACGTACCTGGTGGTCGATGCCAACGGCGACGGCGTGTTCAATGCGACGACGGACTTGGTCGTGAAATTGAACGGGGTCAATGCGCTGGTGGCGGGGGATGTGGTCTACGCCTGACGCGCATTGTCAGTGCGGCACACGCAAGTAATCCTGAAGGCGTGCGGCCCGCCATTGCGGGTCGAGATCGACACTGGTGTCACGGGCGGCGATGACGGCAGCAATTGCCGCTTCACGCCCTTGTGTCGCATCGCTTGCGCGCAGTTCGTCAGGGACGCCGACCAGCATGGCTGCCCGATGCTCGGGTGGCAAGGAAGGACCTTCGCGCAAATAGGTTTCGGCCTGCACAAACCGATCACGCCGGAAGTAATCGATCATGTAATCGGTGGCGGACGCAAGCGCCGGCAGCCCCTGCTGCGGCACCGCAATCATCGGCAGTATCGGTGCCAGTGAAGGCACTACGTCGTTGATGTAGACCTCCACGTTCCAGTAAATGCGCGCCACCTTGATGAAGTGCTCGATCCCCTGGATCGCCAGAAAATCCGCCTGTTTGAACGGCAGTATCTCGACCGGCGGCTTGGTCACCGTGACTGTGTCGTTGGAGACATCGACATACAGCCCGCCCACTTGAAACGCATTCTGGAAGAACTGTTCGCGCAGTGCACCCCACACCCAATCGATACGGCCGCCTGCCCGCACGAAATCGCGCAGCGCGCGCAAACCTCGGGTGGGGATATTGGTGTTCAGCGCGGCACGCAGCTTGTCCATGAACAGCTGCGAGATTTCCAGACAACGTCCGTAGGGGTAAGCCTTGCCCTGATGCATGGGGAAGCGCGGTTGCAGCTCGGCGTCGATCTCGCGCCGCATGCGCAGCAGCAATTGTTCGATTTCCTTCAGCGCCGGCAGCAGGTGCTTGGCCGTGAGGCGTTCCTGCTGGGCGGTGATGGGGCGGATTTCTTGGGTCAGGAAGTCCATTGGGAACGCGTTGGGCGGTGAAAGTGCAGTCGAGTGTAGCGGCTCTGTTTCAAGAGGCTCAGGCATATGGAATCATTTTGGCCAGATGGTTACCAATGTCGGTATAGACGCACTTTTGGACATACAGATGAGCACACCTACTCCCGTGCAGAAAACCGCCATCTCCACGCTGTACATCGCCATGTTCAACCGGGCACCCGATGCGTCAGGCCTGGCGTTCTGGGCCCAGGCCCTGGCTGATGGCGCCTCGATAGCTGGCATCACCCAGATGTTCCTGAGCACGCCTGAAGGGCGCAGCACGTATGCGGCGTCGGCAGCGTCCGGGCAGTTCGTCACGGCCTTCTACCAGACGGTATTCGGTCGCGCGCCCGATGCAGGCGGTCTGGCCTTCTGGACAGGCGTGCTGGATAACGCAGGTGGCGGTGGGTCCGATGCCGCACGCGCCACCTTGGTCGGCCAGATATTGGCGGTGGTCGGCCAACCGCTTGTCACTCGCCCCGATGGCCTGAGCGACGCCGCTTATGCGCAGACCGTTGCAGACCGCACCACGTTCGCCCACAAAGTCGAGGTCGCTGAGTATGTGGTGAGCCTGGGCATCGACAATGTCAGCCTGGCCAGGAACACGTTGGCGCTGGTTACCGTCGACCCTGCGTCGGTAGCGACGGCCAAAGTCTTTGCGGCCAATGGCGGGGTGGTGCCGCAACCGCCCGAACCGCCGGTGCCCATCTGGGATATCACCTCGGCGGATCTGGCGGCCGCTATCACGACCAAGCTCAATGCGTATGCGGCCAACACTGCCACAGTGAATGTGACAAACATGGACATCGGCCAGTTGGTGGCCGTGGCAGGCGGTATTGCAAAGATCGCCGCTGCCGGCATCGACGGGGTGATGTCACTGGACTTGGCCGGCTACGCCAGCGCCACCGTGGCAACCCTGGCCCCGAAATTGTCTGCCAGTGCGAGCCTGAACGTGACGGGTACCGCGTCGGCCGACACGATCGCACTGAGGGACTTCGCCCACAGCACTCGTATCGATGCGGGTGACGGCAATGATCAGTTCGTGGGTGTGGTGGATGCCACCACGCCTGCCAACACCACGCTCACTGCGCATCACACCCTGGTCGGGAATGCAGGCACGGACGTGCTGCAGATCAACGTCACCAGCATTCCTCCCCCGGTCGGCGTGCCTGCCGTTGCTGTCGATGCGCTCAACGGCGCCACACTCAGCACGATCGAAACACTTCGCCTGGCCATCAACGGTGCTGCCACGCTGAACTCGTTTGCCGATGTGAGCCTGGTTCAGGTGAGCGCGCTGGCTGCCGGCGTGGCGGGCAGCCTCACCATCAGCAACATGGCCGCTGGTGCCTCCCTTCGGTTGCAGGGCACTGCCGGTGACAGCGAGTTTGACGTGACCTATGCCGCTGGTGCCACCGCGGCAGGGGTGGTCTTGCAAAGTGGTGCCAATGCAAAGTCGATCTCGCTGCGCGGCACCGATGTGACGACCGCCTCGGTGCAGAAGACGGGGGCGGCAAGCTCGGTGGAGGGGATTGAGCTGTCGACAGGCATCACCAACTTCCTCCTGAGCTCGCAAGGCGACATCGGTATCACGGCGCTTTCTGGTGGGGCGGCAAGTGGCGTGGCGATTACGGTCGCCGGGTCGGGCACGATGGGCATCTCGACCATCAACTCGACCGTGTCGACCTTCAGTGCGAGCGGCTTCGGCGGTACGCTGGCGGTGAAATTCGCGGCCCCGGTGCAGTCGGTCACGGGCGGCAGCGGCAGCAATACCTTGATTGTGAACAATGCCGCCACGTTGACGGGCGGTGCGAGTGCAGACATCTTTGCCCTGAATGCGGGTGTGGCATTGACGGGTCCCGTGGACAATGCCGGGCTGTTGGCGAAGACGGCGACGATCACCAACTTCGCCTCTGGGGATCGGCTGCAAATCTACTCTGAGCTCACCGACACGCCGGGTCACTTGCCGGTCATAAGCTGGGGTAGCAGTCCCGCCTCGCTGTTTGCCGCGACCATCTCCGCCCTGAATGGCCTGCGCGTGGTGTATCCCACGGCTCCCTATGTCGGCTTCGTGTATGCCGGTGACAGCTACATCTTCGCCGACCGCGGCGGTGACAACGTGGTAGGGGCGGGTGACACGCTCGTTCGGCTGAGCGGCATCGTTGATCTGGCGGGCGTCAGCTACGACGAATACGGTTTGCTGACCATGGCCTGAGCATGCATGCAGCATTTCTGCTGCGCGTGATTGGCCGATAGCAGGTCCGGCGTGCTGGCCATCCGGACCGTTTGAACGTCAACGCGCTTTCAATGCTTCGGCTGCGCCATGTCTGAGGCCACATCGATCACCTCATTCGCACCCGAGCGCAGCGCCGCCACCGTGCGGCCGACGATGGCGCGCAGCAGGGCCTCATCGGGCATGTTGTCCGGGGCAGCGACGAAGGCTTCGATCGATGCCGACACACGCGGCGCGGCATCGGCCTCGCTGCCTTGGTGGTTGATGTAGACCTTGGCTGCCTTGTTGCAGGTGTTGACGGTGTTCAACACCTGATACAGCTGTTCCGGCGTGATGCCCAGCTCTTCGGCGTCGACAAAGCGCGGGAACACCAGACGCAGGAATTCCGGGTCGCGGTCGGCATCCAGGCTGAAGAACATCGTGCCCACGTCAGGATGCTTGAACACCACGTCGTCGTCTTCGTCGATGGTAGCCACCAGGCCCAGCTCTTCCTGCACCACGCGTTGATAGAGTTCGGCCAGTTTGGTCTTGTCCACCATGTCTTGCTCCTTCATGAAAAGTGCCGATCTTGACGTCGGCCAGCGCTGACTCTACTACGTGCCTGCGCAAAGACGATCAGTCGACCTATGGCGTGGTCAAACTGACTCGTGGCTGTCTGTAACCGCGCTTTTTGCCTGCAAAAGCACGCTCAACCGTGCCGGAACGCACGGTTTTTCCTGTTTTCCGTATGGGGTTGTTTCTGATTCGTTCATACGATGGACACACAGGGGCCTCAGCCTTCACTATTCCAGCCCCGTGCGGCGTTCCGGCCCAAGCATGAAGTAAGGAAGCAGGTTGCAGTCCCCGACGTTTTTCCGCGCCGCCTCACGCTGGCTTTTGCTGGCGCTGTCCTTGATGGTCGTAGCCCTTGCCGCCTGGCGCGATTCGCCGCAGCCAGACACGCCCTTGCTGGAAGCCGCGCGCCCCATGCCGCTGCCTAACTGTGCCGAGGTGGAAAAGGCGCTCAGTGGCCTGTTGCAGGGCATGACACTCAACCCCGACGTCGAACGTGATCTGGCTCCGCCGCCGTGGCCCGAGCTGTCGTGTACCTGGCGCGAACCGGTGCTGATGAACAAGGGCCTGACGGTGAAGGTCAGCAAGCCGGTGGAAGAGGAAGTTGACTGGCTGGCGCGATTGCAGCAATCGCCGCGTGTCGACGACCCTCGTTTGGCCGAGCGTGAGATCGTGGCCTATATGGCGGCGATGCCCAAAGGTGAAGATGATCCGCTTGGCACGACACTGACGGTTGGCACCCGGCATTTCCGCGTCTCGATCTCGGGCCTGGCCATGCTGGGCATGAGTCGCGGTTATCCGAACCTGACCTTGCCCAGCGCCCTGGAAGGCACGCTCAAGATCTACGATGCGTCGGCCGCCGTGCCCGGTGTGGTGCTGCGCCCGGTTCACTGAGCGTCTTCGCTGCAGAGTGTCTTTGCTGCATCAGGCATGTTCGGGTCGACACTGCCTGCACCCGGCACGCAATGTGCGCGGCCGGGGCATCGCGCTGCCCATGCCGTGCAGCCGCCTTCACCAAGGACATGCCCATGAAAAAAATCTATTTGGCCGGGCCGGATGTGTTCCGTCCCGATGCGCTTGCCTGGGGGCATTCTCTGAAAGCCCTGTGCCGGGAATTTGGTTTCGAGGGGCTGTACCCACTGGACAACGCGGCCCCCGCAGGCTTGAGCGGCCCCGCGCTGGCCACCTGGATCTTTGAGGCCAATATTGTGCTGATCCGCCAGTGTGACCTGGTGATGGCCAATCTTCAGGCTTTCCGGGGATACGAACCCGATTCCGGCACCGCCTTCGAAGTCGGCTTCGCGGCCGCGCTGGGCAAGCCCGTGTGGGGCTATCACGACCCGATGGGCAGCCTGCGTGACCAGGTGCCGCAGGTGCAGCGCCCCGACGGCCTGGAGGTCGATGCCGACGGCCAGATCGTGGAAGACTTCGGCCTGTCGCGCAACCTGATGCTGGCCTGCTCGGCCACAATCGTCGAAGGCGATGCCCGCGACTGCCTGACGGCGATTCGCCAAGCGGATTGATGCGCCGGGTTGCCCACTCTCTCACCATTCGCCCCTTGGAGCCTTTTGATGAACGACCGCGTCATTGCACACTTGCTGAGCCGGCACGACGACATCCTGGACTGGTTGACACACTTCCTGACCATCCCCAGCGTCAGTGCCGATCCGGCCTACGCCGCCGGCATGCAGCAAGCGCGTGAACTGCTGGTGGGACGGCTGGGTGACATTGGTCTGAATGAAGTGCAGTTGCTGGACGGCGGTGGCCAGGCTGCGGTCTATGGCGAGTGGATGGGCGCACCGGGCAAGCCCACCATCATCATCTACGGCCACTACGACGTGCAGCCCGCCGACCCGCTGGACCAGTGGATCTCTCCGCCCTTCGAACCCACCATTCGTGACGGTTGCCTGTACGCGCGTGGGTCCTCGGACGTCAAAGGCTCGACCACCATCGCGCTGGAAACCGTAGCGGCCTTCCTGGCGGTCGAAGGCGGTTGCCCGATCAACATCAAGGTGTTCCTGGAAGGCGAGGAAGAAACCGGCAGTCCGTCACTGCGCGCCATCGTCAACAAGTACTGCAGCTTGCTGCAAGCCGACGCCGTGTTGTCGGCCGATGGCGGTCGCGCAAGCCGCGTGGTGCCCACCATCAACACGGGTGCACGTGGCAACAACAAGCTGGGCTTCTCGGTGCGTACCGCCGCCCTGGACCTGCACTCGGGCCGCTACGGCGGTGCCGTGCGCAATGCGCTGCACGAGATGGCTACCCTGGTCGCATCACTGCACGACAGCCAAGGGCGCGTGGCAGTGAAGGACTTCGACATCGACGCTACGCCGCTGACCGAACGCCAGATTGCCGACACCGCTGCCTTCCCCTTCGATGCTGCTGCGTTCTTCAGTGACGTGGGCGCGCATTCGCATGGCGATCCGGCGTACAACACGCGTGAACAATTGACGCTGCGCCCCGCGCTGGACATCAACGGCATGTGGGGCGGCTACACCGGCCCTGGATCGAAGACCGTGGTGGCCAGCGAGGCACACGCCAAGTTGTCGGTACGCATCGTGCCGGGCCAGGACCCGGCACGGGTCATCGAGGCCGTGCGTGCGCACCTGAAGGCGCATTGCCCGGCAGGCGTGACCCTGTCTTTCCAGAACATCGGTGGCGGGTCGCCTGCATCCACCCTGGCAGCCGATCATCCCCTGGTGCTGGGTGCCGAGCAGGTGCTGCACGCTGAGACGGGTCAGCGACCCATCCACGTGCGTTTAGGCGCAACCGTGCCGATCACCGCCATCTTCAAGGAAATGCTGGGCATCGACACGCTGATGTTCGGCTTCAACCTGCCCGACGAACCGGTGCATGCACCCAACGAGTTCTTCCGCATCGAGTCGATTGCCAAGGGCCTGCGTGCCTGGCCGCTGCTGTTGCGAGAATTGGCCAAGTACGAACCGGCAGATTTTCACCGCTAGCCGCCAAGCTATCGCGCACTGAGCTTCAGCAATATGTCTTCAGCCGCATGTTCAACCACATGCCTCGACATTGAGCTGAAGCCCCAGGCTGTTTGCGCTGTCCACGACCGCTCGCGACACCACCGGGTCGATCCAGATCGTATCGTCGATAAACAGAAAATCGAGCCCGGCAGCCTGCTCATGGTCAATGCAGAGCTTCGTGATGCCTCTGACCTTGTAGTCGGTGGAAAACGTGCCTTCGGTGCGTCTTCTCAGCACCATGTTTTTGCCGGCGTAGTCGGAATTGGCGTAATCGAAGCACTTCACCATTTTCTTGGCGTGAGCCAGAAAATACGTCTTCTTGGTTGGCGTTTTGTTGGCGTGGACAGCGTCTGTCGCAATGAAATCCAGCGCCGTGTGGTGCTGCGTCAGCACGTCTTTCAGCGCTTCTGAGACGAAGAATGCGCCGCAGGTGGTCAAGAAGAAATGGCGGTCCATTTTCTGGGATCGCCGTTCCAGTTTCAGCCTGACCTGGGTGTCTGGCGGTATGACGTCTTGGCCGACGTAGTAGTAGCCGGCAAGCGGCGGAGAAAACGTCACGTCGCCATCGATATATATGCCATCTTCGTAACGGTGGTGAAGTATGTAGTACCTCGACGCCTCAGCCGCGTTTGAAGTCATTTCCCCGTTCTCGATTTCACTCAAATTCCTGCCTCCAGTCCTGTCGTCCAGATTTGCCCGACCCTCAGCGCAAGCTCGTCTCGGTGTGCGCATGCCAGGTCAGAAGTTGTTCCACCCCCAAGGGTTTGCAGTACAGATAACCCTGCATCTGGTCGCAGCCCAGCGTGCGCAGAATGTTTGCCTGTTCTTCGACCTCGACCCCCTCGGCGGTTACCGTCAACCCCAGGTGATGCCCAAGGATGATGATGGCGTGCACAATCCCGCGACCGCGCTCGCCCTTGGCAATGTCGTCGATGAAGGACTTGTCGATCTTCAGCGTATCCACCGGCAAATCGCGCAGGTAAGACATGCTGGAATAACCGGTGCCGAAGTCATCGATGGCGATGCGCACCCCAGCCTCCCGCATTTCCCGCAGCGCGCTGATCGTCGGTGCCAGGTTCTGCATCAACAGGCTTTCGGTGATCTCCAATTCAATGGCGGCCGAGGTCAGCCCGCCCTCGGCCAAGGTATTGGCCACATAACGCGAGAACGACGGGTCGGTGAACTGACCTGCCGAGATGTTGACCGCCACCGGCACCGCCGGGAAGCGGCTGGCTCGAAGAATGGCCAAGTCGCGGATGGTGGCCTCGATGATGTACTTGCCCAGGGGAATGATCAGGCCGGTTTCCTCGGCCAGCGAAATGAACTCGCCCGGCGGAATCACCTTGCCGTCCTTGCGCCAGCGCACCAGGGCTTCCAGCCCCACTACCGCACGGGTCTTGCTGTCGATCTTCGGCTGGTATTCCAGGAAGAACTCGCGGTGTGACAACGCGTGCTTCATGGCGTGTTCCAGCCACAGCCGTCGGTCGGCCTGACGACCGTATTCCTTGGCAAAGAAGTGGAAGCGGTTGCGCCCAGCCTGCTTGGCGATATACATCGCGGTATCGGCGTTCTTGGCCAATTCACCGAACGACAGCCCGTCGTCGGGGAAGACGCTCACGCCAATGCTCACCGACAGCGACAGGCTGTGGCCGCCCACCAGAAAAGGCTCGCTGCACAACTGCACGATGCGCTGGGCCAGATTGCCCACTTCCTTCAGATCACGTATGCCACAGGCAAGCAGCACGAATTCGTCGCCGCCCTGGCGGCTCAAGGTGTCAGCGCTGCTCAGGTGTTCGGCCATACGCTGCGCGAACTCGATCAGCAGCTTGTCGCCCACGTCGTGACCAAGCGAGTCATTGATGTTCTTGAACCGGTCCAGGTCGATGTACAGCACGGCTACCCGGGTGCCGTCGCGCGCGGCGCGTGCCAGTGCTTCCAGCGAACGGTCCAGCAGCAGCACCCGGTTGGGCAGATCGGTCAGCGCGTCGTACTGGGCCAGGTGCGCCATTTTCAGCGACATCTCGCGCGTGGCGCTGACGTCGTGGAACACCATGACGGCACCGATCAGTTCGCCGTCTGCCGCCATGATCGGTGCGGCAGAATCTTCAATGTGATAACGATGGCCATCACGATTGACGAGCACGCTGTTGGTCGTCAGGCCAACGATGCTCTTTTCGCGCAAGGCCACGTGCAAGGGGTTCTCCACTGGCGCATCGTCAGCCAGATTGCGGATGTCCAGTACTTCGTCAATGCCGCGTCCGCGTGCTTCTTCCAAGATCCACCCGGTAATCGCCTCGGCAATCGGGTTGAGGTAGTCGACGACGCTGGCGGTATCGGTCGTGATGACTGCATCCCCGATCGAATTCAAGGTGACGCGCAGCTTCTCTTTTTCGGCCAGCAAGGCATCTTCGGCGCGTTTGCGCTTGGTGATGTCCGACAGCTGGACAAAGAAGCCTTGCACCTCTCCGTCTTCGATGTCGGGAATGTAGCTGGTGATGGTGTGGCGTTCCTTGCCGCTTGCGTCGATCAAGGTCCGGTCGAACATCTGCCGATGTCCTGCCAGGGCTTTCTGAGCAAACGGCAGGTTTTTTTCGAGCAGATGGCCGCCGATCACATCGCGCATCGCCCGGCCCTCGATGTCGGCGGCCTTGAAGCCGAAACACTCCAGGTAGGCCCGGTTGGCAAAGCGGTTGGTCAGTTGCACGTCCCAGTACGCAATCATCGACGGCACGCTGTCCAGCACCGCACCAATGTCGCGTTGGGCGCGCCGCAGCCGTTGCGCGGTCAGTTGTCCACGCCGGATTTCGCGTGCGAACAACCAGGTAAGCGCCAGACAGCCCGCCATCAGGCTCAGGGTGATGGCACCCAGCGGAATGGCGCGGCGTGCCCAGTCGCCGTATACGCGGTCGCTGGACTGGGCCACGCCCAGGAAAAGCGGATACCCCGACAGGCGGCGGAAACTGTAGAGACGCTCTTTGCCGTCAGCGCTGCTGCGCGCCATGAACCCGTCGTCGCCATTTCTGAAACGCTCGAAAATCGGGGTGCCGGCCACGCTGGTGCCAATCCCGGCACCTTCGACGGTGAAGCGGTTGATCACTATGCCGTCTTCGCGGAACAGGTTCAGGCCGCTGTCGGGGCCCAGTGACACGGCGCTCAGCAGTTCGCGGATGTACGAAAGCTTGAACGTGGTGCTGACCACGCCAGCAAAACTGCCATCGGGTTTGTTCAGGCGTCGGCTGAGCGAAATGCTGGGCTCGCCAGTCAGTCGCGACACCAGGGGTGCGCTGATGTACAGCAGGTTTGTCGAGGTCTCTCGATGAAACTTGAAGTCTTCCAGGTCGGCAAAATTCTCGGCCCACCAAGTGCCGGTATTCGACGCCGTGATGTAACCCTGCGTGTCCAGTACCGTGGTCGGCCCGAAACCTTCGGTGCTGGCAGCACCACTGAACAAGATCAGTTGCCGCACGCGAGGCGGCAGATTGGCCACCATGGGTTCGCCGAGCAGGCTGACCATGTCGCGCAATGCCATGTCACCGAAGAAGATCGACCGGTCGAGCGCCCGTTCGACGCTGGTCAGCACGTTGTAGTTGGTTTCCTTTGCACGCTGCAGGCTTTCAATGCGCGAGTTGTAGACGACGCTGCCGAACAGACTGCCGATCGCGAGTGTCAACAACAGGGCAAAAAGCAGAAGGCGGCCAGGAAGCTTCGATATCGGCATGTAGGCTGGAACGGGGGCAGGGCGGCGCAAGGTGGTGGACGAACGGTATCGACACAAGTCAACCGTAGGCAAGATATTTCGCAGACATTTCGTGCGCAGACATGTCGCAAGACCCATTCTGGTTATGCGATGGTGCACTTCCCAGGCGCATGCTTTGCTGACATTGTGGCGTCGTCCCAACGCCGAGCTCACCATGGACAAGATCGAAGCCGTCGTCGAATTCATGAAAGCCAGGGAACTGGTGCTGACGACCGCCGAGTCGTGTACCGGCGGCCTGATTTCCTCGCTGCTGGTCGATATGCCGGGGGCGGGCAGCGTATTGGCATGCGCGTTTGTCGTGTATTCACCGCAGGCCAAGCAACACATGCTTGGCGTAAGCCCAGAGACCTTGGCGAATTTCAATCTGACCAGCGAACCGGTTGCCACGGAAATGGCGCTCGGTGCCCTGACACGTTGCGAAGCCAACTTGGCCGTATCGAATACGGGCGTGGCCGATTGTACGGACGACGATATTCCGGCCGGCACCCAGTGCTTCGCCTGGGCGTTCCAGGCAGGCGAGGGTGTAGCCCCCACCGTATTTGCCGAGACCAGACGTTTCAGTGGGGACAGAAACACCATTCGTGATGCCGCCGCGCGTTATGCGTTGGCACGCATTCCCCACTATCACCGCAAATTTTCAGAAGAGGCATGCCCGAATGAACAATCCGCTGATTGATCCCGCCCGTATTCCGGTTCCGCCTGCATCGTCGGATCCGCTTGCCGTGCAGCGGCAGATTGCCCGTGAGCTGGATGTCGATCCCGTCTTCGATGCCGAGCAGCAGATTGCACGACGCATCGCATTCCTCGCGCAGTATCTGATGGGGGCGGGCAGACAGTGTTATGTGCTGGGCATCAGTGGTGGTGTGGATTCGTTGGTGGCGGGCCTGCTGGCGCAGGCGGCCGTGCGCCGGGTGCGCAGCCAGGGCGGCAATGCGCGTTTCATTGCCATGCGCCTGCCCTATGGCAAGCAGGCCGACGAGGCCGATGCGCAGCTTTCCCTGGAGACCATCGACGCCGATGAAGTGTTGACGGTGGATATTCAGCCCGCTGCGGATGCCATGCGCGCCGCATTGGTGCAGACCAACTTCAGGGACGCAGCCCACGAAGATTTCGTGCTCGGCAACATCAAGGCGCGTCAGCGCATGATTGCGCAGTACGCAGTGGCGGGCGCTTACGACGGGCTGGTCATCGGCACCGATCAGGCAGCCGAAGCCTTGATGGGCTTTTTCACCAAGCATGGCGATGGCGCAGCCGATGTCGTGCCGCTGAACGGCCTGCCCAAACGACACGTGCAGGCAATGGCCAAGGCGCTGGGCGCACCCATGTCGCTGGCCTACAAAGTGCCGACCGCCGACCTGGAAACCTTGCGCCCGCAATTGCCGGATGAGACTGCATTTGGTGTCACCTATGCAGAAATCGACGATTTCCTGGAAGGAAAGCCAGTAAGCGCTGCCGCGTTCGAGATTGTTTTACGTACCTACCATGCCAGTGCACACAAGCGCGGACTGGCTGCCAAGCCGCCTGTGCATGAGCACTCGCTATCTGGCAAGCCGGCACGTTCTTTGCCACCCCACGGATGAGCGTACTCACCGCGCCCACACTGGTCCGTTACGGTATGTCAATAATCAGGTCTACCGTTGGTCGTCCGTTTAGCCTTGTGTAAGGATGACAAGGCTCAGAATCGATAGTGGGTGCACACATTAGTACCTTGTACCGCCAACCAATCCGGGTTGGCACCCTCGGAGAGCAGACATGGCAACTACCACTCGTTCCGGGCGCGGTTTCGCGTCCATGGATCCTCAACGACAGCGTGAAATCTCGGCACAAGGCGGACGTGCTGCGCATCGCTCCGGCAATGCGCACGAGTTCGATTCGCGCGAAGCAGCCTTGGCGGGTGCCAAGAGCCGCAGTCGTCGTCAGCAGCAGCAACAGGCGGCAATCCCGGCAGATGCCGAGAACCAGACCGCAACAAAGCCGCAGCAACAAGGCAATGATGTTCAGCAGGCTGACACCAAGAACCCCAGCCGTGAACATTAAGGCAACGCTGGTCCGAGCCGGTGAACAGGGGTGACCTGCCACCGATACGGACAAGTTTCCCCCCGGTAAAAGATGGCGCGCAGAACGCCGCCGGGGGATCGGTTTTTCAGCGCCTGATTGCCTGCCTGGCAGCGTCGATCAAGGTATCGAACGCAATCGGTTTGCTCAGATGCAGGGTGAACCCCGCTTCCAGCGCCTGATCGATATCGGATTTGCTGCCATAACCGGTCAAGGCAATGGCAGGTGTCTTGAAGCGCGGATCGCGCCTGCGCAATTCCTGCAGCATCTGATGACCGCTCATGCCACTCATGCCGATGTCCGACAGGATCAGGTCATACGTTTCGCGGGTTGCCTGTTCCAGCCCGGCTTCACCGCTTGCCGCTGTCGTCACCAACGCGCCTTCAGTTTCCAGCAGGAACTGGGTCGCATCCAGAATGTCCTGGGAATCGTCCACCAGCAGGATGCGCAAGCCTTCCAGCTGACCGCCGCTGTTCGGTACGCCCGCCTGCGCGTCGGGTTCTGAAGACGCAAGCGGCAGCCACACGCTGAAGCGCGAGCCGCGGCCGGGGCCGTCGGAGCTTGCCTCGATACGGCCGCTGTGTGCATCGACCAGATGTTTTACCAGTGCCAGTCCAATACCCAGGCCATGGGTACCCATCGATGCATGACGTGCCTCGGCTTGGCTGAACATCTCGAAGACCCGATCCAGGAAGCTGGGTTCGATGCCCTCGCCGGTATCGACCACGTCCAGTCGTGCCATGTCTCCCTCGGCGGTGACTGTGACGGTAACCACGCCCTCGGCAGGCGTGAATTTGATGGCATTGTTCAGCAGATTCCAAACGATCTGCTCGACACGAATGGTGTCGGCGTCGATGTAGATGGCATCTGACTGATCCGTCGGTCCGCGCAGCTCAACCCCCTTGCCCAATGCAACCGGCATCACCACGTCGAGAATGCTCTTGATGGTGGCGCGCAGATCGATGCTGTTGCGCGTCAGTGCCAGCTTGCCAGTACGTACCCGTGACAGGTCGAGCAAGTCGTCGATGATGCGTGCCTGGCTGCGCACTGAGTGTTGAATGGCCTCGGTGGCCTTGCGTGCAACCGGCACGCGTTGCACGGCGGGCAGGCGTACCAGCAGATCGGCATTGAGCTGGATCAGGTTAAGCGGATGCTTGAGTTCGTGCGACATCACCGCAAAGAACTCGTCCTTTTGCTGGCTGGTTGCCTGGCTGAGTTCAAGTTGATGCTGCTGCTCGGCTTCGTCGAGTTTTTCACGCGTGATGTCGCGCGCAATTTTCGCGTAACCACGCAAGTCAGTATCTTGAATCGGGTTCACGCCGCCACTGCAATAGATCAGGCGGCCGTCCTTGCGGCGATGCCAGCGCACATCGGCGGCATAACCGGCTTCGCGGGCCAGGCTCAGTTCCTTTTCGGGCTCACCGGCTGCGATGTCGGCTTCTGTGAAGATCAGTGCCGAGGGTTGTCCGATCGCTTCACGTTCACTGAAGCCGAAGATGATTTCGGCACCGCTGTTCCAGGATGTGATGAGGCCTTCCTGGTCGAGCGTGATGATCGCGTAATCCTTGGTGCTGCGCGCCAGCAAGCGCAGGTGTGCTTCGCCCGTGCGCAGGCGCTGCTCAGCGCTACGACGTGCCGTCACATCGATGAACGTCAGCACAGCCCCTTCGATGCGATCTTCGGCGGTGCGGTACGGCAGAATGCGCGCCATGTACCAGCGTCCGTCGTTGCCCGCCACCTCGCGTTCCATGGTGCGCAAAGACTCGAATGCCTGCGAGGCATCGTCAGCCAGATCGCTGTAGTTCAGGCGATGCGTGATGTCCAGCAACGAACGGCCGGCATCGTTGGCAATGATGCTGAAAATGTCGGCCGCGCGCGGCGTGAACCATTTGATGCGCATGGCTCGATCGACGAACACCGTGGCAATGTCGGTGGACGTGATCAGGTTCTGCAAGTCGTCGTTGATCTTGCTGGTTTCCTCGACCTTCACCTTCAGTTCAAAGTTGACCGTGATCAGCTCTTCGTTGATCGACTGCAGTTCTTCCTTGCTGGTTTCAAGCTCCTCGGTGGCCGATCGCAATTCTTCGTTGATGGCCTGCAGTTCCTCGTTCGACGCCTTCAGCTCTTCGGTCGAGGTTTCCGACTGCTCGATGGTCAGCTGCAGTTGTTCCTTGGTGCGCTGCAACTCGGCTTCCAGCTGCGACAACACGCTGTCGCGGCCCGTGTCTCCTGGCTGTTTGTTGTCGCCGCTCATGACATCTTCGACCTCGTCGAACAACACGAGCATGAAGTCGGATTCGGCTTCCGCGTCGCGGAAAGGGCGCACGACCATGGTCACGTAGAACAACCGGTCGTCGCGCTTGATCTGCACACGCCTGGCCTCGACGCTCTTGCCCGAATGAATGCCCTGGAAAAGTGCAGTACGCAGTTCCAGACGAAGCTCGGGATACACCAGAGAAGGCAGATTGTGCGACGGTTCGCCGCCCACATAACGCAGGAAGCGGCCAGCGCGATCGGACATGTGCACGATGTTCGAATCGTGATCGACGATTACGCTGGGCGGCGCATATTGTTCAAGCACGCGCTGGTGCACGTCGGCAAACGACACTTTCTTGTGGCGTCGTGTGTGGCTGTGTGTAGGCTGTGCCAAGTGTCCTCGGAAGCTCGCCGATGCAAGCATGGGGGCTTGTCGCACCGACCCTGGCACTTCACGCGCGCGGTAAATGCGATTTTTTTTGTCGACGACGCTGAAAAGATTGCTGCAGATATCCGCCGACTCGGAACTGCCCAGGAAGAGGAAACCACCCGGGTTCAGCGCGAAATGGAACATGCGCAGCACTTCTGCCTGCACTTCACGGTCCAGATAGATCAGCAGATTGCGGCAAGTGATCAGGTTCAGGCGCGAAAACGGCGGGTCGCGCATGACGTTGTGCAACGCGAACAGCACCTTCTCGCGCACTTCTTTCTTGATGCGGAAATGGTTCGGTTCCTTGGTGAAGAACTCACGCAGGCGAGCCGCAGGCACGTCGGCAACAATAGCTTCCGGGTAGCTGCCGGAACGACCCACCGCCAGCGCGTGTTCGTCGATGTCGGTGGCAAACACCTGGATCTTCACCGGCGCAGGATCTTGTTCGGCCTGCTCGCATAACAACATGGCGGTCGAGTAGGCTTCCTCGCCGGTGGAACACCCCACTGACCATACCCTTACCTCCACCTCGTCTTCCGGGCGGGCACGCTGGAACAGCTGCGAGATGACCTCGCGCTCCAGCGACTCATACGCTTCACGGTCGCGGAAGAAATTGGTCACGCCGATCAGCATATCGCTCAGCAACGCGGGCGTTTCCTCGACATGGTCGTGCAGATAATGGCGATACGACACCATGTCGGGCAAGGCGTTGACCTGCATGCGCCGTTCGATCCGACGCAGCACGGTTGCGCGTTTGTAATGCCTGAAATCGTGGCCGGTGCGTGCATGCAGCACAGACAGAATGTCGCGCAAGGCCACTTCGGCGGCCTTCGCATCGGGTGCCTGCTGGGCAGTGGTCGTCACGCTGTCGGTCGGCTGCGCCAGACGACGCCTGGCGGTCGCATTGCTCCATATTTCGACCAGCTTTGCGGGCAGGTCGGCCACGGGCAGCACGATGTCGACCATGCCGGTAGTAATGGCACTGCGCGGCATGCCCTCGTGTTCGGCATCTTCCGGTTGCTGCGCAAAGGTGACCCCCCCTTGCTCCTTGATGCGAGACAAGCCCACTGAACCATCGGCACCGGTACCGGACAGAATCACGGCAGCGGCATGGGTCCCGTGCACATCGGCCAGGGTGCGCATGAATAGGTCGATGGCCACATGGGCCCCACGTTCACGCGTGGGTGTCTTCAGCCGCAGATACCCGTCATTCATGGTCAGGTCCAGGGCGGGCGGGATGACGTAGATGTGGTTCTTCTCGACGGGGACTGGCTCGATCACCTGCATGACCGGCATCGCGGTCACCTGCTGCAGGATTCGGTCTACGCTGCTTTCATGCTTGGGCGACAAATGCATGATGACGACAAAGGCCATGCCACAGTCGGCCGGCATGTGTTCGAAGAAGCTGCGCAGCGCCGTCAGGCCGCCCGCCGACGCCCCGATGCCAACCACGGGGAATTTAAGCTTGCTCTTGTACAGGCCCGGGGTATTGTCGGGCACGGAGGCTTCATCAGACTGGTTCACTGCGGATTCCTTGTGGCGCGCAAAAACGCGCCAATCGCCATTGCCCTGGAAGTGTCGTATCCGTTCAGTGGAAACGCCGGCCATGCGTCTGAGTCGTAACGGACGCAGGCACTGCCGATGATAGCTCAGCGTCCGCAGTGATCGAGTAGGGGGTAGCGCTCGGTTACGGAACCTTGGCAGTGGGTGTGCTGAACCGCGCCGCCAGCGCAATCGCCGGTCGGTCGATGAACCGTTCGAATCCCAGCGCCAGCAGGAAGGTGATGACGGTACCTGCAAACAGCGAGATCGACCCTGCCCAGAGATACCCAATGCCTTGGTCAGCAAGCGCAAGCAAGATACGCGAGCCGATCAAGGCCATGACCGCAAAATGCAGCAGGTAGATGCTGAAGGACAGCTGCCCCAGCCACGTAAGCGGTGGCACCGACAGGTATTGCCGCACCCGCGTCGAGCTGATCACACCGATGAAGATGAGGACCGCACCGATCTGCGATTGCAGCATCGTGGCGCTTTGCGCACGCAGCACAGACAGCTTGTCCATCAGCCCCAGCAGGGCATTCATGACGGACAGGGCGGGCATGGTGGCAAGCAGGACACCGGCCATGATCAGGGGCACGGTCAACAAGCTGGGTGATGCGGTTTTCACGCGCAGCCGTTGCCGCCAGAACAGGTGCAGCAAAAAGCCTACGACGAACAGCGTGTAGGCACTGCTGCCGGTCAACACCAGCACCAAGGCCAGCACAACACCGAATCCACGCGAGCCCAGGCGACGGTACGCAGTGGCCAATGCCAGAACCAGCATCGACCCCCAGAACTCCACATGCAAGGTCCACAGCGGGGGCACGGCTGCGCTGCCGATTGAAGACAGCCACGGTTCTTTCGCCAGGATGCCATCGAACAGCGACACGTCCTGGTAGCCCAGCAAGATGCTGTCAAGCAGGCTGTCGCGTGCAACGGCTGCAAGTTGCAGCGGCGTGTTCATGTACCGCGTCGTCCAGTCCGACTTCACGAGTTCGACCAGCCCGGCGCGGTCCATCGGTAGCCAATGCAGCAAGGCCACCGCAAATCCGATGGCGGCCAGCGCCGGCAGCAGCAGGCGCAGAAAACGTTTGAGAATTTGCGCCGGAACCGGGGCGTCGCTGCGCAGAAACGACGCAGCCAGCACGGTGCCGCTGATCAGGAAAAACAGCTGTACCGCCACATGGCCATTGATCAGGAAGAACAAGGGTGTGGCGGCGATCCAGTTTTCCGCATCGACATGACGCACATCGTCGACGCGCGCAGCGTAGGGCAAGACCATTGCACAGTAGTGCAGCAGCAATACCTGCATTGCGGCCAGGCCGCGCATGCCTTCGAGAAATGCCAGCCGCGTGGCGGCTGGCGTCGAGGCAGGCGACAGACTCACTCTGCGTAGGGCGTGTCCACCAGGGTGGCGGCCAGAGACAGCAACTCGCTCTGGCGCGAGGTGTCGGTCTTGCGGAAGATGGCTTGCAGGTGCGTGCGCACCGTGGGCATCTGCACGTTCAGGTGACGCGCGGCATCGGCCAGCGAATCACCACCGACCAGGCGGCGCAGCAGCCGGGTTTCGGCAGGCGTCAGATCGAACAGTTCCGCAAACAGGCGACCCGCACGATTGTCGTAAGACGCGGTGCTGCGCACAACCAGCATGGCCATTGGGGTGGCAGACGCGACGCCAGCGGCATCGGCCAAGGTGCCGGTCTCGGTTTGCACCGGGCTCAGCACCAGGTATTGCGCAGGCCGGTTTTCCGTGGCGCGCAATTGCATGGCTGCGCCTTGCGGCGCCATGCCCTGACCGCAGGCCGCACGCAGGCACTGACGGAAACGAATGCCGTCAGCGTCTTGCACACGACGCGAACCAACGATGGACGACGAGCTGTGCACCCACGCCTGTCCTGCCACGTTGCTGAGCAGCACCTGGCCGTTCGGATCGAGCAGCAGTGCTGGCATGTCGAAGCTGTCGAGCATGCATGCAGCCTGGTGATGACGGGCCTGGAGCGAGCGCACATGGTGCCGCAGTCGCAGCGCGGTGCGGAAGTAGGGCAGCAGGCCCTGGGCGCGCGCCACGTCTGCCGGCTGGAAGGCGAAGCTATCGGGACTGCGATGCAGCGACAGGTACATCACGTCGCCGTCGTCGGTCTCGATAGGCAGGCACAGATCGTTGGCACCGGCACCGTGAGGCGAGTCTTCGGTGACTACCGCGCTTTCGGCATCCATCAGTTCAGCGACACTGCCAAGCGCTTCGTTCCAGCGCTGGGGGTGGACGATACCTTCATTGAGCTGCGTGGACAGACGCAGCAAATATTCATGTGCGACGGGCATGCGTTTGCATCCTGGTGAGCGTACTCACGAAATCGGCGAGGGCCGCAAAGCAACCGGGCACAGGTACCACATTGGGGTAACAGATGACTGGCATGGGAGGGATACGTTCGGTTTTCTTCAGTGGGCGGAATCGCCCGGTTCGCGGCTTGTAGTGACCTAGGGCCGGAATTTTGATTCGTTAATTGAGAATGTCCTTCATTCCGGCTTCGATCGCAAGTCGTTCCTTTGAATTAAGTCATTTGATTGACTAATTATGCTGATCTCGCCGTTGGATTCCATGTAGGCCCGTTTCACCTGGTCAACGCGTTCCAGTCCGGCCAGGCGGATCGACTCCATCAGTTCCTCGACCGTAATGTACTCGCGACGCATGCCTTTGCGCTGTAACACGCCGTCTTTCACCAGACAAACCTTGCTGGGTTCCAGCAGGTTTCGCATGAATGGGAAGAAGTAACCGAGGCGGTCGACCGCCACACTCCAGAAGATCAGCGTGGCAACCACCATCATGCCGTCCATGACCGATGCCGACTGCCCAGCCATCGCGTTGCCGGCGGCATCGCCGATCAACACCAGCACCAGCAGGTCGGCGACGCCCAGCGAGCCGGCATCGCGTCGGCCCGCCAGCCGCAGCAGAATGAAAATGAACCAGTAGGTGATGGTGCCGCGCACCATCATTTCGAATGGCGAAATGTTGAAGACGAAGATCTCGTGCCAGTCGATGCCCATGTCACACGCTCCAAGGTCGCCGTGATTGACGGCGACCAGAGCATGGGCCGTGCCCGAAATCAGAGGGTGGGATCAGGCGTTGGGACCTGTTGCCAAAATTCGGTGCCGACATCCGGTGCCAGCATCTGGCCCAACATTCAAGCCCTCGACAGGCGCGACAGCTTGACCCAGCGTCGCGTGAGCAGGCCCGCCACGATCGTCAGGCCGGTTGCCATGCCCAGCCATACACCCACGCCGCCAAGTCCCACGACAAAGGCCAGGAAGGCACCGAAGGGTACGCCCAGCACCCAGTAGCCCACGGCGGCCAGCAGCATTGGCACACGGGTGTCGTGCAGGCCGCGCAGCATGCCGGCGCTGACGGCCTGCGCACCGTCGGCAATCTGGAACAGCGCGGCGCAGGCCAGCAACTTCACTGCCAGTGCCACCACCGCAAGATTGACGGGATCGTTGATGTCCAGGAAGGCGCTGATCAGCACACTAGGGATGCTCAGCATGGCGAGTGCGCTGGCCGCCATGAAACCCACGCCAAGCATCCAGGCAGCCCAACCTGCGCGTCGTGCGGCCACGGCATCGGTGCCGGCCCGCGCCACTCGAACGGTGGCCACCTGGCCAAGGCCCAGTGGCACCATGAAGCACAGCGAGATCAGTTGCATGGCAATCGCATGCGCCGCCAAGGCATGGGAACCGATCCACCCCATCATCACAACGGCGGCGTAGAAGATCAGGGCTTCCAGCACCAGGGTGACGCCAATCGGCAGACCCAGCTTGAAGATGCCGGCGAGGCGCGCGCGATCCGTCGCAAACAGATTGCCGAACAGGTGGAAGCGTCGGAACCGGTGTTGGCGTGTCACCACCACAACCAGTCCAAGGAACATCAGTGTGCTCGACGCCGTGCTGGCAATGCCGGCACCTGCCAGGCCCAGCGCCGGGAAACCTGCGTGCCCGAAGATCAGCACCCATGCCGCCACGGCGTTGAACACGATTGCAATAGCGGCCACCAGCAATGCCCAACGTGGCTGTTCCATTGCCGACAAGAAGGAGCGCAGCACCAGGTAACCCAGGTGGGGCAGCAAGGCCCATTGCAGCGTGTGCATCAACTCGAAGGCCTGCGCGGCCAGTTCGGGGCGCTGACCCAGCGCGATCAGCACCACGTCGGCATGCCACATCAGCAGCCACATCGGCAGACAGATCAATACGGCAGCCCACAGGCCCTGCGTGACCGTGCGGCGCACGTCTCGCATCGCGTGGCGACGTTTGCCCAGCGCCGTGGCGATCAGCGGAATGGTGGCCGAGATCAACCCCAGACAGAAGATCGCCAACACGTGGTACATGCCGGTGGCCAAGGTGGCTGCGGCGAGTGCATCGGCACTCAGGCGCGCCAGCAACAAGACGTCGGTGGTGGTGAGCGCAAGCTGCGCCAGATTGGTCAGGATCAGCGGCCAGCCAAGGGCCAGGGACGCGCGAAACTCGGGGAGCCAGCGGGAAAGACGTGGGGACATGACAAGACGCGCAAAGGGGAGCGCATTGTAATGGCCCCGGCTTGCGGGGCGTTTGCGCCGCGCCCCGCGCGTCAGACCAGCGTGCCCACTTCCTTCTCCAGCGCCGCCCAGGCCTCTTCGCCAAATTTCCTTTTCCAGTCCACGTAGAAGCCCGTTTTGCGCAGCGTTTCTCGAAACGGCGTGGTGTCTGGTGTGCTGAAGGTAAGCCCTTGCGTTGTCAGCTGCGCTTGCAAGGTGGAGGCGAGCTGTTCGTTGTCGGCACGTTGCGCCAACGCAGACTCGGCCAGGTTCCGGTCCACGATCTTGCGGGTGGCCTCGGGGATGGATTCCCAGGCTTTCCTGTTCGACAGGAACCAGTAGCCGTCCCACACGTGGCTGGTCAGTGCGCAGTATTTCTGCACTTCGTACAGCTTGGCGGTGGAGATCAATGCCAGTGGATTTTCCTGGGCATCGATCACGCGGTTCTGCAGCGCGTTGTACAGCTCGTTGAAATTGATCGGGGCAGTGGCTGCACCCAGTGACTTGAACAGGGATTGAAGCAGTGGGCTGACTGGCACGCGCACGCGCCGGCCCGTCAGGTCGGCGGGACTGCTGACTGGCTGCCAGGACGTCATGTGTCGAAAGCCGTTGTCCCAGACCTTGTCCTGCACCAATAGATTGGTCTTGCGGATATGTGCGCGGATCTGATCGCCCACACCGCCATCCATCGCCTTCCATACGGTGGGATAGTCCTTGAACGCAAACCCGATGCTGTTGAGCGAGGCCATGGGCACCAGGTTGGCCAGCACCACCCCCGGCATGATCACGGTTTCAAGGGTGCCAGCGCGTACCTGGCCAAGCATGTCGGTGTCCGAGCCAAGCTGGTTGGTCGGGAACAGACTGAGCACCACCTGGCCATCGGTCTGTTTCTTGATGCGGTCGGCTGCTTCGACCATCCGCAGATAGACCGGATGCGTGACCGGCACATTCATCGCACATTTGTAGGTGAACTGGCCGCTTTGGGCGCGGGCGGTATGGGCTGCGCCCAGCATGGCGAGGGCGGACGTCTGCAGCAAGGCACGACGGGAAATGGGCATGCGTATCTCCGGAAGAGTCGAATTTCTGATTCGGCCGGATGCATGCCTGGTGCTGCCTGGAGGCAAGTGCGCACCGACCAGATCGCAAAATTGGCGACACAAGGCGCGCGTGGAGCGTGCCGGAGTCTGGCGACGTAAGGTGAACGAAAAGACGAACAAGAATCCAGCAAATAAGCTGGCAAGAAACACACAAAAAACGAACTAAAAAACACAGACCAAAGAACGAACCAACAACCAACGTGCCGAAGGACCGTCGGGCGTTTCGCCGTCCGGTCCTTCGCAGAGCTTAAGCTGACTTGCTCAAGTCTTTAATGCTGGTTTACACGTGGATAAAAGCACGAACGAAGAAATTGCGCATCGTTTTTTTCACCCCGTCTTGCCCAGCGCCACGTCTTACCCAAGGCCTCACGCAAGTTTGCCGACCGCCGCCTCCAGATGTCCCCAGGCTTCGTCGCCGAACTTTTTCTGCCACTCGCTGTAGTAGCCGCTCTTGCGCAGCGCGTCGCGGAAGGGGGCGGTGTCTGGCGTGCTGAAGGTCAGCCCCTTGGCACCGAGTTCCTGCTTCAAGGTCTCGTTGAGTTTTTCGCTGTCGGCCCGCTGGGCGACAGCCGATTCCGCCAGGTTGCTTTCGACAATGGTGCGCCAGGGGGCGGGCAAGGCTTCCCAGGACTTCTTGTTCGACATGAACCAGTAGCCATCCCACACGTGGCTGGTCATCGCACAGAACTTCTGCACTTCGTAGAGCTTGCCGGTGGAGATGATGGTCAGCGGATTTTCCTGCGCATCGATCACGTGCGTCTGCAGCGCGCTGTACAGCTCGTTGAAGTTGATCGGCGCCGGCGCGGCACCCAGCGCTTTGAACATCGACAGCAGTACCGGGCTGACCGGAACACGGACTTTTTTCCCGACCAGGTCAGCCGGCGAATTGACGGGTTGCCAACCAGTGAGGTGACGGAAACCGTTGTCCCAGATCTTTTCCTGCACCACCAGATTGGTCTTCGAGATCTGGCTGCGGATGTGATTGCCAAGGCCGCCGTCCATGGCCTTCCACACGGCCGGGTAGTCCTTGAACGCAAAGCCGACGCTGTTGAGCGAGGCCAGCGGCACCAGGTTGGCCAGCACCACCCCCGGCATGATCACGGTTTCCAGCGCGCCTGCACGCACCTGGCCCAGCACGTCCGTGTCTGAGCCGAGCTGACTGCTGGGGAAGAGGTTGATGATGACCTTGCCATCGGTCTGGGTCTTGATGCGCTCCACCGCTTCGGCCAGACGAATGTAGATGGTGTGCGTCATCGGGGTGTTCATCGCGCACTTGTAGGTGAACTTTCTGTCTTGCGCGATGGCAAAGCCGGCGCGGCCGGTAAGCAGGGTAGCTGCTGAAGCGGTCAACGAGGCCTTCAGCAAGGCGCGTCGTGTCATGGACATGCTGGTCTCCTGGCGTGCTTGGAATAGTTATGGGTCGTACTGCGTGGGGGGCGTGCAGCCAGGCACGTAGCGACGAATGTGGCTATGAGCGTGGCGGTCAGGAACTTGCAATCAGGAACGTGCGGTCAGGAACGTGCAAAATCGCGCGGGCCGCCGATACGTGAGTCGGCGTGCCGCAAGGGCAATGTGCGAACGTCTAGCCGGCCAGTGCGACGTGGGCGCGTCGCATCAGGCCGCGTCGGCAGCGGGGTGTGCTGCCGGATGAAACGTCGGGCCGGGGTTGCCGGCACCAGGCGTGCAGGGCAAAGGCGGGCGCGGTGCCCGGCCTTTTATTGCAGACAAGTACTGCGGACAAGCATTGCAGAAAAGCGCTGCAGACAAGCTAAGGCCAAATTGGCCGGCCGGCAACAGGCAGATTCCGGGCGAATTCAGGCCGTGGCGTGTTGCTGTGCAAGTTCGGCCAGCGCACCTTCGGGCGCACGTTCAACCGGCGTGAAGTCGCGGTGTGCGATGAACTCCGGGCGGGTCGGCTTGGTGATCGCGTTCGATACGGCTGACAAGGTCAGGTAGACGATCTTGCGCGGGAAGGGTGTGATGTTGCCGGCCGAACCGTGCACCAGGTTTGCATGGAACATCAGCACGCCACCAGCCTTGCCGGTGGGGGCCACGATGCCGTTCTGTTCCACCAGTTTTGCCACCGTGTCGTTGTCCAGCGTCCAGAGCGGGTAGGCGGTGGTCTGCGTGTCGTGCGACGAGGGCAGGGCACCTGTCTTGTGGCTGCGCGGCACCAGCATCAGCGGGCCGTTGATGGGCATCACGTCGTCCAGGAACACGGCGATGTTCATCGCGCGCGCCTCGGGCATGCCGTCGTCTTTCTGCCAGGTGGGGAAGTCCTGGTGCCATTGCCAGACGTCGCCGGTGAAGGCAGCCTTGGCATTGATCTTGAACTGGTGGATGTAGAGCTGTTCACCGAACAGCTGCTCAAGCGGATCGATCAGCCGTGCGTCGGAAGCAGCCAGACGGCAGGCTTCGTTGTAGGTGTGGCAAGCGAATGCGGTGCGTGGCACGCCGCTTTTTTCACGCCAGATTTCCTCGCGTTGCTGCGAAAAGATATCGGCGGATGCCTGGCGCAAGGCGGCGACTTCTTCCTTCGGGAAACAGTCGGGCAGGAAGATATAGCCAAGTTCGTCGAAGTCTTTGAGCTGTTGCGGGGTGAGTTTCATGCCTGTCTCCGTATTCGTTGACGATCTATGAGAAATGCGCGGCCCACCGCGTCAACTGCATCTCAGGCCGCGAGAGAAATTCTTTTGGTCAGACGTGCAAACAGATCGGCACCGGCACGCTGCAAATGCTCGTGCATCAATCTGTTGGCGGTCTTTGCGTCACCGGCCAGCACGGTGGCGGTGATGCGAACGTGCTCGTCCCAGGCGCGCTGCGGCACGCCGGGTTCATCCAGCACACCGACCATGGCGCGAGTCAGGTGCGGCCATTGGTCCTTCAGCATTTCGCCAATGACCGGGTTGGCCGAGAAGCGATACATCGCCACATGGAAACTCGCGTCGGCCTGCACCAGGCCGGCAAGGTCGGTGGCCTGCAAGGCCAGTGCACGACCGCTTTCCAGCGCATCGGACAAGGTCTTGCGTTCGTCGGCAGTAGCCAGACCGTTGGCAGCGCGTTCGGCTGCCAGCGTGGCGGCCAGCGCTTCGAGTGACTGACGTGCCTGGTACAGCTGCAAGACGTGGTGCGGATCGATGGGGCTGACTTCCAGGCCTTGCCTGCCGGTATCGCGTACCAGCCCCTGTTTTTTCAGCATCTGCAAGGCATGGCTGACCGGCTGACGTGACACGCCCAGGCTGGTCGACAAGGCGCTCTGCCGAATGCGTGATCCGGGGGCAAGTACCCCGTGGGCAATGGCGTTGAGCAGGTGTTCGTAGACCTGATCGATGTACAGCGGGTTGGATTTGATATCGTTCATTTTCGAATTCTGCATTCGGAATTCCATTTTGCGAAGTTTGGATGTCGTGGGATCCCCTGTCAAAGAAGTTTTGCTAAGGGGTTTCCCAGGATGAGTTGATTTGTCGGGGGCTTGGCTTGCAACGGCCTATGTACCGATTGCCGTGGTGCCAGGGCGGTAGTCCGTCATTGCCCGCATTGTCGAAGATAGGCACGGCTCGTGCTTGGCTGCCAGTCATGTGGGTGTGCGGCTCACCCTGCTCAACCCTTGATCGCGCGGCCGGGTTGCCGCCGCCATCGTCAGTTCAATATTCAGCTCAACAGGAATTCATCATGAACAAAGCCACGATCCCCGCTGCCCAGAAAACTTGCCTCAGCCTGCTGCTGGACGATCACCGTAAAGTGAAAAAGCTGTTCCGCGAGTTCGAATCCGTCAAGGACGACACACGCAAGGAAGCCATCGTGCGTGAGGCCTGTATGGAGCTCACCGTGCATACGCAGATCGAGGAAGAATTGCTTTACCCGGCTTTGCAGGAAGCCAACCACGAGGCATTTGGCGACATGGTTGACGAAGCGGTGGTCGAACACGCTGGTGCCAAGAACCTGATCGCCGAGCTGGAAAGCATGAAGCCGGGCGATGACTTGTACGACGCCAAGTTCACGGTCCTGGCTGAGTACATCGAGCACCACGTGAAGGAAGAAGAGGAAGACTTGTTCCCGAAGGTGATCCGCAAAAAGATTGACCTGCAAGAGGTCGGTGCCATGATGGTTGAACGCAAGGAAGCGCTGATGAGCGAGGCCATGGCCTGATAGCTGATGCCCGGTTTGTTGGCGTGTAGCCGATAGCCCTTGCTGGAACAAAAACGCCCCGAGTGTCAGGACCGTTGTCCGACGCTCGGGGCGATTGTCGTGGGTGCCGGTAGTCGGTACGCGCCGCCAGATCAAATGGCAGAACCAGGACTATGTACGGCTCTCATAGTCAGTCGAACATATCCGGCTGCGTAGCCACCAGTTGGTCATAGATCGGCTGGAAATGCAGCCAGCCGATGAACTCGTTGCCGACGTTTTCACGGCTGTAGCGAGCGCGCTCGGGCGGCACCAGTTGCGGGGTAATGCCACTCGCCTCGATCAGCAACTGCACCTGGCAGCAGCGCTCCAACGCAATGAACCAGAACGCGGCTTCATCGATGCTGTGGCGGCTGGCCGTCAACAGCCCGTGGTTCTGGTGAATGGCCGCGCGGTTCTTGCCAAAGGCGCTTGCCACCGAATGACCTGCCTTGGTTTCGACCGCCACTGCACCCGCTTCGGCGGTGATGACCACGTGGTCTTCAAAGAACACGGCCGCGTCTTGCGACACTGGCGGCAAAGGCCTGCCGGTAGATGCCCACGCAGTACCGTAGACCGTGTGCGCATGGCACATGGCGACGATATCCGGGTGCTCTTCGTGTACAGCCGCATGCAATACAAAACCTGCACGGTTGATGGCGTATTTGCCTTCGACGACCCGGCCATCGTGATCGGCCAGGATCAGGTTGGACAGCTTCACCTGTGAGAAATGGACTGCCATGGGGTTGGTCCAGTACAGATGTGGATGCTCTGGATCGCGCACGGTCAGGTGGCCGGCGAAGCCGTAATCCAGGCCATGCTGGGCAAACGCACGACAGGCCGCCACCAGATGTTTTTGCCGATACAGGCGTTCTTCTGCATGCGTGGCAAAGCTGGGGATGTCGGGAAAGATCAACCCTGCCTGTTCCGGCTGATAGATGGACACACGCGGCTTGCCGTCGGGCGTGGCCGTTTCCAGCAAAGGGTTTGGCTGCGTGGCGGGGCGGTCAAGGGTGTCGAGCATGGTGATCTCCGGGGACTGTTTTTATGCAGTCATCATCGGAGCCGTGCACTGCGTTGACAAGCGACGAGTCTTCACAATAGAGTGAATTGAATTCATCTGAGACGCGGGGCTGGCTCACGTCCGCAGCGTGTTTGTCGATGCGGATCGATGTATGTGGTTGGCCGTGTTCGGCCTTGTCTGTTCGTTGATGCCGCCTGTCTCGCCGGAATTCCAGCATGCGCAAACTCCCCAGCTTTTTCGCTCTGCGTGCATTCGAGGCAGCAGCCCGACTGGAGAGTTTTGCATTGGCCGCAGACGAATTGCACCTGACGCCGTCGGCGATCAGCCATCAGATTCGTGGCCTGGAAGACTACTTCGGCTTGCCGCTGTTTTTGCGCCGCAACCGTGGCGTGGCGCTGACCGCAGATGGCATGCGCCTGGCTGGGCAACTGTTCGATGCCTTCGATGCCATCGAAAGCGCCTGTGCCGATCTGCGGCCCGTCAGCAGTGCCCGCACGCTTGCCGTGCACAGTTCGCCCAGCTTCGCCACGCAGTGGCTGGGTCCGCGCTTGCCACGTTTCATGGCAAGCCACCCCGACATTGATCTGTCGATGTCTTCAGCGGCTGAACCGATCGATTTGCTGCGTCATCCTGAGGTCGACATTTCCATTGCCTATGGCAACCCCTTGCGCAGCCAAGGCGTGACCACCGAAGCCTTGGGCCAGGAAGAAATCGCCCCCTTGTGTGCGCCTGCATGGCAGAACCAGGTGCCCGACATGGCGATGCTTGCACAATCGGTGTTGATCGACTCGCGGCTGAACCCGGTGCGCTGGCGCGACTGGCTTGCGTTGAACGGGGCCGAGCGGCCATCACGGCGCAGCCGGCCGTCGTTCGACCGCGCATCACTGGCCATTGCAGCCGCCGTCGATGGCTTGGGGGTGGCCTTGGAAAGTACCCGTCTTGCCGAGCAGGAATTGCAACGCGGCACCCTGGTTATCCCATGCGCCGGAACTTACACACCCGTGCTGCGCGAAACGCATTTTCTGTCTTATCGAACGGTCGATCGACGCCTGCCCAATGTCATGCAATTTCGGGCTTGGTTATTCGCAGAAGCCGGTATCACGCCATAGTCTGCAACGGGTTTGAAGCGATGGGTTTCCGCCTGCGTCTGATACTGGGAAAACGCTACTTATAAGTACGCTTGAGCGGGAACATGGCTTGCGAATTTGCTGGCACTTCAACACGCAAATCGCATTCGAGGAATCCATGTTTGCTCACAATAAACGCCTGCAATATACCGTTCGTGTTTCTGGCACGAATCCCGGTTTGGCCAACCTGATGCTGGAGCAATTCGGCGGCCCGCAAGGGGAGTTGGCCGCAGCCTGTCGTTACTTCACGCAAGGCCTGGCCGAAGACGATCCGGGCCGCAAGGACTTGCTGCTCGACATTGCCACTGAAGAACTCAGCCACCTGGAAGTCATTGGCAGCATGGTGGTCATGCTGAACAAAGGTGCAAAGGGTGAACTGTCGGAAATCGTCGATGAAGAAGCCGAGATGTACCGCAAGATTCACGGTGCCGGCAATTCATCTCATGTGACCCAGATTCTGTATGGCGGCGGCCCGGCGCTGACCAATTCGGGCGGTCAGTTATGGAACGCCGGCTACATCGATTCGATCGGTGATCCGACGGCTGACCTGCGTTCCAATATTGCCGCCGAAGCGCGTGCCAAGATCGTCTATGAACGACTGATCAATGTGACCGACGACCCGGGTGTGAAAGACACCTTGAAGTTTCTGATGTCGCGCGAAATCGCGCATTTGCAGTCCTTCGAAAAGGCGCTGCATTCGATTCAGCCCAACTTCCCGCCGGGCAAGGCTCCAGGTGATCCACGCTTCAACACCATGTACTTCAATATGTCCCAAGGTGATGGCGATCTGCGTGGACCGTGGAACACCGATACGCACTTCAATTATGTCGGTGAACCTGAGTCCGTGATCCCGGTCGATGGGGATGACGGCCTGGCTCACGATGCGCTTGATGCAGACGAAACCGTGGTGGTCACGGCGATGGTGGAACGCCTGAGTTCCGACATGGAAACCGACCCGGTCACAGGTGCCGACATGGGCTCGGGCGATGCGGGCAGTGCGTCTGCTGCGGCAAGCGGCGCAACGCCGCCGGCAGCCACGCCGGGCAAGCGCAGCGCTGCGGCGAAATCCAGCGCCAAGGCTGGCAAGGCGCTGGCTAACTCGTTTACGGAAGGCGTGGATCTGACGGGTGTGCCGCTGCCCACAGGTAGCACGACCGCCGGTGCGCCGAAGAAGGTGCCTCAGCGCAAGAAGTAAGCGCTGTCGTTCAATCGACGCTTCGCAAACCCGGCGCAATCTCGCGGAAGTCTTTCATCAGTTTGGCCGACAAGGCATCGGCCAAACGCCGCGCTGCTGCCGGGCGGCGGGGCGAAGGCGGCAAGATGACTTCCAGGTGATAGGGCACAGCGGGTCTGAAGGGGCGCACCATCAGGCTGCCAGCCAGCGAGAATGCAGTCAGTGGGTCGATGATGCCCACGCCCATGCCTGCCTGCACCATGGAACACACGGTTGCCGACATGGTGGTGTGCACGCGTCGCTGAAGCTGCACGCCATCGGCCGCCAGCACCCGGTCGATCTGGATCTGCAAGGCTGCGCTGCGCGCCAATGCCACATAGGACTCGCCAACCAGATCGCCAGGGGTGATCCATTCCTTATTGCCCAGGCGATGGCCGGTGGGCAACACACACACGGCTTCCAGCGGTGGTAGATGGATCAGGCCGACGCCTTCCTGTGTGCTGTTGACCACGGCAATCGCCACGTCGACCTGACCAGCTGCCGCACGCGCAATCATTTCCAGCGAGGTGCCGGTTTCCAGCACGATGCCCACAGGCGCGATCTCGGACGCGAGCGATGCCAGCAATTCGGGCACGTAATGCAAAGCCAGCGCAGGCGTGACGCCAATGCGTAACTCGCCATCCAGGCGCGCAGCGATGTCATCGGCGCGTTCCCGGATTGCCGTCAGCCCGACATAGTGCTTGTGCACCACGTCAACCAATTCAATGGCTTCAAGGGTGGCCGAAATGACCGGGCCCTTGCGTTCGAACAGGGCAAAGCCGAGCGCGGCTTCCATATCGTGGATCAGCCGGCTGATTGCCGGTTGCGACACATGCATCAGCTCGGCTGCTTCAGTCATGCTGCGTGTGACCATGACCGTCTGGAACGCTTCTACCTGCCTTGCGCTGAGCACGCGTCCGCCAAGCTCATCAGCCATGAAATCTGCGCTCCATGCGAGGGTAAACCTCAATAAGTAACTGAATGTAAATCGATCATAACATCGAAGCCGCTATTTTTCGTGGCACGTAATGCTAGATTAATCTCGTTTTCAGAAGGTGGTGCTATGGAAGAATGGGCTACCCCCCAATTTTTTTAGCTGCCCCTGGAGAACCGCTTGTCACGCATTTTGGACGTTCTGCCAGAACACATGACCCCGGACATGAAGGAAACGCTCGCCGCTCAGAAGACTCAGTTCATGTCTTTGACGTGGCAGCTTGTGATGGCGCACTTGCCCGCACAACTGAAAGCAATGGGAACCCTGATGGGAACCTTTGCCACCGACAGCATTGTGCCGAAGCGTCTGATCGAAATTGCCGTGGTGGCAGTGTCCCATTTAAACGACTGTCGGCACTGCAGTGGCCGCCATAGTGTGCGTCTGGTGCAACTCGGCTTGTCGCCCGACACCGTCTCCTGTCTGTTGGATGTCGATGTGCCGGACCTGTCGGATCAGGAACGTCTGGTGCGCGACTATGCGGTCGCGGTCAGCGAGTATTCGGCCAATATCGACGATGCCATGATCGATCGTTTGCGCGTGCATTTTTCCGAGGCGCAAATCGTTGAACTCACGCTGCGTATTGCACTGGCGGGTTTCTTCAATCGATTCAATAATGCACTCGGCATTTCGCTGGATGACGACCATATCGTCGCCGGCAAGAAACTTGGCCTGACGCTCTGATCCCCTCCGACCCTGGAATACTGTCCATGTTCAAGAAAACTCTGCTGTTGGCATCGATGTTTGTGGGTGTTTATGCAGGTGCCACCAATGCGCAGGCATTGGTGTTCGCCGGTCCTGGCGGTGCTTGGCAAAAACTGATGGAGGCCGAGGTGATTGCACCTTTCCGTCAGCAGTGTGCGTGTGAAGTGCAGTATCTGGCGTCGACGTCCAATGAATCCTTGGCGCGCATTGTTGCCACCAAGGCCAATCCTGAAATCGACGTGATGTATTCGGGCGATCTGCAGCAGGTTGAAGGGTCTCTGCTGGGTTTGTTTGAACCGCTGGACGCCAGCAAAGTGCCGAATCTGGCATCGATCTACCCGAATCTGCGTGCCCCGGTGGGTACCAGCGCCTATACCGGCCTGATTGGCGGTGGCCTGATCTACAACAAGAAATTGTTCGCGGATAAGGGCATGACGCCACCGACCTCGGTGAAGGATCTGCTCAAGCCCGAGTTCAAGAACCGGGTGGTGGTCGAGGGCGCATCCAGCAACTATGGCATGGGCATGCTGGTGCTGATGGCCAAGGCCGGTGGCGGTGGTGCAGACAACATCGAACCCGGCTTCGAGCTGGCAAAACAGCTGCGCGAAAACGTGGTGGTGTTCGCACGCAACCCGGCCGACACCACACGTGCCTTGCAGCAGGAAACCGCATGGCTGGGCTGGTGGGGGGATTCGCGCGCCTATACCTTGGCCGATACCGGCTTCCCGGTGGGTTACGTGAACGCGGTCGAAGGCATTCCGCCGATCATCATGGGTGCCTCGGTGGTCAAAGGCTCGAAGGTCACGCCCAACGCGTACAAGTTGGTTGATTACCTGCTGACGCCGGGTGTGCAGGCCAAGATGGCCGAAATTCTCAGTCTCGGCCCCACTGTGCAGGGCATCACTCTGGCACCCAAGGTGTCGGAACGGGTGATCGACGGCCCCGAGGTGGCACAGGTGATGACCATCGACTGGTCGAAGGTGGCGGACAAGAAGGACGCGTGGATCGAGCGTTGGAATCGCGAAATCCAGCGTTGAGTTTCGTGCACGCACAGGCCCGCGCGGCGGCGGGTGCACCTGCCGCCGTTGAGGTCGAAGACCTGGTCAAACGCTTCGATGCGCAGCTGGCGGTGGATCGGGTGTCGCTGTCGGTGGCCCCTGGCGAGATTGTCTGTTTGCTGGGGCCTTCCGGTTGCGGCAAGACCACTACGCTGAATCTGGTTGCCGGGTTTCTGCGCCCGGATGGCGGGCAGGTTCGCCTGGCCGGGCGGGTGGTCGACGATCTGCCACCGCATCGTCGCCAGATCGGCATGGTGTTCCAAAGTTATGCCCTGTTCCCGCATCTGTCAGTGCTGGATAACGCGGCCTTTGGACTGACCGTGCGCGGTATGCCGCGTCGTCAGGCGCGCGCCAAGGCGCTCGACACCTTGGCGCTGGTACAGCTTGCGGACTATGCGCAGCGCATGCCGCAGCAGTTGTCTGGTGGTCAGCAGCAGCGTGTGTCAATTGCGCGGGCCTTGGCGTATCAGCCTGAATTGCTGTTGCTGGATGAGCCCTTCAGCAGTCTGGACGCGCGCCTGCGTATCAGCTTGCGTGATGAGTTGAAGCAGATTCAGCGACGTCTTGGCATTTCTGCGCTGTTCGTCACCCACGATCAGGAAGAGGCCATGCAATTGGCCGACCGGGTGGTGGTCATGCAGGCCGGGCGTGTGGCGCAGCAGGGCACGCCCCATGAGGTTTATTTCCGACCTAATTCGCGCTTCGTGGCCGAATTTCTGGGCGAGGCCAATTTCCTGCCGGTCACTTCCGAAGGAGACCATCAGGTGGTGGGGAGTGCAGGGTCGTGGCGTGTGTCTTCGACGGTGGGGACAGCACCCGGCACGCTGATGTTGCGGCCCGAACGCATTGCGCTGTGCGGCAGTGCAAGTGAAGCAGGTACGCGCAATCAGGTTTCCGGGCGGGTGATAGGCACGCACTTTCGGGGTGCCAGCCAGGGCATTGACGTGCAAGTGGGTGATGCGGTCTGGCGGGTGACGCAGGCTGGATTCAATGTGATGCAGGTGGTGGCAGGACAAGACGTCGTGCTGGCGTGGTTGCCCGAAGATGGACGCTGGCTGGCCGATGCGTAAACCGGCGACGGGTGTCGATGCGAAGGAAGAGGACGGCCACGTTGCTGCCGGTTACGTGGGGGGCCACCACGCGGGTGCTCATCATGCAGGTGCTCATCATGCAGGCACCCATCACGTCGATACCCATCACGCCGGCATGATCGATCCCGCCTTCACCAGCAAAGCCCGCCGCGTGTGGCCGCCGACCATGCTCTTGCCTGCTGTTGTGGTCATGCTGGCCTTGCTGGCCGGGCCGCTGATTCTGATCGCATTGACCAGCGTGTCCACAGGCCCGGCGGGCGAGCTGGGGCGCGGCTGGACGTTCGCGCATTTCGGCCGCTTCCTGAGCGATCCGTATTACCGATCCGTGATGCTGACAACGCTGCGCATCGGCGCGCTGGTCACCGGATGTTCCTTGCTGCTTGCCTACCCGTTTGCGTGGTGGACCTTGCGTCAGCGCGGTTGGTTGCGCGCGGCCTTGCTGTTCGCCGCGCTGGCACCGCTGATGGTGACGGTATCGATCCGCACGCTGGGGTGGATCGTGCTGCTGGCCGATAACGGACCGATCAATGCGCTGATTGCGTTAAGCGGTGTCGTGACCGGCCCGGTGCGCATGATCTACACCGAATTTGCCGTGGTGCTTGGCCTGATCGAAGCGCTGTTGCCCTTCATGATTCTGGCCGTTTTCACGGCCTTGCAGGCGATTCCGCGCGATGTGCTGCGTGCGGCAGAAATCGCAGGTGCCACCCCGCGCCAGCGCTTTTTCAAGGTGACTCTTCCGCTGAGTCTGCCGGGTGTGGCAGCAGGGTCGGTACTGGTGTTCACGCTGGCCGCGAGTTCGTTCGTCACGCCACGCATCTTGGGTGGCGGTCGCACCACCACGGTTGCGAATCTGGTGGTCGATCAATTCCTGGTCAGTCTGAACTGGCCCTTTGGTGCAGCGATCGGTGTGCTGCTGTTCGCGGTGATCGGGGCCGTGATGGCCTTGGAGCGTGCCGTGTCGCGACGCCTGCCAGGAGGGGCATCGTGATCAGATCGGAAGGTTCTTCACCCAGTCACCCCTTGATCGTCATCGTCGCCATTGCCACCTTGGTCATTCTGCTGGCACCGCTGGCAGTGGTGGTCGCGATCAGTTTCACGTCGAACGCCATGCTGACTTTCCCACCGCAGGGGTTCTCCTTGCGCTGGTACGCAGCCCTGGCCGACAACCTGGAATTCGGCCGCGCCATCGTGACCAGTCTGCAGCTTGCTGCCGCCACTGCCGTCACCAGCATGTTGCTGGGCGCGAGTGCTGCGGTGGGCTTGCGCACGCACAAATTCCCCGGTCGGGGCGCGCTTGAATCCTTCCTGTTGTCGCCCTTGATGCTGCCGCAATTGGTGCTGGCGATTGCGCTGCTGATGTACTTCTCCCGCCTGGGATTGCGCGCGAGTTTTGTTGGCATGTGGCTGGGGCACGTGGTGGTCACCACGCCGTATGTCATTCGCATGGTGCTGGTCAGTCTGGCGCGTGTCGATCCGAACATTGAGCGTGCCGCGCGCATTGCCGGGGCCGGGCCGCTGCAGGTGTTTTTCCAGATCACACTGCGGCTGTTGATGCCGGGTGTGGCGGCGGGCACCTGCTTTGCCTTCATCATGTCTTTCGACAATCTGGTGGTGTCGCTGTTTCTGTCCGGGCCGAGGATGAAGACCTTGCCGGTCGAGATCTACGGCTACCTGGAATATGCCGACGATCCCTTGCTGGCAGCAGTGTCCAGTGTGGTGATCGTCGGCATTGTGGTCTTGCTGGTGGTGATGGAAAAGACGGTGGGATTTACACGGGCGATGGTGCAGCAGGGCGCGTGAATTTCTGCGTGAAGCTCAGGGACGGGAATTCAGCGGCGGTATTCAAAGACCAGATTCAAATACCCGCATTGCCGAGTGTGCATGACCCCGCCCCTTGGTCTTCCAGTGCTGCTTACGGCTTCAAGTGTTGGCTCAGGAATTTTTCCATCGCGGCGTAGAACGCAAACTTGTTCTCGTCGTTGTGGAAGCCGTGGCCTTCGTTGTCGCGCACCATGTATTCGATGTCCACACCACGCGCTTTCAAGGCCTCGACCATCTGGTCGCTTTCGGCCTTGTTCACACGTGGGTCGCGGGCACCCTGGGCCACGAACAGCGGTGTCTTGATCTTGTCTGCGTGCAGCGCGGGTGAGGTCGCGGCCAAACGTTCTTTGTCGCGTTCCGGGTGGCCCACCATGTCGTACATCTTTTCCAGCATGGGCTTCCAGTACGGCGGAATGGTGTTCATGAAGGTGAACAGGTTCGACACGCCCACGTAGTCCACGGCTGCCGCGTACAGGTCGGGCGTGAAGGCCACACCAGCCAGGGTGGCATAACCCCCGTAGCTGCCGCCATAGATGCCCACGCGCTTGGGGTCGGCAATGCCTTGGTCGATCAGCCACTGCACGCCGTCACTGACGTCGTCCTGCATCTTCAGGCCCCATTGGCCGAAGCTGGCTTTCCAGAACTCACGGCCGTAGCCCGTCGAGCCGCGATAGTTCATTTGCAGCACGCAGAAGCCGCGATTGGCCAGGAACTGGATTTCCGGGTTGTAGCCCCAGCTGTCGCGCACCCACGGGCCGCCGTGCGGGTTGACGATGCATGCTAGGTTCTTCGGGTCGCGGCCCAGCGGCACGGTCAGGTAGCCGTGGATGGTCAGGCCGTCGCGGCTGCGGTAGCTGACCGGCACCGTGGGGGCCATCTGGTCTTCTGGCAGCAGCGGGTTGATGTCCGCCAGCTTGGACAATTCCTTGGTGGCGGCATCGAACAGATAACGCGAACCCGGCGTGCGTTCGTTGTAGGCGGCGACGATGAACTTGTCTTCGTTGCGGGTGGCACCTTGCAGCAGCACTTCGTAGCCGGGCAGGGCGCGGTGCAGGTGTTGGTACAGGGCTTCGGTCTGTGGATCGAAGTACTTGCGCTGGGGTTTGTCGGTCTCGAAGCCGGCTACCGTCAGCACTTTGCGCAGGCGTGAATACGCCACGCCGCCCAGGTCTACGTCGCTGGGTTCGAACACCAGTTCTTCTTTGTCCGGGTTGGCCGGGTCCAGGATGACCAGTGCCAGCTTGTCGCGGCCGCGATTGCTGAGCGCGTACAGCTTGCGGTCATCGAAGGTGAAGAAGGCGGGGCTGACCGAAGTCTGGTAGTCGGTGGTCAGCAGTTCGCGGAAGGGCTGCGATTCGTCGTCGCGATACAGCAGGGTGTTGTTCAGGCCGTCACTGGACACCGCGGCGCGCACGCGGCCTGCGTGGTCGGTCTGCCAGCCAACGATGTTGCCGGGATTCTCCGCCACCTGCACCGATTCACCGGTGTGCACGTTTACGCGGAACACGTCGAAGACTTCCGGGTTGCGCTGGTTGTGGCTGATCAGCACATGGTCGGGATCATCTTCCAGATCGTCTTCGATGGACGCACGCGCGCCGTCGAACGGCGTCAGGTCGGTCACGCGGCCAGTGGTGGTATCGACCGCCAGCACGTGGAAGTTCTCATCGCCACCGAAGTCTTTCTGGAACAGCACGGTACGCCCGCCTTTCCAGAAGAAGTTGCTGATGTCGCGTTCGGTTTCGCCGGTCAGGCGACGCGGCGTGCCGACCGGGGTCGAGCCTTCCAGGGCTTGCACGAAGATGTTCAACCGGGCCGGATGACCGTCGACGGCGACCGGTTGCATGAATCCCAGGGTCTTGCCGTCATCGGCCAGGCGGAAGAAGCCACGCTCGGGATTGCGGAAGAAATGTTCGACCGGATACTGCGGCGGCGTCTGTGCTGCGGCGGTAGCCAGCAGCAGTCCGGACAGGCCGGCGGTGGCGAGCACTTGCGCAAAAGAGGCAGTGGAGGGGAAGTTCGTCGAAGTCGTCACCGGAGTATTCACGTGGTCTGGTTCCTCTGTAAGCGGTCATCGATGGTAGCGCGTTGGCAAATCAGGACGAATGCCAAAATTTGTTAATGCAATTGAGTTGCAATTAACGCTACACTGCATGGGTTCATCCGACAGGAGCTGCTCCATGAAAGTTCTCGCATCGCTGAAAGACGCCAAGACGCGTCACCGTGATTGCAAGGTCGTGCGCCGTCGTGGCCGCGTCTACGTCATCTGCAAGTCCAACCCGCGTTTCAAGGCCCGCCAGGGCTGATGTGAACCTGGTCGGTGCGTTGCGCCGACCATCGGATGGCCCTCGTTATCCGGGGCCATTTCGCTCGTCTGCAAGCAGCATGGCGCGCGTCGTGCCAGAATTCTCCCCTTACACATACATTGGCGATTTGCGTAGACCCGGTCTGCGCAGGGACGTCAAGGATTGCATCCCGTTGCTGGGCGCTCACCTGCGCATCGCGTTCTGTCGCGTGCGTTGTGCCGGTTGCGGGATGCCTTTGCAAGGGGGCCACCGTGGTCGGGGTTCTGGGATGGTTGCGCGCGCTCAAGCCCGCGCCGGTGCATGCAAGCTGGCGTGAACGTCTGTATGGCAGCCTGGGGGCATGGATCGGGTTGTTGTGCACGGAATGGGTCGGGCGGCAGACCCTGGGCGGATTCAATCCGTGGTTTATCGCACCGATGGGTGCATCTGCCGTGCTGCTGTTTGCCGCACCGGCCAGTCCGCTCGCGCAGCCCTGGTCGATTGTGGGTGGCAACATCGTGTCCGCCATCGTGGGCGTGTGTTGCTTCAAATTTCTGCCGGCCGGTTATGCCGCGCCGGTCGCAGTGGCGGTGGCCATCGGCATGATGTTCGCGCTGCGTTGCCTGCATCCGCCTGGCGGCGCGGTGGCCTTGACCGCCGTGCTGGGCGGGCCGGCCGTCACCAGTCTGGGTTTCGGATTTGTGTTGTCGCCGGTGGCATTCAATTCCGTGGTGCTGGTGCTGGTGGCGATCCTGTTCAACGGGATCCTGCGGCGCAATTATCTGCGTCGCCAGGAAGCACCTGCCAATGTGCATCTGACCCGTGATCCACCACCCAGCGCACGTACCGGCCTGCGCGCCGACGATGTGCGACAGGCGCTGGATGAGCAGGGCGATTTTCTGGACATCGATGAGGACGATCTGACGCATATCGCTGCCGAGGCGCAACGGCATGCGAGCGAACGCCGGTTTGCGGATCTGCGTTGTGGCGACATCATGTCGCGCGACATGGTGTGCATCGGTCAGCACGAACCGCTTGAGCAAGCATGGCGTCTGCTGGGCCGACATCGATTGCAAGCTTTGCCGGTGCTGGACGCCAAGGGCGCGCTGGCAGGGGTGATCTCGCTGCGCGATGTGATCACCCACCAGGGTGGCCGGGAAGCAGGCGTGCAATGGCGCGACTTGCGTGTGGCCCAGTGCATGACACGTGAGGTGGTGACGGTGACGGAATCGACGCCCTTGAGCACGCTGATCCGCCCTCTGTCTGACGGCGGCCTGCACCAGATTCCGGTGCTGAATGAGGCGCGTCAGGTGGTGGGTACGGTGACGCAGTCTGATCTGGTGGCGGCGTTGTATGGGGTGGTGGCTGCGCCGGCCGCTATGTCTTCTGTGGCGTCGTCCACCACGTCGTCAATCATGCCAACACCGTCTCCGGCTGCTTCGCCATCGACGCCGCCGCTTCCGCCTTCCAGTACGTCGTGAACGGGTCGTCGGCCTCGAAGTCACCGCGCAGCAAGGCTGTGACTTCGGTGTCGCTCAGCAGGCAGGCATCCAGCTGGGCGCGTAATTGCGCCTCGTCCATGTCGATGCCGATCAGCACCAGTTCCTGACGGCAGTCGCCCACATCGGGTGCCCACACCTGCTTGATTGCCGCAAGGTATTCCGGGTCGGTCGGCCATTGCGCCTTGGGGACTGACACCCACCAGTGGCCTGATGCTGCGTGGCGGCTGATGGCTCCGGCCTGTGACCAGTTGCAGGCAACCTGGGGTTGGCTGGCCAGCCAGAAGTAGCCTTTGGAGCGCAGCACGCCGGGCCACTCGGATTGCGCGAAGTCCCAGAAGCGTTGGGGGTGGAAGGGCTTGCGGGCACGATAGACAAAACTCGTGATGCCGTATTCCTCGGTTTCGGGCACGTGCTGGCCGCGCAGTTCTTTCAGCCAGCCGGGGGCGGCGGACGCTGCGTCGAAATCGAACAGGCCTGTGTTCAGTACGCGGTCCAGTGGTATGCGGCCAAACTGCGCGAATTCGATTTTTGCGCGCGGGTTCAGGCGGGTAAGAATCGCCACCAGGCGGTCACGGGCGGCATCGTCGATGGTGTCGATCTTGTTCAGCACGATCACGTCGCAGAATTCCACCTGTTCGATCAGCAGGTCGACCACGTTGCGCTGGTCGTCCTCGCCCAGCGATTCACCGCGCTGACGCAGACTGTCGACCGAGCCGTAATCGCGCAGGAAGTTGAAGGCATCGACCACGGTCACCATGGTGTCCAGCCGTGCCACTTGCGACAGGCTCTGGCCCTGTTCATCTTCGAAAGTGAAGGTCTCGGCAACCGGCAGCGGTTCTGAAATTCCGGTGGATTCAATTACCAGATGGTCGAAGCGTCCGTCGCGTGCCAGGCGGCTGACTTCCAGCAGCAGGTCTTCGCGCAGCGTGCAGCAGATACAGCCGTTGCTCATTTCCACCAGCTTCTCGTCGGTGCGTGACAGTTCAGCGCCGCCTTCGCGCACCAGCGCCGCGTCGATGTTGACGTCCGACATGTCGTTGACGATGACCGCCACACGCAGGCCGTCGCGGTTGTTCAGGATGTGGTTGAGCAGGGTGGTTTTGCCGGCCCCCAGAAAACCGGACAGGACGGTGACGGGGAGTTTGTGGGGCAGATTCACAGACGGATTTGAAGACGGATTCAAGGGCTGATTCATGCGGACCTCGACGAAAGAACGCAGGCGCGGCGGCAGGGCAATCGCCCACCGCCGGGGATGCAGGATGATGTGCGGAGTCACGCAGTATAATGCAACAGTGTTGCGTTAAGGTGTGGCGGCGAAAATGGCAGCATCGGCCTGCGTTTTCATTTCTGCCGTTTTTCACTTCTGCTGTTTTTCACGGCCACCGCTTTTCGCATCTACCGCATCACATCCACCTTCCTTGCCCGCATCTCTTCACCACTCAGGCAGCACCACGATGATCCAGCCCTTACCCGACGTCGCCACCACCGAGTCTCCCGCTGTTGCGCTGCCCCTGGATTGGGTGGGCATGGACGGCATCGATCTGCCGATTCAACTGGGCGGGATGCGTATTCCGGCCTCAGTGGACGTTGCCGTGGACCTGCCCCGCGCGGACGTCAAAGGCATTCACATGTCGCGCCTGCATCGCCTGCTTAACGAGGTGGCCGAGCATCGTGAGCTGACGCCCGAGCTGTTGGCGATGCTGCTGCAAGACATGGTGGACAGTCACGCTGACTGTGGCACGACGGCGGCACGTGCTGTGTGGCGGATCAAACTGCTGCGTGCTCGCCCCGCCTTGGTGACGCCGGGCCTGAGTGGCTGGCAAGCCTACCCCGTGACGCTGACCGCGCAATGGCGCGACGGTGCGATGTCTTTGCGTCTGGGTGTAGAGGTGACGTATTCATCCACCTGCCCGTGCTCGGCAGCCTTGTCGCGACAGGTCTTGCAAGATGCCTTCTTGCGTGACTTCGCGGGCGGTACAAATCTGTCGCCGCAGGCGGTGGCAGCGTGGCTTGCCGAACACGGCAGCCTGGCTACGCCGCACAGCCAGCGCAGTGTGGCTCAGGTGTCGGTGGATGTCTTGGGCGTGGTAGAGGATGCGGTGGGGTCACACGACGATGACCCCCTGGAAATGGGACGTGCCGCGAGTGATGCGCTGGGGATCGAAACCTTGATCGCACGCATCGAAGCCGCGTTGGGAACTGCGGTGCAGACAGCGGTGAAGCGCGCCGATGAACAAGCTTTTGCGCAGCGCAACGGCCAGAATCTGATGTACGTGGAAGACGCCACGCGTCGCATTCTGGCGAGCTTGGACGGTGCGTATCAGCACGTGCATGTGTCGGTCAGGCACCTGGAGAGTCTGCATCCGCATGATGCGGTGGCCAGTGGGTGGGCATGAAAAATAAGGCGGCGGCGGAGGCAATAACTGGGGCAAGAGCAGGAACAACGACAGGCGTATGAACATCAATGCAAATACGGCAAGAAAAACGCCTGGGCTTACGCCTGCCTGAAGTCGCGCAGATCCGTAGACTGTGTGTGCGAGTCGGTGGATCGCCGCTGCCAATGACTCCCCGACTGCTTTGACACCCCAGCGCGTGAACACTGCGCCTTGATCGCCACAAAGGTAGAAACGATGCCAGGCAATCGCAAGTTTCGTGATCTTTACGCAGACGCCTTGGGCACCCGCGGTGTTTTCGGTGCTGTGCTGCGCAGCGGCGCGGGTGCCTTGCTGCTGGCTTGCGCAGCGTCAAGCGTGAATGCTGCCACCCCGGCCGCCACCCCCGTGTTGAATGACATCGCCGACGCCTACGCCATCTCGCTGGGTGCGAAAGCGGGCGCGCTCAACTACTTCGTTTCGCGCAGGGCACCTGGGTCTTCTGACGACACAGCAGTATCGGCACTGGTCGCCTTCCACGGCCACCCGCGCGATGCAGGCAGAACCCTGGCGGCGGGCGAGCTTGCCGCCAGGCAGGCCGGGCGTGTTGCCGATACGCTGATCGTCGCTCCCTTGTTTCAAGTCGCCAGCCCGGCCAGCGAGCGTTGCCAGTCGGCGGGTGTGCCTGCGGCCCAACCCGGCGATGCCCTGTGGACATGCAGTTCCTGGATGGCTGGCGGTACCGCCAAGGGCAGCAGCGTGACTTCATTTGCCGCGCTGGACCAATTGCTGGCCGACCTGAAGCGGCGCTGGCCTCGCTTGCAGACCGTGACTGTTACCGGCTTTTCGGCGGGTGCTCAGTTCGTCCAGCGCTACATCGCCTTTGCCAATCCGCCTGCGGGTTTGTCGGTACGTTATGTGGTTGCCGACCCAAGTTCCTGGCTGTACTTCGATGACGTGCGTCCTGCTCCGCAGCGCAATGGTCAGCCGGTGGACTGGCGCAGTTGCACGCAGACCAGCGGCGAGAGCGCGTGTTCTTACGTGTTTGCAGCACCGGCCACGCCGCAGCAGTGCCCCGACTATGCAAGCTGGAAATACGGCATTGCGGACATGCCCGCCACCCTGGGTCGCACCGCCAGCGAGGCACGTCAGCGTTATGCACAGGCAGACGTCGCCTATCTTCAAGGCGCGTTGGACATGGGCGACGGCCCCGGCACGGCGTATCGGCTGCTGGACAAGACCTGCGGCGCACAGCTTCAAGGTCCATATCGTTTGCAGCGCGGGCTGGCTTACCTGGCCTACGACCAGCACATGCTATCGCCACAGAAGAAGCGCAGTCTGACCGTGGTGCCCGGCTGCGCGCACAACGTGTCTTGCGTATTCCCCTCGGCCGAGGCTGCGCCGGTACTGTTTCCGACGACCGGCAGATAGGGGAAGAATCACGAACGAGCCATGAACAGTCCCAGTGCCGGAGCCAATCTGCCGACTTGTGTCGATCTGAGCGGCGCGCGTGTCCCAAGCTGGCGGCCTGCTGCCTTCCCTGTCGTCGTCAAATCCGAACCAGCCCAGTCCAGCCCAAGGTTCAAGCTTCTTCCTGTGCCAGTCGGCAACTGCCGACGTATCGGCGCGACGGTCTGGCGCGCTGCGTGGTCGCGACCGCGCCGTGCGTCTAAAATGCCGCATGAAAATCGCAATCGATCTACAAGCGGCGCAGACGCCCAGCAGCCGCCAGCGCGGGATTGGCCGAGCCTCGCTCGCCCTGGTTCAGTCCATGGTCCGCTTCTCGCGCAACCACGACATCCATATCGTTCTGAACGAGGCGTATGCCGATGTGCAGTTGTCACTGCGCATGGCCCTGGCCCCGCTGCCTGCAGATCGATTCCACTGGTTCAACGCCCCGACCAACCCCGAATTCGGCGTGCTCGGTCTGACTCAGATCGGCGAACGCCTGCGCGAGCGTGCCATTGCCAAGGTCGATGCCGACCTGGTGCACGTGTGCAGTCTGTTCGAAGGCCTGAGCGATGCTGCGCGCACGTCTATTGGCCATGTGCCTGACCTGGTGCAGCCGCTGACCTCGGCCACGCTGTATGACCTGATCCCCCTGCTGCGTCCCGACCCGTACCTGGTCAACCCGGACGTGCGCTCCTGGTACTACCGCAAGGTGGCGTCGCTCAAGCGTGCCGGTCTGTTGCTGGCGATCTCGGACTACGCCCGGACCGAGGCCATCGACGCGCTGGAACTCGACCCGGAACGGATCGTGTCGATCAGCTGCGGTGCCGATCCGATCTTCAAACCGGTCGATTGGCAACCTGGCGAGCAGGAAGCCCTGCGCGCCACCTACGCGTTGACGCGTCCCTACGTGATGTACACGGGTGGCGATGACGAGCGCAAGAATCTGAAGGGCCTGATCGCAGGCTGGGCTGCCGTGCCTGCGGAATTGCGCACGCGCCATCATCTGCTGATCGTATGCCGTCTGTCCGACGTGCGCCGCCTTGAACTGCAGCAATACGCATCCTCGCTGGGCATGGGGCCTGACGAGCTGGTGTTGCCGGGTGCCTTTGTTCCCGACCAGGATCTGCGCAGTCTATACGCGGCCTGCGCGCTGTTTGTGTTCCCGTCTTTGCATGAAGGCTTTGGTCTGCCGGTGCTGGAAGCCATGCTGTGCGGCGCACCGGTGATCGCGGCCGACACCAGCAGCTTGCCGGAAGTGCTGGGCCGCCCCGATGCCTTGTTCGACCCGAAGCGCACGGAATCGATTCGCGACGCGATTGCCAACACCTTGTCCGACCCGGCCAAGCTGGCCAGCCTGCGTGAACACGGCCTGATTCAATCCCGCAAGTTCTCGTGGGACATCTCGGCCGACCGTGCGCTCGATGCTTTCGAGATGGCCTACGCGCGCGAGCAGTTCGAAGCCAGCACCCGTGTGGTGGTGCCTGCAGACAACCGACGCCTGGCGGTCATGCTGGGGACGCCGGTTGCCGACAGCCTGCTGACCCCGCTGGTCGAAGGCTTGCGCAGCCGTCATGAAGTGGAACTGGTGGGCGACTACCCGGCTGGCCGGCCCCTGGCCGACCGCTTCGACGTGCGCAGCCCGGCCTGGGCCGACGCGCACGCATCGCGTTACGTGCGCACGCTGCACTTGATGGGCACGGACGACACGCCCACGGCAATGGCCGACGCGGTGGCACGCCGCCCCGGTCCGGTCGTGTTGCAGTCGCTGGGTGATCCGGCGCTCAACAAGCCGGACTTCGAAGCCTTGTTCCGCGCGCATGGCTGGCGTGCATCGCGTCTGGTCAAGAAGCAGGGTCTGGCATCGGCTGCGGCCATTCTGCCCCTGACCTTGCCCCAGCTCAGCGGCGCATCGGCGCTGTTCGCGGCTGACAATACGTTGCATCAGCAACTGGTCACCTGGTTCGGTGCGCGTGCAGCGGCTGCCGTGCCGGTGCTGCCGCTGGTCGGTGTTGACGCCGTGCTGGATGCGCTGGAGCCGCGCCCTGCGCTGGTTGGCCCGGCGGCTGAAGTCTGGCGTCCGAACCACTTCTATGTCGACATCACCATGCTGGCGCGCCACGACCTGCGCACCGGCATTCAACGCGTGGTGCGCAGCGTGCTGGCTGCGCTGCCCGAACAATTGCCGGCTGGCTGGATACTGGCCCCGGTGTGTGCGCACGGTCTGCATGGTTACGTGCATGCCGATGCGCTGCTGGCCGACTGGCTCGATCTGCCGCTGCCGGATTCCATCCGTACCCGTGAAGGCCAGCCGGTGGTGCCCGCCGCCGATGACCAGTTCCTGGGCTTGGACTGGGTGCCGCAGCTGACGGTCGATGGGCAGGCCCACCTGGATGCCTGGCGCGCCAAGGGCGTGCGTGTTGCCTTTGTGGTCTATGACCTGTTGCCGGTGCTGGCACCGCAATTCTTCCCGGCGCATGTAACCGCGCTGAGCGCTGAGTGGTTGTCGGTGATCGGCAGCCGTGCCGACGGGCTGGTGGCGATATCCAATGCAGTGGCCGACGAATTGCGTGCCTGGTATGCCGCTCACCCGGCTGCTGTGAACAAGAAGCAGCCGGCGATTGGCTGGTTCCATCTGGGGGCTGACCTGGCTGCCAGTTTGCCGACGACTGAAGCCGACCCGGCTGCGCTGGCCTCGCTGGATGGCTTGGCAGCAGGCAAGACCGTGCTCAGCGTGGGCACCATCGAGCCGCGCAAGGGACATGACGAAGCGCTGGCCTCGTTCGAGCGCCTGTGGGCCGATGGCGTGGACGTCAATTGGGTGGTGATCGGTCAGCCGGGTTGGCAGACCGAGGCGTTGTCGGCCAAGCTGCGCGAGCATTCGCAGTCCGGACGCCGTTTGTTGTGGCTGGAAAATGCCAGTGATGCGGTGTTGGCCGAGGCCTATCGCCGTGCCGATCTGCTGCTGGTGGCCTCACAAGGGGAAGGTTTTGGCCTGCCCTTGATCGAAGGCGCCCGCCAAGGTCTGCCGCTGCTGGTGCGCGACATTCCGGTGTTCCGTGAAGTGGCTGGCGACCATGCTGCCTACTTCGGTTCAGGGCAGGAAGGGGCTGCATTGCCCGATCTGACGCGCGCCTTGGCGCACTGGGTGAAGCATGCCGATGCACCCGCATCGACCGGACTTGCCGCCCAGAGCTGGGCGGCAAGTACCCGTGAACTGATCAGCCTGGTGCTTGATCAGCGCTGGCAGGGTCTGCCGGCGGCAGGGGCTGCGCAGCAGCAGGGTCAGCAGGCGCAGGCACCGCAGGAATAACACCCGGCGGATCCAACACCACCTTGAGGGGCAGCGCGGCCGTGCCGATGAAGTGCGTGGCCACGCTGGGCAACACCACCGTGAAGATCGCGGCGCGTTCCCACCAGTCGTAGCTCTCGCCCAGGTGATCCAGATCGCGGTGCAGGGCGGTTGCGATGCTGTAGCTGCCCGGGCCCAGGTTCAGCTGGTCGAACACGAAGTCGAGCGTGCGTGGCACGCCCGGCTTGTTGCCCAGGTCCTTGATGTTCAAGAACCAGGTGTTGGTGCCGAAGGCATCGGCACCCACGCGGTTCTTGATCAGCACACCGGCCACCAGTTCATCGAGCTGCTCGTGGGCGGTGTAGGTCAGGCGTACCGTCATCGGTTCACCGACGCGGAAGATGCCCTGGTTTACCAGCCCCGTGCGCGGTGCGATCAGGTCAACGGCGTCATAACGCGCACGGCCATTGCCCGAGCGGCCGTTGAAGTCCTCGGGCGCGGTCTGCTTCTCGTTGGCCAGCGTGCGCTCGGCAATCATCGCGTTGTAGAAGTCGAGCACGTCGTCTGGCGTGCTGTCGAGCAGCAGCTTGCCGTCGCCGATCAGCAGTGCGCGGGTGCACAGGCTCTTGATCGAGCTGGGGTCGTGCGACACGAACAGCAGCGTGGTGCCTTCGTCCAGGAACTGGCGAATGCGGGCAAACGACTTGTGCTGGAAGTAGGCGTCGCCCACGGCCAGTGCTTCGTCCACCACCAGAATGTCGGGGCGGAAGGCGGTGGCCACCGAGAATGCCAGACGCACGGCCATGCCGCTGGAATAGGTGCGCAGCGGCAGGTCGAAGTAGTCACCCAGTTCCGCGAATTCGCGGATGTGGTCGATCACCTCGTTGATCTGACCGTAGGTGCGGCCTTGTGTCTGACCCGCCAGGTAGGCGTTTTGCCGGCCGGTGAAGTCAGGATGGAAACCCATGCCGAGTTCCAGCAGCGCGGCGATTTCGCCATTGCATTCGACGCTGCCTTCGCTGGGCAGCGAGGTCGAGGTCAGCAGCTTCAGCAGCGTGCTCTTGCCCGCGCCGTTGGTGCCGATGATGCCGATGGCTTCACCGCGCGCAATGTCGAACGAGATGTTGCGGAACACCCAGCGCGGTTCCTGCGGCGGGCCACGGCGACCCAGCAGGCGGTCCATCGCCACCTGTTTGCCACGGCCGGGCGCATACGCCTTGCCAAGGTCGATGGCACGCAATACCGGGGTGAGCCGCCGCGCCTCTATGTCGGCAGTAGGCGTTTCATGCAGCAAAGTCGTAGTCATCACAGTTCATCCAGGATGGCGCCGTACAGGCGACGATAGGCGTAGGTCGCCAACAAACCGAACACCACGGTCACCGCTGCCGGATACCACAGGGTCGAGAAGTCGGGCAGGCGGTGTTCCAGGAAGATGGTCTGCAAACTGCTGAACAGCGGCACCAGCGGATTCCACTGAATGGCGCGCAAGATGGCAGCGGGCAGGATGCTGGACGGGTAGACGATAGGCGTGGCCCAGAACAGCAGCTGCAGCAGGATGTCGATCACCTGGCCGATGTCGCGGAAGAACACTTGCAGGCTGGACAGCAGCACGCCCATGGCAACCGCCATCAGGGTCAGCAGCACCAGGCTTGGAATGGCGGCAAGAATCAGCTTGCCCGGGAACATGCCCACCAGCAGTGTGAAGATCAGGAACAGTATCGTCATGATCAGGAAGTTGAAGCCCGCCACCGCCACCACCGGCACATACAGCACCAGGCGCGGGAAGGACACTTTCTTGATCAGATTGCCGTGTTCGACAAACAGGTTCTTGCTCTTCTGGATGATTTCCAGGAACAGGTTCCAGCTGATCACCCCGGTCAGCAGGTAAACGCTGTACGCGAAGCTGGAATCGATGCCAGGCAGGCGTGCACGCATCAGCTGCGAGAACACCAGGGTGTAGACCAACACCATGGCCAGCGGCTGCAGCACCAGCCACAAGGGGCCGAGCGACGAGCCGGTATAACGGGTGCGCAACTCGCGCTCGGTGATTGCGCGGGCAAGCCCGCGGAATCGCCATATTGCTAGCAGAGAATTCATGTCGATCAGAGTTCCGGGTGTTTGGCTGCGGTGCTTGTCGACGGCGCGGTTGCCAATGCCACCGCCCGCGTTTCCACATATCCACGCGGCCAGATGTGCGTGGGCTGTGCATCAGCCAGGCGGGCCGTCAGCGCTTGTGCATCCAGTTCGCAGACCTCGACGGCCATGCGATGCGGGCGTACCAGGCCGGTAGCGTCGAGCTTGTTCATCAAGGTCTGTGCCAATGCAGGCGTGTCGGCAATGATCCGGTCAGCCAGCGGCAGCAAGGTAGCCAGGCGCACTTCGAACAGGTCGGTGGGAACATGCTCGGCAGGCGGCGGGGGCACAGGTGCCCACAAGGGGGCAGCATCGACCAACAACCAGTTGAGCGACACGCCGCGTCGTTGCCATGCGGTCAGCGTCAGGTTGATGCCATCGCTGGTGACATCGCTCAGACCCAGGCTCAGGTAGCGATCCCCTGCGTGGACGTCCACCGCCTCGTCGGGCAGCACGGCCGGCAGCCCCAGGCGCTTCATCGTGCTCTGGTTGGCGTAGCGGTAGTAGGCACCGTCGAAATACACCGGCTCGATGCGCCAGCCGTCCGGGGCGTTGGCGATCATGCTGTCTGCCAGCGCGTGGAAGCGGGCGGCGCGCTCGGAAGACATGGACGAATCGTTCAGCGCCGTCACGTCCAGCAGCCACTGCGGCTTGCTCAGACGCGGCACCAGGTCGAGCAGGCCCAGCGCGATTTCCCGCAGCTCGTCGTCGTTGACGTGCGGCACGGCGGCGGTGCTGGCCAGAATTTCGCGGTGCACGTCGCCGTACGCTGCGTAGTTGCGTTCGATGGCGTCACGGTATGCCGGCCCGGCAACCGCAGGTACGTGCTGGGCGTGGACGAAGCTGCGTCCGGCCTGGCCTTGTTCACGCAAGGCAGCCGGGTCTTGGCGTGCGTGCACGATGGCGTTGCGCAATTGTTCGACGGTGAAATCGTCGGGGAGGCGGATCACCGCCTGATGCGGCAGTTCAGCCGCCCAGCCGTGGGCGTTGACCACCACCGGCACAGCCTGGGTCAGGCAATCGAAAATGGTGCCCGAGGTTTCGCCGCGCGATTGCGTGCGCAACTGAACCGCCAGGTCGACCGCTTGCAACCACTTGTCGTAGGTCTTGGTGTCGGCATAACCGGTGATGCTGACGCGTGCGTCCGGGCCAAGCGCTTTCACGCGTTTGATCAGACCGTGGCCGTAGTCACCGTCGTTTGCCTGACCCACGAACACCAGTCGTGCCTTGGGATCGGCGGCCAGCTCGCTGCCTACCCAGGCGTCGAGCAGCGCGTCGTTGCGCTTGGTGTAGGCAATGTGGCCGAAGCTGGCGACCACGAATTCATCGTCTGCCAGGCCAAGCTCTTCGCGAACGGCAGACCGTGCTTCTGCTGTCTGGTCTTCGACCAGTCGGGTCTGTGCAAAGGGCACGATCGTCATGCGGTCGGCGTGATCCTGGCTGTACCAGTGGGCCGCCAGACGCTTCGAATACAGCGAGTGCGTCAGCACACCCATCGAGGCATCGATCACATCCTTGCTGCACGGATAGATCACGCGTGCTTCATCGTTGCCCAGCTTGGCGGCATCGGACAGCGCCTGCCAGCCGTGCGAATAGCGCAGCGCGTCGTACCAACCGGTGCGGTCTTCGTCGGTGTTGTAGAGCCACAGCCGCAGGCCACTCAGGTAGAAGTCGTGCTGCACGACCACGCCGGGCACCTTCTGGAGCAGGTCCAGCATGTGCGTGTGGAAGGTCGAATTGCCGAAGTGATACATCACCCGGTCAAAGGCGTAGCCGTTGCGGACCAGCCATTCGCTGTCATGCAGCGGGAAATCAGCCGTCAGCCACGGGTCGATATTGCTGGCATCGGGGTTGATCAGCGTGATGTCGTAGAACTCGCGCAGCGATTGCAGCAACACGCCGCTGTAATCGGCAATGCCGCTTTTTTGCGGCGGCAGCGGCGACACGTAGGCCATGCGCGGACGGCGGCCGTTCGACAGGCGCGCCACGCCAGCACCTTGCGGCGCACTGTGGCGGGCCACTTCACGGGCCAGCGTCAGGCGCGTGACCATGCGGGCGAGTTCGCGGGGATGCGGGCCGGGCGCACGCGGCGGCGTGATCGGCTCGGGCGGGCGCATCAGAATGCGGCGCAGGCGGGCATCGAGCGGCGGCACCAGCCTGACGAGGCGGATGACTTGCCGCGTCAGCTCGGGGCGCCGCTTGACGGCAGCGGCTGCTGCAAAAATCGCCTGTTTGAGGCGCGTTCGCGGCCGAAGCCGACGTCTAAGGGCGTGGAAGGCCATGAACCATCTTGATGCCAAAGGAATCGACCATTATAGGTCGGCAGCGGGATCTAACCCACTCTGCAAGTACCGCTCACCGGAGGACGAGCGCGTTTGTTGCACGAAAGTTTCGGATACAAAAACACGGTGCCGGATACGGGCAGTCGTGCTGCGGACGATGTGTGGCGCTGGTCTGGAGTGGGGGCTGAAGTCGATCCTGGCGCAAGCGATCCTGGCGCAAGCTTGAGTCAGGTTCGGCTCAGGCGTCACGCCAGCCTGGATCGAATCCAGCCGGGGGAATGCCCGGCCGGCAGTGTACTCAGCTTGCGCTGACGTCGCGCTTACTTCGCCCGATCTGGTGCAGCGGCAATGCCGTACAAGCGCAGATCACCTTTTGCGTCGAAGCGAGTGCGCACTTCCAGTCTGCCGGGCTGCCGGTCTGCCAGTGAAACCACCTGGGAAATCGTTCGCCGTTCTCCGTTCGAACCGCTCAGGTCACCCTCGGCCAGCACCGTCGAGCCGAGGACCACGTCCCAATGCCCCACTACCTGCCCGGCGGGTGCCTGGCTGGAATAGTCCAGATCGATGCGCACGTTGGTGGGCGGTAATTCGGTGGGCACTGCGGCATACGGGCCAAAGCTCAGGAAGCCCGCGACCGCAGGATTTCTGGGCACCAGCGCATCGCCTTGCAACACGCCGATCAGGGTCGGAAGGTCCGTTGCTGGCCAGTTCAGGCGGTCAGACAGCGGTAGCGTGGGGACTGGCTTTGCACCCGCCACTTGCGCATGGGCTTGCTGATCGCCCGTAAGTTGAACGGCTGTGTTCTGGCTCCCCAGGGACTGAACGCCGGTATTTCCAGCACCTGCCTGCGCCAGCTTCGCAACAGCCGGACCGCAAGCCACCACCTTGTCTTTCTGAATGCACTGACCCTGCTGCGCGGCGGTGATGAAGCCCTGGGGCATATCGAATACCCGCGACGCCGCCGTGACATACAGCGTCTTGTCGGCCGGAGCCTGGTCGAGTTCATGAGCACGCAGGCGGCAAGCCGTGCTGGGCCGCGAAATGTACCCGGTATCAATGGTCTTGCCGTAAAAACCCGCCATACGCTGCCAGTGCAAGTAAGTGGCCGCTTCGGTTCTGTCGCAGTCATAGGGCGGGTACAGCCGGATCGTATCCACGCCCGCCATCAACGGTGCCCAGGCCGACAGATCGTCCACCGGGGGGGCGGCAACAGCATGCTGGATGCGTGCCCGCAGCGGGCCGGTATCGGCCCATTGCAGCAGCGTGGCCGCCGCGACTACCGCCACCGCCCAGGCACTGCGACGGCGCAACAGGGCTGCCAGCCCCAGGAAAAGCACCGCATACCCGACCGGCCAGAAGAAGCGCCCGCTGGAACGGAAGGTGTCAGCCAGACGGCGCAGGCTTGCTGGCAGATCGAAACTGAGCAGTTCGGTCTGCTGCCAATAGATCCGGTTCGACAGCGAATACACCGCCATCGCCAGCAAGATCAGGAACAGCGCGGGCGAACGGCGCACCAAGCCTGGCAGCTTGCGTGCGTACAAGGGCAGGGCGATCAGCAGGATCAGCCCCAGTCCCAGACCCAGATAGTTGTAACCCTCGTACTGGCCGGTGGTGGCGTCAACAAAGTGATAGGCCGCCAGCGGCTGGCTGGACAGCGCAGCAGGCACGCAGTCCAGGAAACGCCCGCCGCAGAAGGGCGCGGCCAGATTCATCGAATAGATGCCGTATCCCACCGCAACGGTGGAACCGCCCCCGTAACCGACCGCCATGGCCGCCAGGACGACAACCGCGACCGAGGCAATCAAGGTTGCCAACGCGGCTGCGATCCGACGCGGCCAGGGCGTTGATGCGTTTGCCGACTGCGTCAGAGCCAAATCCAGCACCCAGGCCGTGAAGATCGCAAACGCCATCGCCAGGAGGTAGGGGTGCAGCAGCAGCGCAATCAGATGGAGCACGGTGAACGCGGCCAGCGTCCAGCGCATGGACCATTGGGAGGACGGGGTGAGCGACTGTCTGGGCGGTTGCCGGGCCAAACCCTGCAATGCCGACTCCCATTGCCCACTGCGCCCGCGTACATAAAAACCAAGCGCCATCAACACAACTGCATGCGTCAGCAGCGAGGTGTGCCCCAGCCGGAACAGCAGCGCCGGCCAGGTCAGCGCGAAAATCGCCGCCACCACGGCACCCCAGGCGTGGCGAACGCCCAGGCTGCGGATCAGGAAGACAGCGGCCAATGCCTGGGTGACGAAGGCCACCGCATGCCACAGGCCGATGTAATGAAAATGCGCCGGCAACCACGCGGCAAAGGGTTTGAACAGCAGCGCCGCCAACGGAATGCTGTCGGTGAACGCAATGCTGACGCCTTCCGGGAAACTCAGGCGGCTGGTATGCAACAGTGGCAGATGCCAGCTGTCTTTCACATAGAACCACCAGCCCGACACGTGCTGCGCGGCGTCGCCGATGTCGAACATCTGCCCGTGACCGGCCAGGAAGGTGGCCGGAAACAGCCGCCAGACCACGGCCAGGCCGGTCAGCAGCGCCAATGAGTAGGCCAGCAGTGGCGAGCAGTCAGCGAGCACATGCTCGATGGGGCGGATAGAACGCGTTGAATGGGCAGGTAGGGACATGCTGGCAAAGGGTGCGGACACTTTGAGTGTCCTGATCGAGTCGCGGATGAACGGGCCGGACGAGGGAACGTATCTTAATGGTGCGGTGCCATCGGTGCTGCTTTCACGGCCTATATCCAGCGATACGTGCCGAAATTGGCTTTGTGCAGTGTGATTGGCGCATTTGAGTCTGCCGGCCTCACTGCAAACCTGGCGGCCAGGGCCAGGGATATCATCCGCTTGAATACTGAGACGACGCCGCCATTTACCTGGTATAGCGGGATTATTGCTCGCGCTGGAGCACCTATATAGGGTTGCGCTGCCGCCGTCGCCCCCACCGCGCGCGCCGTTCCAGTACCATTGACGGTTCAACAGAGAGTGGACTATGGCTGGTCTGGACAAGAATACGCCGCTGCCCACCGGTATCGTGGTGCATACCCAGTCGCGGGTACTGGAAGTGTCGTTCGCCAATGGCCGCAATTTCCGGCTGCCGTTCGAGCTGCTGCGCGTGTACAGTCCGTCGGCCGAGGTCAAGGGGCACGGCCCGGGCCAGGAAGTGCTGCAGGTCGGCAAGCGTGATGTAACGGTGACGGCGCTGGATCAGGTCGGCAACTACGCTGTGCAGCCGGTTTTTTCCGACGGGCACAGCAGTGGTATCTACTCCTGGGATTACCTGTACCACCTGGGCGACCGTCAGGACGCGCTGTGGGCCGATTATCTGAAGGCGCTGGCCGATGCCGGCGCTTCGCGTGACGCGACGGTGTCGGGTGCGCCTGCCTTGCAGGCGACCGAAATCCATCGCAAAGGCTGTCATTGATGAGTGAACTTCCTCCGCCTGCGCCTGAAAGCGCGGCTTCGTCGGCAGCGGGTGCCGCAGACCAGACCCATTTCGGCTTCCAGACGGTGGCCGAGCGCGACAAGGCGCGCAAGGTTGCTGAGGTGTTCCACTCGGTCGCCAGCCGTTATGACGTGATGAACGACCTGATGTCGGTCGGCCTGCATCGCGCCTGGAAGGCGTTCACGGTCGGGCGTGCGAACATTCGCCCGGGCATGAAGGTGCTGGATATCGCCGGTGGCACGGGCGATCTGGCGAAGGCATTTGCAAAAAAAGTTGGCCCGACGGGCGAAGTCTGGCTGACGGATATCAACGATTCGATGCTGCGTGTCGGGCGCGATCGCCTGACGGATCAGGGCATTCTGAACCCGGTGGCGGTCTGCGACGCCGAAAAGCTTCCGTTCCCGGATCGATATTTCGATCGGGTGTCGGTGGCTTTTGGTTTGCGCAACATGACACACAAGGATCGTGCGCTCGCCGAGATGAAGCGGGTGCTGAAACCAGGCGGAAAATTGTTGGTGCTGGAGTTTTCCCAGGTCGCCAAGCCCCTGAAGCCTGCCTATGATTGGTATTCTTTCAAAATACTGCCGTGGCTGGGCGCGAAAGTTGCAGGCGACGAGGCGAGCTACCGTTATCTGGCCGAATCGATCCGCATGCATCCCGACCAGGACACCTTGGCAGGTATGCTGGAACAAGCGGGACTTTCCCGTGTCCAATATTTCAATCTGAGCGCAGGCGTCGTGGCACTTCACGAAGGCGTGCGGCTCTGACAATAGGGCACTGCGTCATTGCGCAGTGCAGCAAGAAGCGCCTGGCATGTGCCGGGTGTGTGCAAGGCGGGCAGTGCTGGCCGCCGGTGACGTCTGCGGGGGCGAAGCCGGATCACGGAAAGACAGTGCCCGACAGGGTTACGTCAAATCAAAGGAGATACCCTTTTATGTCACGCGGATTCTTTTCTCGCGTCTTGCCGGCAGCGCTGATCGTGGTCAGCACGCTCGCAATGACCGCAGTGTCTTACGACGCTCAGGCCAAGCGCCTGGGCGGTGGCGGCAGTTCGGGCCGTCAATCCAGCAACGTGATGCAGCGTCAGGCCACACCGCCTGCAGGCGCACCGGGCGCGGCAAGCTCGGCGGCCGCTCCGGCAGCCGCCGGCGCGACCGCTGGTGCAGCGGCAGGCGCGGCACGTAGCGGCGCATCGCGCTGGTTGGGTCCGGTTGCCGGCATCGCTGCTGGTCTGGGCTTGGCCGCACTGTTCTCGTCGATGGGCCTGGGTGGCGCGTTGGCTGAGTTCATGAGCAGCTTCCTGCTGATTGGTCTGCTGGCCTTCGCCGCGATCTTCATCTTCCGCAAGCTGCGTGGCGCGAAGCCTGCCAACAACGGTGCACAACCGGCTTTCCAGGGCGCTGGCGCTCAGAAGACCGGTGGTTTCGATCCGATCGGTGATCGTCGTGCCGCACAGGGCAACAACCTGCAACGCGAAGCCGCGCCGGTTGCTGCTGCATCTGCCGCGAACTTCTCGCCGGCTGCCAACGGTTTGCCCGCTGGCACCTCGGAAGTGGCTGCTGGTGCAACCTGGGCAATTCCGGCCGATTTCGATACGGCTGGTTTCCTGCAGCACGCCAAGCGTCATTTCGTCGAACTCCAGAAGATCTGGGACCGTGGCGACACCGCTGCGCTGCGTGACTACGTCACCGACGACATGCTGGCCGAGCTGACTCAGCAAATGAGCCAGCGCACCGGCACCAACGTGACCGAAGTGGTCCTGTTGAATGCTGAACTGATGGGCATCGAAACCCTGTCGGACGGTTACCTGGCCAGCGTGCGCTTCTCGGGCATGGTCCGCGAAGAAGTGGGTGCCGAGGCTACGCGCCTGGAAGAGGTCTGGAACCTGTACAAGCCGACCAACGGTGGCGGCTGGTTGCTGGCAGGTCTGCAGCAGCTGTAAGCAGTGAGCTTGAAGTCGGGCTTTGGCCCGACTGCATGACAAAACGCCTGTTCTGTAATGGAACGGGCGTTTTTGCTTTGTGGTGACAGTTGGCATGTGCCTGTGGCCTGCAACTTGTCGGCATCTTTGCGGACTGGAAGGGCGAGGCGGGTGATGCGGATGTTTTCTTGTCCCAGACTTGATCGGTAGTCAGGCCTGCAACGAGACTGCTGTAGCCGATTACGTGGGATAAATAAATACGTCAGCTCAGAACGATAGATCGGGACACTGCTGGATACACCTGACCGCTGCCGTCAACCTGCCCTGGCTGCCGCGTCGCCATCGTCACTTCCCTGCACTGGTATTCTTGAGTCCTTCCGGCGATGCGGGTGTCTGCGCGTCGCTGCAGTTCCTGAATTTCAGTTCGAGCCGCCTTCATGCCCTTGCCGATACCGACCCCTGCCGCTGCAGCGACACGGGCGTTCAATGCCTTGCTGGATCGAGAGCCCTGGGCGCGCGATCGCTTGCAGGCCCATGCCGGAAAGACGGCCAAGCTGGCGCTTGGTGGCTTGACCTTCGCATTTGGCATTACCGCTGCAGGTCATGTGGCACCGGCATTGGAAGCCGTGGCCCCCGACGTCGTGCTGACCGTCGCCACCGACAAGATCAGCAGCCTGATGTCAGATGACCCCGCACGCCGCATGAGCGCCGTGCGCATTGAAGGCGATGCGTCGCTGGCGCACACCATCAGCGACCTGGCGCGCGATCTGCGCTGGGATGTGGAAGAAGACCTGGCTGGCGTGGTCGGTGATGTGGCCGCATTGCGTCTGGTGCAAGGCGCGCGCGCCATCAATGCTGGCGTGCGCGATGGCGCATGGCGCCTGGCGGAAAACCTGTCGGAATACGTGACGGAAGAAGCCGGGTTGGTGGCGTCTGCCCCAGCCTTGGCTGCCTGGAGCGGTGACGTGCGTCGTCTGCGTGACGGTGTCGAGCGTGCAGACAAGCGTCTGGAGGCCTTGCGCCGCCGCGTTGACGCACTCACGTCCGGGCAGGGGTGATGACATGCTGACCCTGCTTCGCCTGTTCCGAATCCTGACGGTCGTATTCCGCTACGGCCTGGACGACTTGGTCTTGTCCGGTGTGCGCACACGCGGCTTCCCGCGCCTGATCAAGTTCATGCGTTTTGGCCGGCGTTACACGTCGCCGCGCGGTGTGCGTCTGCGTCTGGCCCTGGAATCGCTGGGACCGATTTTTGTGAAGTTCGGCCAGGTGCTGTCGACCCGGCGCGACCTGATGCCGGAAGACATCGCCGATGAACTGGCGCTGCTGCAGGATCGCGTGCCGCCATTCCCGTCGGAACTGGCGATTGCCTTGATCCAGAAAGAACTGGGCCAGCATCCCGACACGCTGTTTGCCAAGTTCGATCACACGCCGGTCGCGTCTGCGTCGATTGCGCAGGTGCACTTTGCGGTGCTGCACGACGGTCGCGAAGTGGCGGTGAAGGTCTTGCGCCCCGGCATGTTGTCGGTGATCGACGAAGATTTGCGTCTGCTGGGCATCGTGGCGCGCCTGATCGAGCGCGCATCCCCGGACGGCAAGCGCCTGAAGCCGCGCGAGGTGGTGGCCGAATTCAACACCTACCTGCACGACGAACTGGACTTGCTGCGTGAAGCCGCCAACTGCAGCCAGCTGCGCCGCAACTTTGCGCCCGGCACGCCGCGTGGTGACATGCTGCGTGTGCCCGAAGTGATGTGGGACTACACCACGGCCGCCGTCTTCACAATGGAACGCATGCATGGCGTGCCGGTGGGGCAGATCGAACGCCTGCGTGCGGCCGGCGTGGATATTCCGAAGCTGGCGCGTGATGGGGTGGAAATCTTCTTCACCCAGGTGTTCACCGACGGGTTTTTCCACGCCGACATGCACCCAGGCAACATTCTGGTGTCGGAAGACCCGGCCACGCTGGGGCGCTACGTGGCGCTTGATTTCGGCATCGTGGGTTCGCTGTCCGAGTTCGACAAGAACTACCTGGCGCAGAATTTCCTGGCGTTCTTCCAGCGCGATTACCGCCGGGTGGCGCAGTTGCACATCGAGTCTGGCTGGGTGCCAGCCAATACGCGTGAAGAGGCCTTGGAAGGCGCAATTCGCGCGTGCTGCGAGCCGTACTTTGACAAGCCGCTGGTGGAAATCTCGCTGGGTCAAGTCTTGCTGCGTCTGTTCCAGACCTCGCGCCGCTTCAACGTCGAGATCCAGCCGCAACTGGTGTTGCTGCAGAAGACGCTGCTGAACGTTGAGGGCTTGGGCCGTCAGCTCGATCCCAATCTTGATCTGTGGAAAACCGCGCGCCCGTATCTGGAACGCTGGATGCACGAGCGCGTGGGCCTGGTGGGACTGAAGCGACGGCTGAAGGACGAGGCACCGCAGTGGGCGCAGTTGCTGCCCGAATTGCCCCGGCTTGTGCACAACAAGCTGTCACAGCCGGACTATGGCCCGGCGCTGGTGGTGGAACTGGCGCGCCTGCGTCAGGCGCAGGAGCAGGGCAATCGCTGGACTGCCGCGCTGATCGGTGTGCTGGCGATGGCGCTGGCCGTCGCCTTGTGGGCCTTGATGGGCGGGTGATCGGGGATAGAGGGAGCGCTTGAATCGGCGCTCACACCGGCAATTCACCGACGATTACACGCCGATGAATTGCCAATGAATCGCCGATCAACGACCTTCTTATCAAGGCAGCTTGAACCGCGACACGGCGTTTTGCAGATCGGTCGCCAGCGAGTCCAGCGCGATCACATTGTCGTTGGCTGCACGCGTGGCAGCCACTGACTCTTCCACCATGACGGCGATGCGTTCCACGTTGGCCGCAATGTTGGCGCTGGCCAGGCTTTGTTCAGACGTCGCGTTGGCCACGTCGTGAATGTGTTCCAGTGCCTCGCTCGACGCGGTATTGATCCGCTTCAGCGCATCGGCGGCAGCACCGGCCTTGCTCACACTGCGACCCACCTGCGGGGTGATGTCTTCCATGCTCTGCACCACGGAACCGGTGTCTTGCTGGATACGATCCAGCATGGTGTCGATTTCGGCCGTGGCCTTGGTCGTGCGTTCGGCCAGATTGCGCACTTCATCGGCCACCACCGCAAAACCGCGGCCATGTTCACCGGCACGCGCCGCCTCGATCGATGCATTGAGCGCCAGCAGGTTGGTCTGGCCCGCGATTTCCTTGATGACGTTGGCAATGCTGCCGATATCGTGCGTGCGTTTGGCCAACTGACCGATCAGGGTCGACGAGCTGGCGATCTGGTTGGCAACGCCTTCGATTTCCTGCGACACGTCGTTGATCAGGTGTTCGCCTTCCGTGGCCGCAGTTGCCGACGACACCGCGCTTTCGCGGGTTTCGCGGGCATTGTTCGAAATCTGGTCGACGCTCACAGCCATCTGCTCGATCGCTGCCGCCGTCGATGCCGTCGCTTCGGACGACTGCACCGATGCATGGTTGATCTGCGTCATCTGCGCGCTCAGCTGGCTGCTGGCGGCAGACAATGACACCGACCCTTGTTTGATGGTGGCGATCATCTGGCGCAGGTTGGCCTGCATCTGCACCATCGACCCCAGCAGGCTGTCCGGGCGCACCTTGGCGCGCGGTACGCGGCTCAGGTCGCCGTTTGCGATTTCGCGCACCACCATGACCGCATACGCTGGCTCGCCCCCCAACTGACGGCTGATGCTGCGTGCCATCGAAAACGCAATGCCACCGATCACCAGCAACGCGATCAGGCCGCCAATGCCGAACCCGAACGCATATCGCCAGAACTCGGTTTCCACATCCTGGGTGTTCAGGCTGGTGCCCAACAACCAGTTCCATTCAGGAACCTGCTGAATGCCCACAAGCTGCGGCACCATTGCTCCGGTTGCGCTGTTACCGCTCATGACGTTCACGTAGGTGAACTTGCCACCGGTCTGTTTGACTGCATCGATGAACATTTGCCCGGTGGTACGCCCGTCGGGTTGCTTGCTGCCCGGATCGAACGTGCCTTCGCGTTTCGGATCAAGGTGAACCAGGACCATGCTGTCCGACATGCGGCGAACGAACATGAAATTGCGGCCATCGCGCAGGGCGCGGATCGCATCGGTCGCCCGGGATTGCGCATCGGCTTGGTTGAATTCGCCCGATTTTTCCCGTGCACGGTAGGCATCGATCAGGTTGCCCGCCATCTTGACGCTTTGTTCGACCGAGTCTCGACGCTCTTCCAGCATCGCTGTGCGCAGCGAAAACAGGGCTGCGCCGGCAAAGGCCACCAGGCCAAGTGCTGCTGCGATGACCATGATGGCCAATCGAGTAGATATTTTCATGAATGAACCGCTTTGGTAATGCGGGCGAAGGCCATCAGCGCCTTTGCCGCAATGCACTGCATGTGCAGTAGGGAAAACCCGATAGTCATCCTCTTAACGGCTCGTATTTCAGAAAATCAATCTGTAGTACTACGTAGAGGTAGATTTTTTTACGGGTAAATTGAACTGCCGAGTAGTCCATCGGGCAGACACGAGCAGGATCAAGACAGCTTGAATCTCGCCACTGAGTCCCGGAGTTCGGCCGCCAACACATCGAGTGCCGTCACGTTGTCGTTGGCTGCCCGGGTGGCGGCCACCGATGCTTCGACCATGCCCGGGACACGGGCTCTGTGAGGGTTGTCCGAGTCGACCTTGCCTGCGCGGGCTGGGGCACCGCGAACCAGCAGCATGCTACGTGTGAAGATGAAATCGCTGCCGTTGCATGCACTGCGCGGCAGCCAGCAGCATGAGGGTCAGTCGGATGGAAATTTTCATATCAGGTCATTCTCTGGATAAGACGCGGCACGGCGTCTTGGCCAGACTGACCAAAATAGGGACGCGTTCACGACGAACACGTCTGATGCCGCGTCGGGCGCCGAGAATACGAGCTATTTCCCAGGGCAGAAATCATACAAAAGCGTTAGCTGAGTCTCAGCTGTAAGACGGCACGTCGATTCCAACCGACGTGCGCGCCCCTGTCCAATCAGGCCAGCTTGAAGCGCGACACCGAGTCGCGCAGTCCATTGGCCAGGTTTTCCAGCGCGGCAACGTTGTCATTGGCTGCGCGCGTGGCGGTAACCGAGGCTTCCACCATGCTGGCAATGCGTTCCACGTTGGCGGCAATGCTGGCACCCGCTGCGCTTTGTTCCGACGTGGCGTGCGCAACGTCGTGAATATGCCCGAGAACCGCATTCGATGCTGCATTGATGCGCTTCATCGACTCCGCTGCCTCGCCGGCTTTGGACACGCTGCGGCCGACCTGCGGCGTGATCGCTTCCATGCTCTGCACCACCGACCCGGTTTCATTCTGGATGCGATCCAGCATGTCGTTGATCTCAGACGTAGCCTTGGCCGTGCGTTCGGCCAGGTTGCGTACTTCGTCGGCCACCACGGCAAAACCACGGCCATGTTCGCCTGCGCGCGCCGCTTCGATCGACGCGTTCAGTGCCAGCAGATTGGTCTGCCCGGCGATTTCCTTGATGACATTGGCAATGCTACCGATCTCGCGCGTGCGATTGGCCAGTTCGCCGATCAATACCGACGATGCACCAATCTGGCGCGACACGCCTTCGATTTCCTGTGAGACGTCATTGATCAAATGTTCGCCTTCCTGCGCGACCGAGGCCGATTCGTTGGCGCTGTCGCGGGTTTCGCGCGCGTTGGCGGAAATCTGGTCCACGCTGACCGACATCTGTTCGATGGCGGCGGCGGTTGACGAGGTGGCGTCTGAAGACTGCACCGATGCATCGCTGATCTGCTTGATCTGCGAAATCAGCTGGGTGCTGGCCTGGGCAAGCGAATGGGCGCTGTGCTGGATGGTTTCGATCATCTGGCGCAGGCTGATCTGCATTTGTGCCATCACGCCTAGCAGGCTGTCTGGGCGGCCGTGCAGTTGCGGGGCCTGGCGCAGGTCGCCGTTGGCGATGTCGCGGGCTACCTGCACGGCATAGGCCGGTTCGCCGCCCAGTTGGCGGGTGATGCTGCGCGCCATGGCAAAGGCAATACAGGCCACCAGCAGCACGGCCACCAGGCCGGCTGCGGCGAAGAGGGTGGCGTATTTCCAGAATGCGGCTTCGATGTCGTCAACATACAGACCAAAGCCGATCAGCCAGTTCCAGTCGGCGATACGGTACAGGCCGTTGACCTTGTCTTCCATTTCACCCGTCAAGGGGTGTTTGGCGGCGATATTGACCGTGGCGCTGTCGCCACCGGCTGCCTTCAAGGCGTCCAGATACACCTGGCTGGTGGTGCGGCCGTCGGGTTGTTTGCTGCCCGGGTCGATGGTGCCTTCCCGCTTGGGGTCGCGGTGGACCATCAGCATGTTGTCGGCAATATTGCGCACAAATACGAAGTTGTCGCCGTCGCGCAGTCCGCGTACCGCCTCACGTGCGCGCAGTTGGGCATCGGCCCGGCTCAATTGGCCGGACTTTTCCAGGGCACGGAAACTGTCGATCTGCTGGGCGGCCAGCTTGACCAGCAAGCTGATTGACGCTTGGCGTTCGCTCATCATGGCCTGGCGCAGCGAAACCAGGGCGACGGTGGCGAATGCCGCCAGTCCGAGCGTGGCAACCAAGACCATGATGGTCAGGCGGACAGAGATTTTCATGAAAACTTCTTGTGGGTGAATCGATCGGCTGGGGGAGCCGGACAGGCGCGCATGAGGATCATCCTGACGATGGATTGCCCTTGCACGACACCATGGCCGGATATCAGGGTTAACGGCATACTCCCGCATGGGTGAAGAATCTGCCGCCGAACGGTTTGTCCGCCTGGCAGCAGGCCTATACGGCGATCGGGCGCAGGCAGATTCACCTTCGGTCAAGCGAAAAAAAAGCCGTCGGACGACGGCCATGGCTGTGCGATACTCGCGCGGTTTTTTCACAAAAAATATAGGGAGGCGGCCGTTCACCATGGTCATTGGGTTTGTTGCGCTATATCTGTTGGCCTCGGTCGCCGTTGGCCTCTACGCCACCAAGTGGGTGAAAAACTCGTCTGACTACGCAATGGCCAGCCGCGCGCTGCCCTTGTATATGGTGGTCACGACCACCTTCGCGACCTGGTTCGGTTCCGAACTGGTGCTGGGCGTGTCGTCGGTATTCATCCAGAAAGGCATTTCCGGGGTGGTCGAAGACCCGTTCGGTGCCTCGCTGTGTCTGGTGGTGGTCGGCCTGTTCTTCGCCGGTCGGCTCTACAAACTCAATCTGCTGACCATTGGCTCCTACTACCGCGAGCGTTACGGCACCGTGGTGGAAATCCTGATGAGCGTGGTGATCATTCTGTCCTACCTGGGCTGGGTCGCAGCCCAGGTCAAGGCGCTGGGACTGGTCTTTCACATGCTGGCACCCGACCTGTTCTCACAGGAAATGGGCATGATCATCGGCATCATCATCGTGCTGGTGCACACCATGTTCGGCGGCATGTGGTCGGTGGCCATCACCGACTTCCTGCAGATGATCGTGGTGGTGGTCGGCCTGATCGCGATTGCCTGGATCGCCACCGGCATGGTCGGCGGCATCGACGTGGTGATGGCGCAAGCCAGCAGCCGGGACCTGCTCAAGCCGCCGTCGCTGGCAACGCCACACGATGCGCTGTTCTTCTTTGCTGCGCTTGTGACAATGATGTTCGGGTCGATTCCCCAGCAGGACGTCTATCAGCGCGTCATGTCGGCCAACAACGTGGATTCCGCGCGTCGCGGCCCCATCATCGGCGGCATCTGCTACCTGCTGTTCGCCTTCGTGCCGATGTACATCGCGGTATCGGCGTTCACCATCATGCCCGAAGAGGTCAAGACGCTGCTGGCCGATGACCCGCAGAAGGTGCTGCCGAACCTGATTCTTGGCCACATGCCGGTGATTGCGCAGGTGTTCTTCTTTGGTGCCTTGCTGTCGGCCATCATGTCGACCGCCTCGGCCACCTTGCTGGCTCCGTCGACCACCTTCGCCGAAAACATCTTGCGTCACTTCCGCCCGAACATGAACGACAAGCAGTTCCTGTTCTCGCTGCGCGCCTCGATGGTGGCATTCACGGCCTGCGTGCTGGTGTTCGCCCTGCATTCCACCGACAGCATCTATGAGATGGTGGCCGGTGCCTATACGGTTACGCTGGTGGGTGCCTTCATTCCGCTGGTGTTCGGCCTGTACTGGAAGCGCGCCACCACCCAGGGGGCTTTGCTGTCGGCCATTCTGGGCACCGCCGCCTGGCTGACGTGCAAGATGCTGTGGGCGGAGGCCTTCCCGCCAGCGCTTGCCGGCCTGCTTACGGGGCTGGTCGCCATGGTGCTGGGCAGCCTGCTGCCGCAGGTGCTGCGCACCCGTGTGAAACCCTCGCTGCACCCCGCCATCTGATCGGGTCTGGCCCGCGTGGGGTCACCCCGCGCGGGCTGGGACTGCCCGGTCCTGCCCGCGCCGCTTCATGTCATTTCCAAGGCCTGTCATGTCTGCCCGTTTTGAATCCAAGATTTTGTCTCGCGACGCCTTGCTGGCCCAGGCCAGCCAGTGGCCGCGTCCGCTGGTGTTCACCAACGGCGTGTTCGACATCCTGCATCGCGGGCATGTGACCTATCTGGATGCGGCGGCACAGTTGGGCGGCACGCTGGTGGTGGCGATCAATTCCGATGCATCGGCGCGCAGGCTGGGCAAGGGGCCGGACCGGCCGCTGAACAACGAGGATGATCGTGCTGCCTTGCTGGCGGCAATGGCCTGCGTGGGGGCGGTGTGCTTCTTTGACGAAGACACGCCCGAAGCCGTGATCGGTGCCCTGAAGCCCGATCTGATCGTCAAAGGCGGTGATTACGACATGGAACGTCTGCCGGAAACCGCGCTGGTTCGCAGCTGGGGCGGGGATGCGGTGGCAATTCCGTTTGAGCACGCCCGTTCCACCACCAAGCTGGTGCAGAAGATTCGGGGTGCGCAATAAGTCTGAGTGGGCTGGGGTGCGCACCGGCCTGGATTTCAGCCTGAAACTAGGCCTTCAGGCGCTTGCCGTCTGCGCCTGATGCAGCCCGATCAGGCCTGGCATTCTCGCAGCGTGTGGGTCGGGAAGCTGCTGCGGCCCGCTTCCAGCCCGTCGCGCACTTGTGCCGATACCGGCCGCAGGGTCAGCCAGGTACGCACATTCGAACGTGCCACCAGCTGTGCGCCAGCCACGCGCTTGGAGTTCAGCGACTCCATGAAGCGCCGTGCACCTTCTTCGGACCGGAACAAGCCCAGCGACACCGCATGCTGGTTGGGGCCCGGGTCCTGGAACACAAACACATCTTCGATCCCTTGCTGACGCAAGGATGCGGCACGCGCCTGTGCGGCGGCGGCGTTGCGCAGCGGCGGAATACGCACCATCCACGACTGCGCTTCCTCGCCGCGTCGGGTGTTGACCGTCAGTTGCGGGAAGCGGGCTGACAGCCAGACCAAGGCCTGAGCCAATTCGGTATCGGCAAAGCTGCCCCATTCCATGCAGGCCGGAACGGGGGCGGCTGTGGTGGCGATCTGCATGGCGGGTGTTGCGGCAGGTGTCGCAGGCGCAACTAGCGCCGCCGTTTGTGTGTCGGCAACCGGTGTAATCGCCGGTGCGGGTTCAGGCGGTGTCGGGACGGGGGTAACCGTGGTGCGGGGGGGCGGCACAGGGGCGGGCGGAGCGGAAACGGTGGCTGCCGCCGCAGCGGTCTTCACGCCAAGCCCATCGACATCGACCGGTGTGCCCAGGCGAATCGCATCCGGGCGCACCTGTTGCGTTATCCGTTCTGGATCGCGCCCCGATTGTGCAGGCGGTGCGATGCCCAGCCACTGCCGCCCGAAGGCAAGCAACAGCACATTGGCAAGCAGAAACACCACAAAAACCACACGCATAAGCCGCCACGCTGCGGGCCCGCACCCGCTGTCCCGATCGATTATAGGAGGCGTGCCGCCGTGGCGTCAGTGTTGATCTCATTTGTCATGTTGCGGTCATGCGCCAATCGCGTGATTGGCCCGCTGTCGAAGCACTGCGCGCAGGCCGTCGAGCACCGGGTGGGCCACGCGGTGAAGGGGGACAAGCACCCCGGTCAACGCCAGCAACTGCGCGATCTCGGCAATCACTGCATCGGATGCACCCCCCGTTATATATAGCGCAGGCGGGGCACCGAAGCGGGCGCGCGCAATCATCCACTGGCGCAACACGGCACCCGCTTGCGCTGCTGCACTGCCCGATGTAATCGCGTCGTGGGTGTCGGCAGGGAAGTCCAGCACACTGCCTGCGGCGGTGGGCAACTGCGCAGTGCGTTGCGCCAGCGCATCGCGCATCAGGTTCCAGCCGGGCACGATCAACCCGCCGACAAACACGCCATCAGGGGAAATCGTGTCCACGGTGGTGGCGGTGCCGAAGTTCACCAACTGGCGAGGCTGCTGGCCGCTTGCCGGTGCAGTCTGCACATCCACGGATGTCCAGATACCCACCAGCCCCATCCAGCGGTCCGAGCCCAGCTGGGTCGGGACGCGATAGCCATTGCGCAGTCCCAGCGTCGCGTCGCCCGGTATCTGCCAATCGATGCTGCCGATTCCGCAGGGCAACAGCGCGCGCGCAATGCGCTCGGCAGCCTGCGGGCCGGCAACGTTCACGCCAATGGCCCCTTGCAATGATCCGGTCAAGGCAAGAGAAGCGGTGGCTTGTGTAGCAACGTGTGCGGCCAATCCTGCTGGTGACGGCTCGGCCAACCGCTCAGCCAACCGTTCCGCCACCCATGTCGGCAATTCGGTTTCCACTGCATCGTGGGTCAGCGCAACCGGCTCGGCGGCGTATTGCCACACGCCCGCCGCATCCTGACAAACCAGCGCCACCTTGAGCCGGCTGTTGCCGCTATCGAGTAGCAGCATCATTGCGTGGCTCCGGTAACCCCGGTATTCGACGGGGAAGTCTGGGCGCGCACCGACACATCGCCCACAGTCACCAATTGCTCACCTTGCGCGGTCAAGACCCGCAGGCGGCCGCTGGGGTCCAGACCCGCAGCATTGCCCTCGAAAAGCAGTCGCTCGCCGTCGATCACCCGTACCGGGCGGCCCAGCAAGGCGTCGTAGCGGGCAAAGTCTTCCAGAAATCCGTCCAGACCCCCGGTGACAAAACGCTGCACGGCGGCATGCCAGGCCAACGCGATGGTGCAGACCAGCTCACAGGCGTCCTGGGAGCCACCCGTCTGCTGCCAATCGGCAATCGCCCGTCCCAGGTAGGCCGACATGGCGTCGGCACCGCGCAGGTTGGTGCCCATGCCTATCACCACGCCCACGTCGGCGCAGCCCTCGGTCACCGGGCCCAGCATGACACTTTCCACCAGTACGCCCGACAGCTTGGCGTCCTGCCACAGCAAGTCGTTCGGCCACTTCAGCTTCAAGCCTTCTGGCGACGGCAGGGTTGACGCCATCGCCATGCAGGCCGCCAGCCCGCTGACGATCGACAGTGCAGGCATCGTAGCCAAGGGCAGACGCAGCCGGAATCCTGCGGACATCAACAAGGCATCACCGGGCTGGGTCTGAAACGCACGTCCTGCGCGGCCACGCCCCGCGTTCTGCATATGCGCGCCATGCAGAATCAGCTGGTTGTCGGCCGACAGGTCGCGGGCGCGCAGACGCGCCTGCACATCGGCGTTGGTGGAACCGGTCTCTGAAGACCAGACGACCTCGGCCTGCAGCGGCAAGGCTGCGCGCACCTGGCGGGCTAGATCGGCTGGCGCTGGCAGAACCAGGGGGGAAAAAAAAGCGGGCATGGGGCAGGGAAGGTGACAGCCGCGTGGCAGTGGGAGGGCAAAAGCAGGAAGGCAACACACGCGGCTTGGTGTCCAATTGATGCGATTGTAGGCAGGCTGTTGCCGTCACGGCAAAGTCGCCCCCGGCTCGTCATACACTTGGGCCATGGACGCATGCCTGTTTTTTGCGCATCCGGTGCTTGCTTGATGGTGCCGCCGATGTCGCCACCGCCTCTGTCGCCGCTTGTCGCGATTCGCTGGCAATCAGACGCTGATCGTCGCACCTGCATTTTGGCCGGTGACTGGACGGTGCATGCGCTCGCCCGTCGCGGCGAAGTTGCCGCGCGCCGCCGGACGCTGGGCGATTTCAAGGACGATACCGCCTGGGACTTGTCAGGCATCACCACCCTGGATGCCCTGGGCGCGCTGCTGCTGTGGCGGCACTGGGGTCAGCGCCTGCCGGCTACCTTGACGGCTCCGCCCGTGTGGCTGGCCGTCTTCGACATTCTGGCGAGCCAGCCGATATCGCCCGCGCCGCCCGTTACCCGGGAATGGCTGGCTCCTGTGCGCCAGCTGGGCGACGGCCTGTTTGCCGCCATGTCGCATGGGCGTGATCTGCTGCTGCTGCTGGGGCAATTGATACTCGATCTGGGCGGTTTGCTGGCACGGCCACATCGTGGCCCCTGGCGGGAAATTTCGGCCCAGTTGTATCAGGCAGGCGCGCGTGCGCTGCTGATCACGGCCTTGGTGGGGTTCCTGATCGGCGTGGTGCTGTCCTTCCTGTCGGCCCAGCAGTTGCGCATGTTCGGGGCCGACCTGCTGATCGTGAAACTGCTGGGTGTGTCGATCGTGCGCGAACTTGGCCCGCTATTGGCGGCCATTCTGGTGGCGGGCCGATCCGGGTCGGCGATCACCGCACAGATCGGCGTGATGCGGCTGACCCAGGAACTCGACGCCATGCAGGTCATGGGCATCTCCCACGGCCAGCGGCTGATTCTGCCCCGGGTGGTGGCGCTGGCGATCGCCATGCCCTTGCTGGTGGTGTGGACCGACGCCATGGCCTTATTGGGCGGTGCGCTGGCGGCCTACGTGCAGTTGAATCTGCAACCTGCCTACTTCTTCCAGGCCTTGCCGCGCGCGGTGTCTGCCGCCAACTACTGGCTGGGGGTAGGCAAGGGCGTGGCCTTCGGTGGCCTGATCGCACTGGTAGCCTGCCATTTCGGCCTGCGCATTCAGCCCAATACCGACAGCCTGGGGCGCGGCACCACCGCTTCGGTGGTGACCGCCATCACCGGGGTGATCCTGGCCGACGCGGTGTTTGCCATCCTGTTCCGCTCGGTGGGCTTGTTATGAGTAACGCCAGATTGAGTGACGCCAGATTGAGTAACGCCCAATGACCCATGCCATTGAAGCGCGTCCCCAGGAAGACGTCATCCAGATCGAAGACCTGCGGACGGCGTTCGGCTCGCACGTGGTGCATGAAAAGCTGAACCTGAACGTCAAACGCGGGGAAATCCTGTCGCTGGTCGGCGGCTCCGGCTCGGGCAAAACCACCTTGCTGCGTCAGATGATCGCGCTGGATCGCCCGGTCTCGGGTGTCGTCAAAGTATTCGGCCAGCCAGTGCATGGCGGTTCGCCCGGCCGGCGTCGTGCCTTGCGCCGCCGTTGGGGCGTCATGTTCCAGGCCGGCGCGCTGTTTTCCGCGTTGAGCGTCTATGACAACGTCGCCTTGCCGCTGCGCGAACTGCGCACGCTGCCCGAAGACCTGATCCACGACGCCGCCATGACCCGCCTGGCCCTGGTCGGGTTGGATGCGCGCGACGCCGCCAAACGGCCGTCCGACCTGTCGGGCGGCATGGTCAAACGGGTGGCGCTGGCGCGCGCCCTGGCGCTCGACCCCGAATTGCTGTTTCTCGACGAGCCCACTGCCGGGCTTGATCCCGATCGTTCCGATGCCTTTGTCGAGCTGCTGAAAGACCTGCATCGACAACTGGGCTTCACCGTCATCATGGTCACTCACGACCTCGACACCTTGTTCGCCCTGTCCGACCGCGTGGCGGTCCTGGCCGAGCGTCGGGTGATCGTGTGCGCCCCGGTTGCGCAGGTGCTGACGGTCGATCATCCTTTCATCCAGGGGTTCTTCCTCGGCGAGCGCGGGCAACGCGCTCAGGCCGAGCTGGCCCCGTCCCGGAGTGCGTAGATGGAAAATCGCAGCCATGCGCTGATCGCCGGATTATTCACGCTTGCCTTGCTGATTGCTGCGGTAATGGCTGGCTTGTGGTTTGGTCGCGACCGCGTCGAACGGGTGCCGCTGGTGCTGGTGGCCGAAGGTGGCGTCGGGGGCTTGTTGCCCCAGGCGGCCGTGCGCTTTCGGGGTATGGCGGTGGGGCGGGTCGATACGATCGGCTTCGATCCCAAAAATACCGGGCGAATTCTGGTGAATGTGCAGGTGCTGCCCACCACCCCGGTAACCGCCGCGACCTGGGCGCGCATGGCGCAGCAGGGTGTAACGGGCCTGGCCTTCATCGAGCTGGATGACGACGGCAGCAAACCCGAGCGGCTGAGCAGCACCGCCGACGCGCCGGTTTACGTGCCGCTGCGCCCTGGGCCGCTGGACGAAATCATGAAACGCGGCGCGAACATTCTGGCTGGCCTGGAAAAGACCTTGGGTCAGGTCAATCAGGTGCTGGACGGCGACAACCGCGATGCCATCCGCCGCACGCTGGATGACGTGTCACTGGCTGCGCGCAGCCTGCGCCAGACCAGCGAACAGCTTGGCCCGGTGGTGGCCGAGATCGCGCCGACCATGCGCGAAGTGCGCAAGACCGTGGCCCAGGCCGGTCAGGCTGCCGCCAACGCCGGGCAGACGGCCAACGACGTGTCGGCCCTGACGCGCAGCGTCAAGCAAGTGACCGACGGACTGGCTTTGCCGGGTGGCCCGCTGGATCAGGCAACCCGCACCATGGCCGAACTGAGCTGGGCGGCGTCGCGCCTGGCTGGCGATACGCTGCCCCGCATCAATAACCTGGCAACCGAAGGCGCGCGCGCCGCGACCACGGTCGAGCGCGCGGCACGCGCGGTTGGCGATTCGCCGCGCTCGGTACTGTTCGGCAACACCCCGCAACCCGGCCCGGGCGAACCCGGCTTCCCGGGTTTCGGTGCTAATCCTGCTCCGCGAGGCAATCGATGATCCGTGCTCTTTCTCTTCGTCTGCTGGCGGGCTCGCTGCTGGTCCTGGGCCTGGCTGCGTGCAGCGTGACCAAGCAGGTGTCCGCCCCCGAGCTGCTCGATCTGGGTACGGCCCCGGCTGCCACCAGCGCAGTCACACCGCGCGCCCCCTTGTTGCTGGACGAACTGGATGTATCGCCGCTGCTGGAAGGGCCATCAGTAATCTGGCGTGACGGCGAACTTGGCCAGCCGCAACGTTATGCCTACTTCCGCTGGGTCGCGGCTCCCGGCCAGTTGATTGAACAGCGCCTGCGCGAAGTCCTGTCGCGCAATGGGCCGATGCTGACGCGGGTCACCACGGCGCAAAGCCTGCAGCTGCATGTCTCGGTAGACCGTTTCGAACAAGTGTTCATCAACGGCCGCAGCCACGCCCAGCTAAGCCTGCGCGCCTTGCTGACTCGCAGCGGCCAGGTGATCGACCAGTTGCACGTCGATGAACGCATCGCCGCGCCCTCGGATGACGCACCGGGCGGTGCCAACGCCTTGCGCCAAGCCACCGACCGCGCCGTCATTCGCATGAACGACTGGCTGGCAAGCCGGCCCGAGACGAAGCCGGCAGCACCTGGATCAACGTCTACCTCACCTTCCACATTCGGCACTCCCCGTCGCTGACTGCAGTGAACATGCACAGCATGCCTTCGGCCGATCCGCCGGTGCGGGAACGCGCGGCGGTCGCTCAGCACGCCTCGCCTCTGGCACGCCTGGCGGTGTTCCTGGTGGGGGGGCTGATCGTCTACGCCAGTCTGTATCCGTTCACCGGCTGGACCGACACCGGTGTGCCGGCCTTTGCCTACCTGACCGCGCCCTGGCCACGTTATTGGCTGGGTGGCGAGGTCTTGGCCAATGTCTTTGTCTATGCGCCCTTCGGTGCCCTGATCGTGTGGGCGGTCTACCCGGTGGTGCGCGGCTGGCGGGCGTTGCTGCTGGCCAGTCTGATTGGCGGCGTGCTGTCTGCCGCCATTGAAGCCCTGCAAACCTTTCTGCCCTCGCGGATCGCCTCCAACATCGACCTGGGGGCAAACCTGGGCGGGACCATGCTGGGTGCCCTGATCGGCGTATTGACGGCACATGCCTTGATCGACGCCAGCGCCCTGGTGCAGTGGCGCGTGCGCTGGTTCTCGCGCGATGCGCGCGCCGCGCTGCTGCTGGCCGGGCTGTGGGTATTGCTGCAGGTGCCGCGCCAACCCATGTTGTTCGCCACCGGCGACATGTCCATTTTGCTGGGCGACTGGTTTGCGCCCGCCGTCGACATGATGCGCAGCCTGTGGACACCGACCCTCAGCCAGCGTGTGGTGGCCGAGCATCTGTGCACGGGGGCGGCAGTCACGGCAGCCGGCCTGCTGATTACCCATCGGTCCCGACCGGTTACCCCGCGTGGCTTCCTGGTGTGGGTGTTGGTGACGGCGGCGCTTGCCTGCAAGGCCGTACTGCAGCCGCTGGCAAATTCCGGCATGTCGCCTTTTGCCTGGGTCACGGCGGGTGCCGTCAGCGGTTTGCTGCTGGGTGGCGCGGCGGCCACCTTGCTGGCCTACACGCCGCGAAGCTGGCAACGTGCAGTGGCAATCCTGGCGCTGGTGGTGCAACTGGTGATCATCAACCTGATGCCGGCCGAGGAATACTTTGATGCTTCGCGCAGCATTGGTCGCACGGGCTGGTTGCACCTCGAATCCTTGATCCTGGGCCTGTCGGCGATCTGGCCCCTGGTGGCGATCTGGCTGCTGTCGCGGCCGCTGCGCCCTGGGCGTACCTCGTCATAATGGCGACCTGCGCTGAAATCTTGCGCAAATGACATCTCTTCCCGTTTTCTCGAAAGGCTGATGAGTTCCATGGCTGGCTACGCAAAAAATCTGCAATTCGACGGCCCGGCTGGCGTGATCGACTGCATCTTCGACTGGCCGGAAGGCACGCCCACCGGCTGGGCGCTGGTGCTGCATCCGCACCCACTGTTTGCCGGCACACGCGACAACAAGGTCGTGACGACCCTGTCGCGTGCATTTGTGCAGTCCGGCCTGGTGGCCGTTCGGCCGAATTTCCGTGGCGTGGGCGCGTCGGGCGGTGAGCACGCCAACGGCGTAGGCGAAGTCGATGACATGGTGTGGCTGGTCGACCGGATTCGCGCCGACTACCCGGACCTGGCGCAAGGGCGCTTTGCACTGGCTGGTTTTTCTTTCGGCAGCGCCGTCGCCAGTCAGGTGTTCGTGCAGCGCGGCCCCGACAGCGCGGCGCGTCTGGCCGTCAGCCCGCTGGTGCTGGTCGGTGCTGCCGTCACGCGTTTCAAGGTTGCAGAAGTCCCTGGCGACACGCTGGTGATCCACGGCGAGCTGGACGAAACCGTGCCGCTCCTGCCGGTCATGGAATGGGCGCGCCCGCAATCCGTGCCAGTGGTGGTCATTCCCGGTGCCGACCATTTCTTTGGCGGAAAGTTGCCGATGCTCAAGCACTTATTGTTGTCGCGACTCGCATTGCCTTGAACAGCGCCGTGTAGACATCGCCGCCGATCTTGCTCGTAGCATCCGGTTTCATTCGCTATTTGCCATCCGGCGCAGCTTTGCGCCGATGGCTGCGAATGGCCGGCCTATAATCGTTGCGTCAATCATCGTCCCCCAGGGAACGACACGCGCGTGACACGGCCTGCCGGGGTGGTGTGCGTTGCAGTGCGTCCCTCGTCTTGCTCTCATGATCTCTCGCTCCGCTCTGGCCGCCGCAGTTTGCGCCGCCATGTTCAGCCTCAGCATTCCCGCAGTCGCCCAGACGCCGACACCGGCTGTGGTGCCTGCAACGGCCGCCGCCAATACCATTGCCCAACTGTCGAGTGTTCCCGCCCCCGCCATCGCGGCGCGCGCCTGGATCACCATCGACGTCACCAGCAATCAGGTGCTGGCTGAAGACAATCCCGATCAACGCGTCGAACCGGCGTCGCTGACCAAGATCATGACGGCCTATCTGGTGTTCAACGCGCTCAACGAAAAGCGCCTGACACTCGATCAGCAGATCCCCGTGTCGCAGAAAGCCTGGAAGACCCCGGGCTCGCGCATGTTCATCGAGCCGCGCAAGCCGGTCACGGTCGAACAGCTGATTCGCGGCATGATTACCCAGTCGGGCAACGACGCCTCGGTGGCCCTGGCCGAAGCGGTTGCCGGCAGCGAAGACGCCTTTGCCGCCCTGATGAACCAGGAAGCCGCGCGCCTGGGCATGACCAACTCGCACTTCGTCAACAGCACCGGTTTGCCCGATCCGCAGCACGTCACCACCGTGCGTGACCTGGCCCTGCTGTCGGTACGCCTGATCCAGGACCATCCGACCCACTACGGGTACTACAAGGAAAAGTCCTTCAACTACAACGGCATCACCCAGCCCAATCGCAACCGCCTGCTGTACGTCGATCCCACGGTCGACGGCTTCAAGACCGGTCACACCGATTCCGCTGGTTATTGCCTGGTGGCCTCGGCACTGCGCGGCGAACGTCGCGTGCTGACGGTGGTAGTGGGCACGGCAAGCGACTCCGCGCGCTCGCAGGAAAGCCTGAAGCTGATGAACTGGAGCTTCCAGAACTTCGATTCCGTGCAGGTCTATCAGGCCAAGCAGCCGGTGGTCGAACCGCAAGTCTGGAAGGGCGCTGTCGCCACGGCCAAGCTGGGTTCGCCGATGCCCGTGTGGGCAACGGTGCCGCGCGGCCAGGCCGGCAATCTGAAGTCCACCATCGAACGCACCGACCCGCTGGTTGCACCGCTTACCCAGGGCCAGCAGGTTGGCACCTTGAAGCTGTCGCTCAACGACAAGCCGGTGCGCGAAGTGCCGTTGGTGGTGTTGGAACCGGTTGCCCCCTCGGGCTTCTTCGGACGCGCCTTCGACGCCGTCCGTCTCTGGTTCAAGTAATCGATTGTCGGCGCGGCGGCCTGGCTGGTGACAGCACAGGCCGCCGCGCCGTTTGTACGTCTGGGCATCTGGTTTGCACGGTGCCCGGCCTCGCAGAATTCTTCATCGACCGGCACGCTGCACACCAGTGCACCTGCCGTCGCGCAATTCAACGCACGTTCACACATAGACAGGCCAGGCAATGATCGCAGGGGTGGCGGAAGATCCGCTGGTGTATCTGAACGGGGAGTTCACCCCCCTGTCGGAAGCAAAAGTTTCGGTGCTGGATCGCGGTTTCCTGCTGGGAGACGGCATCTACGAAGTGGTCCCGGTCTACCAGGGCAAGCCCTTCCGCATGGCCCAGCATCTGGCGCGGCTGTCGCGCAGCCTGGCCGCGATCGAGATCACCAATCCCCTGCGCAACGACGAATGGGAAGCGCTGGTGCGCCGCCTGGTGGAACTGCACGGCCCGATCGATCAGGCGGTGTACTTCCAGGTGACCCGTGGCGTGGCCAAGCGCGATCACGCGTTCCCGACCACGCCGGTCACCCCCACGGTGTTTGCGATGAGCAACCCGTTCAAACGCCTTGGCCCGGCCGACTGGGAAAAAGGCATCTCGGTCACCACCGCAGCCGACGAACGCTGGCTGCACTGCAACATCAAATCGATCTCCTTGCTGGGCAACGTGCTGGCGCGTCAGTCCGCAGTGGCGCAAGGTGCTTACGAAGCCGTGTTGTTCCGTGATGGTTTCCTGACCGAAGGGGCGGCCGCCAACATCTGGATCGTGCGTGACGGCAAGCTGCTGGCCCCGCCGCGCAGCAACCTGCTGCTGGAAGGCATCCGGTATGGTTTGTTGGAAGAGCTGGCGGCGGAATCGGGCGTGACGCTGGAATTCCGCCCGATCACGCGCGACGAAGTCGACACCGCCGACGAGATCCTGCTGACATCGGCCACCAAGGAAATTCTGCCCGTGCTGAAGATCGACGGTCGTACCGTCGGTGCCGGCAAACCCGGCCCCGTCTTCACCGCACTGCGCGCCGCCTACGACAAGGTACTGGACGCGCTGTAAAAGGAGTACCCCGCATGATGCGTATGCCGATCCGGTTCTTCTCGAACCGTCTGTCCCGAGTCCTGATGCTCGCCATGGTCGCCTTGCTGGCGGGTTGCGCAACGGGCGGCATGCGCATCAATACCGATCACAGCGCACGCGGGCAAGACAGCCGCATCCGCTACATCGTCGTGCATTACACGGCGGGCGAATCGGCGCGCGCGTTGCAGGTGCTGACCATGGGTGAGGTCAGCGCCCATTACCTGATCGACAACAACGCGTCGGCCACCATCTATCAGTTGGTGGATGAAAGCCGTCGTGCCTGGCATGCCGGTGAAAGCGAGTGGGAAGGGCGCAATTCGCTGAACGCCAGTTCGATCGGTATCGAGCTGGTCAATCGCGGTTTCCAGGACACGCCGCAGGGCCGTGTCTGGTATCCATTCCCGCAGTCGCAGATCGATGCGCTGATCGTGCTGCTGAAGGACATCAAGCAGCGCCAGGGCATCGACGGCGTGAACATTCTTGGCCACAGCGACGTCGCACCCCAGCGCAAGCTGGACCCAGGGCCGCTGTTTCCCTGGAAGCAACTTGCCGACGCCGGCGTGATCCCCTGGCCGCCGCAGGCGCTGGTGGATCATCGACTGAGCCAGCTTGGTGGCGTGGTGCCGCCTGTGAGCTGGTTCCAGGAACAACTGGCGCGCATCGGCTACACCATCGAGCAGACCGGTGAGTTCGACGAGCAGACCAAGAACGTGATCGCCGCGTTCCAGATGCGGTATCGGCAAAGCCTGTACGACGGCCAGCCAGACCTGGAAACAGCAGCCTGGTTGATGAGCCTGCCGGCACCGCGCTGATGAATAGGTTTCACCTGTAACGGTCGAGCTTGTGCAGGCCATGAAAGAATTTCCAGTCTTCAATCAAGGGACTGGCCGCATGAGTATTCTCAGCCGCAACACCGCTTGCATCTCCAACCGCGTCGCCCCGATGGCTCGTCTGCGTCAAGGGGCGCTGATCGCCGCACTGGCAATCCTTCCCGGCATGGCACTCGCCGCCGACGCGGAACCGGCCTGGGCAGGCGCGCCCTACGAAGGGACGGTCAAACTGCACATCGCCTTGCCGGGTGGCAAGACCCACGAACAACGCAGTGACGCCAGCGCACAGTGGGTGCGCGAATCCGACAGCCGGGTCGATCTGGTGCTGCGCACCAAGGGCAGCAACCAAGGGTCAAAGACCGATCTGTCGATTCCGGGCAGTTACGCAGACGGCGGCTGGCGCAGCACACGCGGCATGATCCGGCTGAACGTCGATGCCAACGGCACCATCCTGGGCGTGGGCAACGACCCCGACGAACAGCGCAGTTTCAAGTTCAAGGGCGAGGTCACGGCGACACGTATGCGGCTTGAGCATCAGATGACAGTCGGCCGGGCAGAAGGTGGGTTACCGGCCGGGGCGGTGGTGACGTATGACTATGATTTGACGCGCTCGAATGCTGACGCAGGCAGCGCGAAATAAGCCAGTACGTAAGCAGGCAAGTACGTGAGTAAGCAAGGACAGACCGTATGAAGGCCGGAACGCGCATGGTGCCCCTTGAGTGCGGGCTGATTTTTCTTGTGGTCGGGCTTGCATGCTTTGGCGGCATTCTGTCCCGGGAGGCCGGTTATCTCGCATGGATATGGCCGGCCAACGCGATTCTGCTTTCCATGTTCGTGCGATTCCCGCACATGGCTCGGCCAGCGGGCTGGGTGGCGGCAGGCGTGGCCTTCCTGGCGGTGGATGCCGCGCTTGGCACCAGCTGGCCAGCAAACCTGCTGCTGAACCTGTCCAACCTGTCGGGCATTGCCGTCGGATACTGGATCTACATGCGGTATCCGCCGGACATCCGCCTGTTGCAGCGGCCCACGTCGGCGCTATTGCTGGTTGGTGTCAGTCTGGCGGCGGGCTTTGTCACCTCGGCGCTTGGGGCGGTCGTGTCTGTGATGCTGTTCGGAAAGACCTATCTGTGGGCGTTTGCCATGTGGTCCTCCTCGCAGATCACGAACTATCTGGCGCTGATGCCTTTCATCCTGACGCTTCCTGCCTGGAAATACAAAAGTCTGGGTCTGCAGTCCCTGGTGGCGCGCGCCATGTCTCGACGCTACGCAAACCTTGGCATCTGGGCCGCGTTCCTGGGCAGTTGTGCGCTGGGCGTAGTCATGGACGGGCCGGGTGCGGTCATGCTGCCGGTTCCAGCGCTGCTCTGGATGGCGCTGGCGTTCCCCCTGTTCACCACCGCAAGCATCGTGCTGGCCTATGTGCTGTGGTCCCAGGCCGCCATGAGCATGGGCATCATCGATGTCGGCGTGAACCTGCAGGATGCGAAAAGCGTGATTTCCCTGCGGCTTGGGCTGACCCTGCTGGCGCTCGGGCCGCTTGCGGTGGCCAGTACCAACGCCAGTCGCACCAAGCTCCTGCAAGAGCTGCAACGCATGGCCACCTATGACTCGCTCACCGGCATTTTTGGGCGGGCTGCGTTTCTGCGGGAAGGGGCGGACATGCTCACCCGGTCACCCACGGTGTTGTTGCTGATGGATATTGACCACTTCAAGTCGATCAACGATCGATTTGGTCACCATGCTGGCGATGCCGCGCTGCTGGGGTTCTGCCAGGCAGTCGGCAGCGAGCTGAGTCAGACCGACTTGTTCGGACGGCTGGGCGGTGAAGAGTTCGCCATTCTGTCGTCTTCTGCATCCCAGCAAGACGCCTTGGCACTCGCGCAACGCATTTGCCGCAAGGTCGAGGAAACCGTCATCGTGACCGACGATGGCGTGTCGCTGCGCATGACGGTCAGCATCGGTGTGGTGACTGCGTCGCCAACGGTTCCACAGCGTCTGGCCGAATTGCTCAGGCGCGCCGACGAGCTGCTGTATCAGGCCAAGGCGGCGGGGCGAAATCAGGTCAAGCTGGCTCCTGTTGCGCAATCAAGCTGACAGCGTCCGATCCTACGCATCAAGCGCGCGGGCAGCGCTGCTTGCGCGATCCAATGCCTTGCTGAAGCGCTTTGCGCTGGCTGGTTCGAACTGGCTCAGGAACAAGTCATCAACGACTTGTTTGTAGACGCCCCACATCTTCTTGCGCAGCGTTTTGCCCGCGGCGGTGATCGTCACAAATGCCGCTCGGCCATCGTCTATCGAGCGCGCGCGGGTCACCAAGCCATCCTTTTCCAAGCGGTCCACCAGACGCGTCAGGTTATAGCGCTCGATTGCCAGCGCATCGGCCAGTTCGTGCATGCGCCGCGTGCCGTCATCACCGCTCTCGATCCCCCACAGCACGTCGTACCAGGCATAGACCGGAAGCTGGCTCTCGGTCAGGCGTCGTTCCACCTCGCGGATCAGCAGGCGATGGGCGCGGATGAACGAAAACCAAAGATCCGGTTCGTCTTTTTGCATGTGAGTTCTCCGTAAGCGTTGCATTTGCAATTATGCGACAAGTCACTACAATTCCGTAGACGATTGCAATTGCAATTCATGGGGCGTGGCACCTGAACAGGATGCCCCGTCCATGCCCGGCCTTGCTCCCTGGAGAAGTGACATGCATGCACCAACTCATCCCATCGACGTCGATCCGCAAGAGACGCGCGAATGGCTCGACTCGCTGGAGTCCGTGGTCGCCGTCGAAGGTCGTGCCCGCGCGCACTATCTGATCGATCAGCTGCTGGACTTCGACACCAGCCTGCACGGTGATTTCCAGGGGCGGGTGACCACGCCCTACGTCAACACCATCAGCACCGATCGACAGCTGACGTATCCCGGCAACCTGGATGCAGAAGCCAGGCTCAATGCCATGATTCGCTGGAACTCGATGGCCATGGTGCTGCGCGCAGGCAAGCACTCGAATGTTGGCGGGCACATCGCCACCTACGCGTCGGCTGCCGTGCTGTATGACGTTGGTTTCAATCACTTCTTCCGGGGCCGCACAGATAGCTTTGGTGGTGACCTCGTCTACATCCAAGGTCACTCTGCGCCCGGCATCTACGCACGCGCCTACCTGGAAGGCCGCGTAAGCGAAACCCAGCTGGACAACTTCCGTCGCGAGGCGGAAACCGATGGCTTGTCGTCCTATCCGCATCCCCGTCTGATGCCCGACTTCTGGCAGTTCCCCACGGTGTCCATGGGGCTAGGTCCCATCATGGCGGCGTATCAGGGCCGGTTCATGCGCTACCTGGAACATCGTGGGCTGATACAGCACCAGGGCCGCAAGGTCTGGGCGTTTCTGGGTGATGGCGAGATGGATCAGCCCGAGTCGTTGGCGGCAATCGCGATGGCGGGCCGGGAGAAGCTCGACAACCTGATCTTCGTCGTTAACTGCAATCTGCAACGGCTCGACGGCCCGGTGCGCGGCAACGCCAAGATCATCCAGGAATTCGAGGGGCTGTACCGGGCGGCGGGCTGGAATGTCATCAAGGTGATCTGGGGCAGCGGCTGGGATCGCCTGCTGCAGAAAGACGCGACCGGCCTGCTGCGCAAACGCATGATGGAATGCGTGGATGGCGATTACCAGACCTACAAGTCGCAGAACGGCGCTTATGTGCGTGAGCACTTCTTCGGAAAATATCCGGAACTGCTGGAACTCGTCTCCGACCTGTCTGACGACGATATCTGGGCGCTGTCACGCGGCGGGCATGACCCGGTGAAGGTGTACAGCGCCTACGCGGCCGCCGTGCGCCACACCGGTCAGCCCACCGTCATCCTGGCCAAGACCGTGAAGGGCTTCGGCATGGGTGAGGCAGGCGAAGGCCAGAACATCAACCACCAGTTGAAGAAGATGGGCGCTGACGCTGTGCGTGCTTTCCGTGACCGTTTTGCGCTGGACGTGGCCGATGAGCGACTGGATGAGATGCCGTATCTGAAGCCTGCGGAGGGCAGCGACGATGCGCAGTATTTTTCCTCGCTTCGCCAGCGCCTGGGCGGATGGGTGCCCGCGCGTGCTCATGATTGCGCCGCGCTGGACATCCCGGAATTGGCCACGTTCGCGGCCCAGTTGAAAGCGTCCGGTGAACGCGGTTATTCCACCACCATGGCCTTCGTGCGCATGCTGGGCAGCCTGCTGAAAGATGAGCGGGTCAGCAAAAAAATCGTGCCCATCGTGCCCGATGAATCCCGCACCTTCGGCATGGAAGGGCTGTTCAGGCAGATCGGGATCTATTCCCATGTCGGCCAGCTGTACACGCCGCAGGACGCAGGTCAGCTCAGCTATTACCGAGAAAGCCAGGACGGGCAAATCCTGCAGGAAGGCCTGAATGAATCGGGTGCGACCTCATCGTGGATCGCTGCCTGCACCGCCTACGCCAATCACGATGTGATGGCCGTGCCGTTCTACATCTTCTATTCGATGTTCGGCTTCCAGCGGGTGGGCGACCTGCTGTGGGCCGCAGCAGACGCGCGCGCACGCGGCTTCCTGCTGGGCGCAACCTCGGGGCGCACGACCTTGATGGGCGAAGGCTTGCAGCATGACGATGGTCACAGCCATGTGATGTCGTCAGTGATTCCCTGCTGCGTGTCCTACGACCCCACCTTTGCGTACGAGCTGGCCGTGATCATTCAAGACGGCATGCGGCGCATGTATGCGCAGCGAGAAGACGTCTTCTACTACATCACGCTGCTCAACGAAAACTACGCGCACCCTGCGATGCCTGATGGGGCGGAAGAGGGCATCGTGAAGGGCATCTATCTGCTCAAGGCAGGTGACAAGACCGCAGCGGTGCGCATGCAGTTGGCGGGCTGCGGCGCAATTCTGAACGAGGTGATTGCTGCAGGCGAGCTGCTGGAAAAAGACTTTTTCATTAGCTGCGATGTGTGGAGCGCCACCAGCCTGACCGAGCTGCGTCGGGACGGTCTGGATGTCGAGCACTGGAACACCTTGCACCCGAAAGATGCGCCGCGTCGCGCCTATGTCGAGCAATGTCTCGACGGACATGCAGGGCCGCTGGTGGTGGCGACCGACTACATGAAAATCGTCGCGGACCAGATTCGTCCCTTCATCACCGATCGCCGCTTCGTCGCGCTTGGCACCGATGGCTTTGGCCGCTCGGACACGCGCGAGGCACTACGTCGCTTCTTCGAGGTGGACCGCCATTTCATCGTGGTGGCTGCACTGAAAGCCTTGGCCGACGATGGCGCTGTGCCGCGCAGTCTGGTCAGCGACGCGCTTGCCCGTTATCAGATCAGCAGCGACAAGGTGAATCCCGCCAACGCGTGAGTTGACTAGACGGATCGCCGTTGTGGTGGCGCGACTGCGGGCGGGCGTGCCACGGCCTGTTTTCTCAACCGTTCATGCAGCCCGCTTGCTCGCCGGTACGATCACGTCGCAGCTCGGCCCCAGCCCCGCTGAGTTTTTCAGTCAGCGACAGCAGTCATGCGGTCTTTCATCCGACGAGCCACGTCGCGAACCCAGGGCTGCTGTTCCCAATGGGTCTTGGCGAACGCGTCGATTTCTTCCTGGTAGCTCAAGCTCAGACCAATCACATCAACGCCTTGCAGGAACATGGTCTGATGTCGTTGCGACAGTGGGAAGGTCGCTTGCACCTCCCCGAAGCTGACCGTGCGGCTCGCCACATCGATGCGCATCTCTGGTGCGTCAGGACGGTCAGCGAGCGCCATCATCGCCTCGATGTCCTCAGCGTTCAGTTGCACCAGCAACAGCCGGTTTCCCATCGCATTGGAGTAGAAAATTTCGCCAAAGCTCGGGGCCACGACGGCTTGAATACCGTACTGCAGAAGCCCCCAGACGGCATGCTCCCGGCTGGAGCCACAGCCGAAGTTGGCGCCGCCGATCAGGATGCTGGTGCCCGCGCGTTCGGGCTTGTTCAGCACGAATTCCGGGCGCACGCCGCCGTGCTTGTCGAAACGCAGGTCATACAGCAGACCATCGACGAGGCCCGACTTGTCAATGCCACGCAAAAACTGCTTGGGCATGATCTGGTCAGTATCCAGATTGTCTATGCGCAGCGCCGAGGCTTGCCCCGTTACGAATCGTTTTTCAGACATGGGCTGGCTCCAGCTTTCGTACATCGGTAATCATGCCCGTCACGGCGGCGGCTGCCGCCATGGCGGGGCTCATCAAGTGGGTGATGGCACCCCGGCCCTGACGGCCTTCAAAGTTGCGATTGGTGGTCGAGGCACAGCGGATGCCATCCATCAGGACGTCATCGTTCATGGCCAGACACATTGAGCAGCCGGGCTTGCGCCATTCAAAGCCAGCGTTCAGAAATACCTGGTCGAGGCCCTCGGCCTCTGCCTGAATCTTCACCGCGCCGGACCCTGGCACCACCATGGCACGAACGTTTTTGGCAACCTGCCGGCCTGCCACGACCTGAGCCGCCGACCGCAAGTCTTCGATACGCGCGTTGGTACACGACCCGATGAAAACGTGCTCGATCGGCGTGCCGGCGAGGGTGGCCCCGGGCTGAAGCGCGGTGTAGCGCAGGGCTTGCTCTGCGCTGCGGCGGACGTCTGCCGCCACGGAATCGGGCGAAGGAATCTTCCCGGATATTGGCAGCACCTGGTCGGGACTCGTGCCCCAGGTTACGTGCGGCTCGATGTCGGTTGCGTCGAACGTGTGTTCTTTATCGAAGCGGGCGTTGTCATCGCTGTACAGGTGTTTCCATGCAGCCAGGGCGGCATCGCGTGTGTCGCCAACAATGTCAGGGCACTTCTCCAGCACGTAGCGAATGGACGTCTCATCCGGCGCGATCAATGCCCCACGGGCACCCGCTTCGACGGCCATGTTGCACAGCGTGAAGCGTGCCTCCACCGACAGTTGCTCGATGGCGGTGCCACAGAACTCCACCACGTAACCCCGTGCGCCTTGTGCCCCGATCTGGCCGATGATCATCAGAATCAGGTCCTTGCTGGTGGTGCCCACCGGCAGCGTACCGTTGACCCGGATGCGCATGTCTTTTGCGGTGCGATACACCAGGGTTTGCGTGGCAAGTACATGCTCTACCTCGGATGTCCCGATGCCGAAGCCAAGCGCCCCGAGCGCCCCATAGGTTGTCGTATGGCTGTCGCCACAGATGACCACCATGCCCGGTCGAATCATGCCGTGCTCGGGTGCCACCACGTGCTCGATACCTTGCATCGCATCGTTCGTGTCGAACAAGGGGATGCCATGAAACGCGCAATTGCGGGCCAGGTTGGTGGCTTGCAGCGCCGACGCGGCGTCGTGAATGATGCGAATCGAAGACGGGTCGGTGGGGATGATGTGACTGACGACCGAGACGTTCTGTCCGGGCACGGCCACCTTGCGGTTTTCATCGTGCAGCCCGGCAAACGCCTGCGGACTGGTGTATTCGTTCATCAGATGCAGATCACAGAACAGCAGTACGTTGTCCTCATCGAGTCGACGAACGGTGTGGCTGGCGACAAGCTTCTGATAAAGGGTCTGCGAGGTAATTATCTTGTGCGACATGAATTTATTCCGCTTTGATGCCACGTTCTTGCACCAGCGTGCCCCACTGCGGCAATTCGCGCTCAAGGCGTGCGCGGGCTTCGGCAGGGGTGGCGATGAGTGGATCGAAGCCTTCCTTGGTCATCCGTGCCGACACGGCGGGATCGCTGAGCGCGGTGCGCAGCGATGTATTCAGTTTCTCGATGATGGGCGCGGGTGTGCCGGCGGGTGCAAATACCATGAACCAGGTTTCAAACGCGTAGTTCGGCATGCCGGCTTCGGCAATCGTCGGTACGTCGGGCATCAGCGGCGAGCGCTGCTTTCCCGTGACGCCAATCGCGCGCAGCTTGCCAGCACGAACATGGGGTGCCGCCGCCGACAGGACGGGGAACGACATCTGCACCTGGCCGCCCATGGTGTCGATCAAGGCAGGGCCGCCGCCGCGATAGGGCACGTGCATCACATCAAGCTTGCCCACGCTCTTGAACAGCTCGGCCGCGATGTGGAAGGTGCTGCCAGAGCCGGCAGAGCCATAGCTGTACTGACCGGGCTTGGCGGTGAGCAGTGCCGTCAGCTCGTTCAGGTTCTTCGCCGGCAGCGCGTCGTTCACGACCAGCACGTGCTGCGAGGTCGCCACCATGCCGAAAGGAGCCAGGTCCTTGAGCGTGTCATACGGCATCTTGGGGGTCAGCCAAGGGTTGATGGCCAGCGAGACGGTTTGCAGACCAATGGTGTAGCCGTCTGCGGGTGACTTGGCCACAGAATCGACGCCGAGATTGCCGCCTGCGCCGCCCTTGTTCTCGATGACAAGGGTCTTGCCCAATGTTTCACCCCACTTCTCGGAAACAAGACGTGCGGCGATGTCCGCACTGCCACCGGGTGCATAGGGCACCACCAGTTTCACTGGTCTGGTGGGATAAGCATTCTGGGCCACGGCATGGGTCAGTGGCATGCACGCTGCCAGGGCAAACACAAGGGCGCTGCGATTCATCGTGATCTCCCGTCATATTTTTTTATGAAGTACGGGATACATGCTAATAATGAATACAGCTTTAATAAATTACGTCACATTCATTCTTCATTGTTCCTGGGGCAATAATCCGAACGCGTTGCGATCCCATGCAACAGTGTTCCGTTGGTCTGGCAAGGTGCGCGCGACCTGATTACCAAGGCCCGTATGGCGCCGGACCACGCTGGCGCCAAGGCTCGAACGCACTCACAAGTCGGTCCACCAATGCCCGGGTCTTCGCAGGCATCTGCCTGGTCGCCTGGAACATCACATACACATCGGCTGCAGGTGTCGCCCACTCCGTGAGAATCGGCGTCAGCGCATGGTTGCGAATGTGTTCGGCGACGTCCCATTGAGAACGCAGCAAAATGCCCCGTCCCTCCAGCGCCCAGCTCAGTGCCGCAGTGCCATCGTTGGAACTCAGATTCGAACGCACCTTCACGGCATCGGTTTCGCCATTGCGGCGCAGATACCAGGTGCCATACGTTTCATCGCCTTCGCGGATGAAAATGCAGTTGTGTTTGCCCAGTTCGCGGGGTGTCATCGGCGCGCCGTGCGCCTCAAGGTAGCTGGGGGCCGCGCACAGCAAGCGTTGGTTGTTGGCCAGCAGGCGCGCGGTAAGCCGGCTGTCTGCCTGCTCACCGAAACGGATGACCAGGTCAAAGCCTTGCTTTACCAGATTGATGGGCCGGTCTGTGAGATGCAGTTGTACGTCGACTTGTGGGAATTCTTCGGTGAACCGGGACAGCACCGGTGCGATGTACAGACGACCGAAGCCCAGGGTTGCGCCAATCCGGATAGTCCCTTGCGGCTGATGCGAGCCGCCTCCCACACGGTGCTCCAGCGCTGTCAGCTGCTCCAGAATGCGTGCACCGTCATTAAGGTACTGCTCACCTTCAGGCGTCAGGCTGAGCCGACGTGTGGTCCTGTTGAGCAGCCTTGCGCCAAGCCGTGCCTCAAGGGCGGCAAGCCTGCGAGAAACCACCGGCGGCGTCACCCCTAGCTCTTGTGCCGCAGCCGCCATGCTGCCGAGCTTGGCGATCTGCGCGAAGAGGCTCAGGTCGGAGAATGCATCCATGGTCAGGGGCTGTGCGGTACACAACGAGGGTGGCGTGATTCACGCATGATTGAATCATCAACGGCATACGGTCAACAAATTCGAGCGTGCTCATATTTTTGTGATGATGAATATGGGTTTGCGCCTGGCTAAAGAACCGCCGAAAAAAAACGGCAGCCCATGCAGGCCACCGTTCTCTTCATCATCACACAAACAAATCAGATGTGCAGCGCATGCCCCAGCGCACGCAGCGCCGCTTCCTGAACCGCTTCACCCAATGTCGGATGCGCGTGGATCGTGCCCGCCACATCTTCCAATCGCGCGCCCAGTTCCAGCGACTGCGAGAATGCGGTCGACAGCTCCGACACCCCCTTGCCAACCGCCTGCCAGCCCACGATCAGGTGATTGTCGCGACGTGCCACCACCCGCACAAACCCATCGGTGGATTCGATGGTCATGGCACGGCCATTGGCCGCGAAGGGGAACAAGGCCGTCACGCAATCCAGGCCCGCCTGGCGTGCCTCGGGCGGTGTCTTGCCGACCACCACCACTTCCGGGTCGGTGAAGCACACGGCCGGAATCGCAGCCGGGACGAAGTGGCGGGTCTTGCCTGCGATCAGCTCGGCCACCATCTCGCCTTGGGCCATGGCACGGTGCGCCAGCATCGGCTCACCGGTGATGTCGCCAATCGCCCAGACGTTGCTCATGGAGGTGCGGCACTGGTCGTCGATCTTCACCGCGCGGCCCACCATGTCGACTGGAATCGTGTCCAGCTTCCAGCCTTCCGTGCGCGGACGGCGACCCACGGCGACCAGAATACGGTCGGCAGGAACTTCCGTTTCCGCACCGTCTGCATCACGAACCCGCACCGCGTTGCCACCGGCAGCCAAGCCTTGCACAGCATGGCCCAGCAGCAGTTTCACGCCCAGCTTGCGCAAGGCCGTGTCCACGGGTTTGGTCAGCTCTGCGTCATAGGCAGGCAGCACACGGTCCTGGGCTTCAACTACGGTCACGTCCACACCCAGCTTGCGGTAGGCCGTGCCCAGTTCCAGGCCGATGTAGCCGCCACCGACCACCACCATGCGTTCCGGCAAGTCGGTGGGGGACAGTGCTTCGGTTGCCGAGATCACCTTGCCGCCGAAAGGCAGCGAGGGCAGGGCAGTAGCTTGTGATCCGGTAGCCAGCAGCAGGTGATCGCAGGTGATGCGCAGCGGCGAGCCGCCTTCCACGTCCACCGCCACCGTCTTGCCGTCCACGATGCTGGCCCAGCCGCGGATGACGGTCACGCCATGCTTTTTCAGCAGCGCACCCACGCCACCGGTCAGACGGCCGACGATGCCGTCCTTCCACTGCACGGTTTTCAGAATGTCGATGCTGGGCGATTCCACCTTGATGCCCAGCGGCGACGTGCCTGCGTAGTGACGCGACTTCTCGAATTCCTCGGCGGCGTGAATCAGGGCCTTGGACGGAATGCAGCCGATGTTCAGGCAGGTGCCGCCAAGGGAGGCACCTTCGATCAGCGTGGTCTGCACGCCCAGTTGTGCAGCGCGAATGGCCGCGACATATCCGCCCGGGCCGCCGCCGATGATCAGCAGGCGGGTGTGTTCCGGGGCGGCATTGCTTTGTTGTGCACTCATGCTTACTCCACGAACAGCAGGGCGGGATGTTCCAGCAGCGCACGGATCGACTGGATGAATTCCGCCGCATCTGCGCCATCAACCACCCGATGGTCGAAGGACGAGGACAGGTTCATCATCTTGCGGATCACGATTGCGCCATCGCGCACCACCGGTCGTTCGACCATGCGGTTGACGCCGACGATGCCGACTTCGGGATGGTTGATCACCGGCGTGCTGACGATGCCGCCCAAGGCACCCAGGCTGGTGATGGTAATCGTGGAGCCGGACAGTTCGTCACGACCGGCTTTGCCGGTGCGTGCCGCGTCGGCCAGGCGCGCGATTTCCGCCGCATTGCCCCAGGGGTCGCGCGATTCCGCATTGCGCACCACGGGAACCATCAGGCCAGTGCTGGTCTGCGTGGCGATACCGCAGTGCACTGCGCCATAACGCGTGACCACACCGGCTTCATCGTCATAACGTGCATTGATCTGCGGGAAGTCGCGCAGCGCAATCACCACCGCGCGCACCAGCAGCGGCAGCACGGTCAGCTTGCCGCGTTCCTTGCCCCACTTGGCATTCAACTGCGCGCGCAGCGATTCCAGTTCCGTGACGTCAATCTCTTCCACATAAGTGAAGTGGGGGATGCGACGCTTGGCTTCCTGCATCTTCTGCGCGATCTTGCGGCGCAGGCCGATCACCGGTACTTCTTCTTCGTCGGCGCGCACGGCATAACGCGTGTCGGCACCGGTGGGCTGTGCGTTCTTGCCCGCCAGGAAGGCGTCGATGTCGTCATAGGTCACGCGGCCAGCGGGGCCGGTTCCATGCACGAACTGAATGTCGATACCCAAGTCCCAGGCGCGCTGCCGCACGGCCGGGGATGCAAGCGCACGTTCGCCGTCCGGGCGAGCGGCGCTGGTATTGCGCACAGCACCCGATGCCGACTTGGGCGCAGGCTTTGCCGTCGCAGCCGACGCTGCTGCCGGGCTGGCCGGCGCTTTCTTGGTTTCTGCCTGGGCGGGTTCAACCCCCATGGTTTTCGGAATGTCGGCCGGTGCAGCACCGCCGCTGACATTCGCCATGTCCGGACCGACTGCGGTGCCGGCTGCGTTTGCAGCGGCGGCAGGCTTGGCAGCCGACGCGCCTTCCTTCAAATTCCCCGCGCCTTCCACCTCGATGCGGATCAGCTCCCCACCGACGGCCATCACTTCACCTACCGCACCGCCCAGCGCAAGCACCTTGCCCACCACCGGTGACGGAATTTCCACGGTGGCCTTGTCGGTCATGACGTCGGCCAGAATCTGGTCTTCCGAGACAACGTCGCCCACCTTCACATGCCACGCAGCCAGTTCGACTTCGGCAATGCCTTCGCCGATGTCCGGCATCTTGATTACATGAATGCCCATGTCATCCCTCCATCGCACGCTTGAAGGCCGCGCCCACACGCGCGGGGCCGGGGAAGTACGCCCACTCCTGCGCATGTGGATACGGCGTGTCCCAACCTGTCACGCGCTCGATCGGCGCTTCAAGCCAGTGGAAGCAGTGCTCTTGAATCAATGACACCAGTTCGGCACCAAAACCGCAGGTGCGCGTGGCTTCGTGCACCACCACGCAGCGGCGGGTCTTTTTCACGGAATTGACGATGGTTTCCAGGTCCAGCGGCCACAGGCTGCGCAGGTCGATCACCTCGGCGTCGATGCCTGCCTCTTCGGCAGCGGTCTGCGACACATACACCGTCGTGCCGTAGGTGATGATGGTCAGTTCCTTGCCGGGGCGCACGATCTCTGCGGTATCCAGCGGCACGGTGTAATAACCCTTGGGAACCTGGCTTTTCGGGTGCTTGGACCACGGCACCACCGGGCGGTCGTGGTGACCGTCGAAGGGGCCGTTGTACAGGCGCTTGGGTTCCAGGAAGATCACCGGGTCGTCATTCTCGATGGATGCGATCAGCAAGCCTTTTGCGTCATACGGGTTCGACGGCATCACGGTGCGCAGACCGCACACGTGGGTGAACACCGCTTCCGGGCTTTGGCTGTGTGTCTGTCCGCCGTAGATGCCGCCGCCACACGGCATGCGAATGGTCATGGGGGCGGTGAACTGTCCCACCGACCGATAACGCAGACGTGCCGCTTCCGAGACGATCTGGTCGAACGCGGGGTAGAAGTAATCGGCAAACTGGATTTCGATGACCGGGCGCAGGCCGTAGGCACCCATGCCAACCGCCGCGCCCACAATGCCGCCTTCCGAGATCGGCGCGTCGAACACGCGTGAACTCCCGTACTTGGCTTGCAGGCCTTCGGTGCAGCGGAACACGCCGCCGAAGTAACCCACGTCCTGGCCGAACACCACGACGTTGTCGTCGCGTTCCAGCATCACGTCCATCGCCGAACGCAGCGCCTGGATCATGCTCATCGCGACCACGTCGCGGCCGGTGTCCTGCACCGAGTCTTTCATCACTGCACTCATTTCAGACCCCGAGTTGCTGACGCTGCGCGCGCAAGTGCGCGGGCATTTCCTTGTACACGTCGTCGAACATCTCCGCCGCGCTGGGCGCGTAGCCGCTGGACAGCGTGCCGAAGGCCTCTGCTTCCTTCTGGGCGGTGGTGATCTCGACTTCGAGCGCCTTCTTGGTGGCCTCATGTTCCTCGTCGGACCAGATGCCCTTCAGGATCATGTGCTGCTTCAGGCGGCCGATCGGATCGCCGAGCGGGAAGTGATTCCAGTCATCGGCAGGACGGTACTTGGATGGATCATCCGAGGTGGAGTGCGGACCGGCACGGTAGGTAACCCATTCGATCAAGGTCGGCCCGAGGTTGCGGCGGGCGCGCTCGGCGGCCCAGCGCGAGGCGGAATACACCGCCAGGAAATCGTTGCCATCGACCCGCAATGAGGCAATGCCGCAGCCCACGCCGCGTCCTGCAAACGTTGCACCTTCACCGCCTGCAATCGCCTGGAAGGTGGAAATTGCCCACTGGTTGTTCACCACGTTCAAGATCACCGGCGCGCGGTACACGTGGGCAAAAGTCAGCGCCGTGTGGAAGTCGGATTCAGCGGTTGCACCGTCACCGATCCAGGCCGACGCAATACGCGTGTCGCCCTTGATGGCGGACGCCATGCCCCAGCCCACCGCCTGAATGAACTGCGTAGCCAGGTTGCCGGAAATCGTGAAGAAACCGGCGTCCCGCACGGAATACATCACGGGCAACTGACGACCCTTCAGCGGATCACGCTCGTTCGAGAACAGCTGGCACATCATGTCAACCAGCGACACCTCGCGCGCCATCAGGATGCCCTGCTGGCGGTAGGTGGGGAAACACATGTCGTCGCGGTTCAATGCCAAGGTCTGGGCAGTGGCAATCGCCTCTTCGCCCAGGCACTGCATGTAGAAGGACATTTTCTTCTGGCGCTGCGCGATCAGCATGCGTGAATCGAACACGCGTGTCTTCAGCATGGCGCGCATGCCGGCGCGCAGCAATTCGGGTGTGGCTTCGGGGTCCCAGGGGCCAACGGCCTGACCGTCTTCATCAAGCACACGAATCAGGCTGTAGGCCAGGTCGGCAGTATCGACAGGCGTCGCGTCGATGGGAGGCTTGCGGACATCACCGGCTTTCGCGAGGTGAAGATAGGAAAAATCGGTCTGGCAGCCCGGACGGCCTGATGGCTCCGGTACATGCAGACGCAGGGGGCCATACTGGCTCATGCGCTTGTCTCCACGCTAGATTTTGTCTTGCGCTGGGTGTCAAGAAAGGCACGTCGCGCGCGGGGTGTGCGGGCTCGTGCCATGCCGCGACACATACGCAGCAGGGGTCGTGCCACGCCAGTCGCATTGCAAATGTAGCAGTGAAGCCAGGGGGATTTCGCCCCCCGGTTTTCCCCTAGATGAAGCCCTGTTCAGAAGCCAGGTTCGTTCAGAACTTGGTCCGCAAGGTCAGCATGACGTTGCGCGGCTCGCCGTAGTAATTGAAGGCACTCGGCTGCGACAGATAGCGGTAATAACGTTTGTCGAAGGCATTGTTCAGGTTGAGGGTGGCCGACATGTTGCGATTGAAGTCGTAGCGCAGCATCAGGTTGGCCAGCGCGTAGCCGGGCTGGGCCATGCGGGAAGTGGCGGTCTGGGCGATGTACTCGCTCTGCCAGGTCAGGCCGCCCCCCACAGTCCATGCCGACAGCGTATCCGGCAGCCGGTAGGCGGTGAAGAGCTTGAGCATGTGCCTGGGGTTGAAAGCATTGAACACCTGGCCACCGCGGGTGGTGTCATTGAGGTACTTGGTGGTGTTGAGGGTGTAACCGGCGAACACCTGCCAGCCGGGGGCGAGTTCTCCCGACACTTCGGCCTCCACGCCCTGGCTGCGCACCTTGCCGGCGGCCACCGAGCAGTAGTCGCCGGTGGTATAGGGGCAAGGGCGCGGACCCTGCAGATCGTTCTGCGCGCGGTTGCTCTGGTCAATGCGGAACACCGCCAGCGAGGCGTTGACGCGCCCGTCCTGGAATTCGCCCTTGATGCCCGCTTCGTAGTTCGCGCCGACGATCGGATCAAGCAGGCTGCCAGTGCGATCGACCGCATTCTGCGGCTGGAACACGTCGGTGTAGCTGGCATACAGCGAGTACTGCCGGTTCAGGTCGAACACCAGGCCCGCATAGGGCGTGAACTCGGCATCGACCTGGTAGCCCACGCGCGAGGTGACGCCGCCCGTCAGCAGGTTGGTGTTGGTGCTCTGGTAGTCCCACCAGCTGAAGCGGCCGCCCAGCAGCAGGGTAAGCGGCTCGGCCAGGCTCAGCCGGGTCGCGGCGTAGACGCCGGTCTGGCGGGTTTCGGTCGTGGCGCGGCTGTCGTAGGGGGTGATGTTCGGGTAGGCAACCGAGGCCGGATTCCAGTTGCGGACGTTCGGGCGGATCGAGGAATAACCAAGCAGCGCCACGCGGTCGCCGTCGGCGGGATTGCGGCGGGTGTTGGCGCCCAGCACCAGCTCATGCTGGCGGCCCAGCAGCGTGAACGGCCCGGAGGCGCTGACTTCCAGGCTGCTCTGGGTCTGTTCGATGTGGCGCGCGTTCGCATAGTTCAGGAAGGGGCCCAGGCCGGTGGCACGGTTCACGCCCAGGCCACCCGAGGCGGACAGGAACACCAGGTCGTTGTCGTTCCATTCCCGGAGGGCCGACAGCTTGGCTTTCCAGCCATTGTCGAGTTTCCAGGACAGGTCGCCGAACACCCGTGTGGTGCGGGTCTCGCGGTGGTTCCAGGCTGCGCCCAGGTAGGTGCTGCGCGGCAGGCCGATGTCGCCGCCATCTTCGTAGAACACGATGCCCGTGCCCTGCGGCACGCCCTTGGTGCGCTGGTAGTCCACGCCTGCAGTCAGTTGCAGCGAGGGAGACAGGTCGTACTGCAGCACGCCATACAGCACCTGCTTGTCTTCCTTCACGTAGTCGATGAAGGAGTGCCTATCGTCCTCGACGGCCACCAGGCGGCCCCGCAGGTCGCCGCTTTGCGACAGCGGGCCGGACACGTCCGCTTCCACGCGGTAGGCATCCCAGGAGCCGACCTGGGCAGCGGCGTTGCCGGTGAATTCCCGAGTGGGCATCTTGCGCACGAGGTTCAGGGTGCCGCCCGGCGTGCCGGCGCCCTGAAGCAGCCCGGCCGCGCCGCGCAGGATCTCCACGCGGTCGTAGATCGCCAGATCGGGCGAGGCGCTGGAATCGGCGCTGTTGACGCTGACGGGCAGGCCGTCGATCTGGATGGTGTCGAGCGTGAAGCCGCGCACCTGGTATTGCGTGCCCAGGACCTCGGCTTCCTGCACCTTGACGCCGGTGGCCTGCCTGAGGGCATCGGGCAAGGTCTGCATGGCCTGGTCTTCCATGCGCTGGCGGGTGACCACGCTGACCGACTGCGGGGTCTCGCGCGGCGACAGGGCCAGCCGTGTGGCGTTGCTGACGGCCGGCGCGATGTACGCCGTCGAGGGGGCGTTGTCGCCCTGGGCGGTGACGGTCACCGGCGCGAGGCTGCTGATGCCCGGTCTGGCCTGCACCACCATGAAGGTACGTTCGTCCTCCACGTGCAGGCCAAGGCCGGAACCTGCCAGCAGGCGGTCCAGCGCTTCGCGTACGGTCATGGTGCCGCTGACCGCAGGGGCCATCTTGCCCGCCGCAAATTCGCTGCTGTACAGAATCTGGGTGCCGGAATCCCGGGCCAACTGGTTCAGCGCACGTTCGAGCGTCTGGGCGGGCAGAGCGATGGGGCGGCTCTGGGCGAGGACTTGTCCGCACAGAAACAGGCTGGCGGTCAGGACGGCAAGGCGTAGGTGCCTGGACGGCGGGTAATTGCGGTTCACGGGGCTTCCGGGTGGAGGGTGGATGTCCGGTGAAGCCGAATGGGACGCGGTCAGTGCAAACCTGAGGTTTCTTTTTGTTTCAATTGGGGGCGCTGGGCTTTCTGGCGAAGGCCTTATTTCGCGGGTTCCAGCACCACGCTGCCATCGGTCCGGCGCTGTACGCGGACCGGTGCCAGGCGCGGCAGCAGGTCGATCAAGCCTTCGATGCGGGCAATGTCGAACTGGCCGGACAGCGGGATCTCGCGCAGGCGTGCATCGTCCAGCTGGATGGCGGCTGTGCGATAACGCTGGATTTCATCGACCAGCTCGCCAAGCGGCATCCGGTCCAAGACCAGCTTGCCCTCACGCCAAGCGGTGTCGGCTGTCGCGGACATCGGCATACCCAGGGCCTGTGGCGGGCCGGCGCTGCGTGTGACGGCGAGTGCTTCCCCGACCTGCAACTCGCGTGTGTCGCCGGCCGGTCCATGGACCAGGACTGCTCCTTGCACGACACTGACGCGCGTCTTCTGAGCAATGCTGCGGACATTGAAGACAGTGCCGATATCTTCGATCTGCGCCTGAGGCGTGTGCACCACGAAGCGCCGTAGCGGCGAGTGAGACACCGTGAACACCGCTTCGCCTTCGTGCAGCGTGAAGCGGCGTGCGCGCAGGCTGTAGGCCATGTCCAGCCGCGTACCGGTGTTCAGCACCAACTGGCTGCCGTCAGGCAGACTTACGTTCTTGCGTTCGCCAATGGCGGTTGCAAAGTGCATTGTTTGCACAGCAGGGTCGATCCACAGCAACAGCGCCATCGCCACACAGGCAGCAAGCAGCCCGCCGGCCCGACGTGCGTGCCGACGCCGGTCCGCACGCCGGTAGATTTGTGCTGGCGTGGGAAGCAGCCCGCGCAGCGCGTCGGCATGCCTCGCCAGTTCGTCGTCGGGCGGGGGTGGGGGCAATGTCATGGGCGGGAATTCGAGCGGGACAGCAAGGGTTGCAGCGCCTCGTCCGCGCGGGCCAGATGCCGGGCAACCATCGTACGCGAGATGCCCAGGCGTTTGGCGATCTCGGTCTGTGGGACCTCGTAGAGCGCATGCAGGATAAACACCTCACGGCAGCGCTCGGGCAAAGCCTGGATGGCTGCCAGCAGTGCCGCACGTGCCTGCTCGGCAATAGCGGTTTCGTCGGGTGTGGCAGGCGTTTCACTTGCGTGCGGGCCTGCCGCCATCAGTGCAGTACGGTCCACGCGATAGTCGGCCACACGGCAGCGGTCGATGGCCAAGTGGGTAGACACATGGCGCAAAAATGCGAGCGGTTCGCGGATCGGCTTGCGTGGTGGCGTCTCGATCAAGCGGACGCAGACATCCTGCACCACATCACGCGCCAGGTGCCGGTCGCCAAAGCGGCGTCGCACGTGATCGACCAGGTCGTCGTAATGGCGGATCAGCGTGGACAGGAGTGCTTCGGGGGGAGAGTCGGACACGACGAGCACACAGTCACAGCGGCAAAATGGGAATTATGCATGATAACTATTCGCATTATCGTCACGGGTGGTTATTCATGTTCTATGCCTGCGCTTGTTTTGTTGTTCTCGTTCGTGTCCTCGCATTTGTATTGGGACATATGCCCGCGCGGCAGATTCCCTTATTCCGCCGCGCCGTCTTCACTTGAGTTTGAAACCTAGCTCCTTCAATACCTCGCCCAAGCGGTCACGGCCTTTCAATGCGGCAGCCGTACCAATGCGTTGGCTAAGCTGTTGTGTCCAATCAATGGCCGGCAGTGATTGCTCGATCTGGAAGTCGCGCAGCGTGCTGTCGTAACGGGCCAGGTCGTCCGGGCGTACCGAGCTTTCGTATTGCTCGCGATGCAGCACGCTGCTCTGCGGCAGGCGTGGTTTCACATCGGTTGCGCGCGCCGGGTCGGGTACGCCTACCGTCAGACCAAAGACCGGAAACACCTCGGGCGGCAAGCCCAACTCGGCCGCAACCGTCGTCGGGTTGTTGCGGATCGCGCCGATGTAGCAAGAACCCAGGCCCAGCGAATTGAAGGCCGTCACCGCGTTCTGGGCGGCCAAGGCCGCGTCGATTACGGCCAGCAGGAAGGTTTCCAGATAGTCCAGCCCGTCGGCCGTATGGCTGCGGGAATCGGCAATGCCACGCAGGCGCGACAGGTCGGCCAGCCAGACCAGCAGCAAGGGCGCTTCCGAAATCTGGCGCTGCGACCCCGACACCGCATTGATGCGCGCCTTGCGGTCCGTGTCGGTGACGGCAATCACGCTCCAGGCTTGCAGATTGGATGAGCTGGGCGCGGACTGCGCGGCGGCAATCGCGGTTTCCAGCGCGCCCTTGGGCAAAGGCTGATTCAGATAGCTGCGCACCGAACGATGGGACAGCAAGGTGTCCAGCGTGTCGTTCCAGTCGGCAGGCAACTGGTCAGGCAGTTCGCGGTAGCGGCGCTGCAGATGTGCGCGTGCGTCAGGGAACAGGGAGTCGGAATCGGAGAACAGGGAGTTGGATGCATGCGCGTCGGACGGATGGCTGTAAAAAGCACGCGTGGTGTCGGGCGAAGAGGACATTGCAAGCTCCATGGGCAGGGCGATGCGGCCAGTTGTCAGGGCAGCCGATACAAAGCAAGAAGGCAAAAGCGCCAGCAAAACCCGGCGATTGCCAGCCCACCATCATGCCGACATGCCAAAAGTCTGTAAAAGGACGAAAATTCATGAGCTTGGATCAGCTGCGACACAAGGTGCCGCTGATCCGGGGCTGTGCCGGCGCATGTTGGCTGCCCCTTTCTATCTCCTTTGGCAATCGGACTTGCAGCAAGTCCGTTTGCCCCCACTTATCTGTTTTGCGCGGACGCACACGTCATGACCTCACCTACCGGTTCCGAAGAATTCGATCCCGCCGACTCGCTGATCGAGTATCCCAGCGCCTTCCCGATCAAGGTGATGGGCAAGCAGAATCCCGATCTGACCTCGACCCTGCTCGCGGTCGTGAAGCAGTTCGACCCGACCTTCGATGAGTCGACCATCGAGACACGCGCCAGCAAGGGCGGCAATTACGTCGGCCTGACGTTCACCATCACCGCCACCTCGCGCGAACAGCTCGACGATCTGTATCGCGCGCTGTCGGGCCATCCGATGGTTTCGATGGTTCTGTAATGAGCGCGAACATCGCCGATCCGTCAGTTGCGTCGTCCAGCGTGTTGCCGCCGGTTGCGCAGCAGGCCCCGCCGCTGCACTGGCTGACGCCGCCCGTCGACTATCAAAGCACCTGGCAGGCGATGCGTGACTTCACCGATGCCCGCGATGCCCACACGCCCGACCAGATGTGGGCAGCCGAGCATGCACCGGTCTACACCCAGGGCCTGGCCGGCAAGCCGGAACACCTGCTGAATGCAGCCGGTATTCCCGTGGTGCAGACCGATCGCGGCGGGCAGATCACTTATCACGGCCCCGGCCAGATCGTGATCTACGTGCTGCGTGACCTGCATCGCGCCGGCTACTTCGTGCGTGAGTACGTCAAGCGCTTGGAACAGGCCGTCATCGACACCCTGGGCGACCTGGGTGTGCCGGATGCGCAGCGCAAGGACGGTGCACCAGGCGTGTACGTCCCCTGGCAGGGCACGGACGAACTGGCCAAGATTGCCGCGCTGGGCATCAAGGTGCGCAAGGGCTGCACCTATCACGGCGTGTCCTTGAACGTGGATATGGACTTGTCGCCATTCCTCGGCATCAATCCTTGCGGTTACGCGGGCCTGCGCACCGTCGACATCGCCAGCTGCGGCGTGAAGGTCAGCGTGCAGCAGGCTGGTGAAACCCTGGCCGCCAACCTGCGAAGATGTCTGTAAGCCCGCCTCGGGTGTCTCCAAAATACCCTGCGACCCGGTCGCGGGTGTGGGTAAACCCGGCCGATCTGTCATCCAGCGGTAGAATGGCGGTCTCTTTACCTCTCACAGCCGCCGGTTCATGCCGGACCCGCTGTACAGGAATCCCAGCATGAGCTCTGTGCCTGAAACCATCACGACGCCGGCAGGCCCCACCGCCGACGTCGCGCTCGATGTCACCGCCGCCACCTACGACGCCACTGCCAAGCAGAAGTCGCAGGCCAAGACGATGCGCATCCCGATCAAGATCGTGCAGGCCGAACGCCTGAAGAAACCCGACTGGATTCGTGTGAAAGCCGCGTCGCCCAGCTCGCGCTTCTACGAGATCAAGCAGATCCTGCGTGAGCACAAGCTGCACACCGTCTGCGAAGAAGCCTCCTGCCCGAACATCGGCGAATGCTTCGGCAAGGGCACGGCCACCTTCATGATCATGGGTGACAAGTGCACGCGCCGCTGCCCGTTCTGTGACGTGGGGCACGGCCGTCCCGACCCCCTCGACACCGACGAACCGCTGAACCTGGCAAAGACCATTGCCGCCCTGAAGCTCAAGTACGTCGTGATCACGTCTGTCGACCGCGACGACCTGCGCGACGGCGGTGCCGCCCACTACGTGGAATGCATCACGCGCACCCGCGAACTGTCGCCCGCGACCCGCATCGAAGTGCTGGTGCCCGACTTCCGTGGCCGCCTGGACAAGGCGCTGGCTGTGCTGGACGCCGGCCCCCCGGACGTGATGAACCACAACCTGGAAACCGTGCCGCGTCTGTACAAGCAGGCTCGTCCGGGTTCGGACTACGCGCACTCGCTGAAACTGCTGTCCGAGTTCAAGCTGCGCCACCCCGACGTGCCCACCAAGTCTGGCCTGATGCTGGGCCTGGGCGAAACCGACGAAGAAATTCTGCAGGTCATGCGCGACATGCGCGCACACAACGTCGACATGCTGACCATCGGCCAGTACCTGCAACCGTCGGAACACCACCTGCCGGTGCTGCGCTACGTGCACCCGGACACCTTCAAGATGTTCGAGCGCGAGGCCTACGCAATGGGCTTCTCGCACGCTGCGGTCGGTGCGATGGTGCGTTCGTCGTACCACGCAGACGAACAGGCACATGCTGCCGACGCGGCCATGAGTGCCTGATTCTTCAGGTAGCGGTAGATCAAAACGGGGCGCTTCGGCGCCCCGTTTGCATGGTGGGGCGGCAGGCTAGACAAGGCGCATCGGCTGGTGATTCGGCAACCTTGACACTGTGGTCGCGGACCAATTTCAATTATTGATATTAATATCGATAGTTATTATCATTCCGGTTAATCTTGACTGGAGTGTGCCCTGTGACGTCGATCAACTCACTTCGTCCTTTGTCCTTTGCAGTGGCCGTCGCGTTCATCGGCGCGGCCTCACCTGTGCAGGCACAAACGGCCGGCAATGCATCCAGCGACGTGGCACAACTGCCCAGCGTGACCGTCAGCCCCACGGGCGACGATGCCACGCTTCAGCGGCTGGATGTACCTGTGGCGGCAGGGGCGTTGGGCACCCGCGCCGCGCTCGACACACCGTTCTCCAGTTCGGTGGTGACACGCAGCGAGCTTCAGGAGCGCCAGATTCTCAAGCTGGGCGACATCTTCGCTACCGATGCCTCGGTGTCCGACAACAGTGGTGCCTACGGCGCGTGGGCCAGCTACCTCACGGTGCGTGGCCTGGATCTCGACTGGCAGAACTCGTTTCGTATCGATGGCAAGCCCTTCATCAGCTTTGTGACCGTGATGCCGGTCGAGCACATGGAACAGGTCGAATTGCGCAAGGGGGCCACCGGTTTCCTGAACGGCTTTGGCGCACCGGGTGGCCTGGTCAACTACGTGACCAAGAAACCGGGCGACGTGCCGATGCGCGCAGTCAGCCTGGGCTACGTCAGCGACTCCATCTTCAGTCAGCATGTCGATATCGGTGACCGGGTGGCCGATGGGCGATTCGGTTATCGCATCAACGCCACGCACGAGCAGGGCGATACCTTCCAGGACGGAACGCTCAAGCGCAACAGCCTGTCGCTGGCGCTGGATGCTCGCATCACTGACCGCCTGACCTGGGAATGGCAGTCCATCCTGCAAGACCGGGATATCGATGGGCAGGAAGCCACGATACGCACCAGTGCCTTACCCGCTGGCGGCGGCTTGCCGGGCACTATTCGCAACGACAACGGGCGTCTGGTCGGGGGCGGCAACTTTGTCGACAATGCTTTCCGCTTCCACTCGACCGGCTTGAAATACAGCCTGTCGCCCGACTGGACGGCATCGGCCAGCTACAGCCACAGCACCACGCGCACCCGGCGCAACGAAACCGTGCTGCGTGTGCAAGACGTGGCGGGCAACTACGTGCACGACCAATCCGACTACGGCGAAGGCTACGAACTGAACTACGGCCAGGCCATGCTCGAAGGGCGCGTGAGCACCGGCAGCGTGAAGCATCAGATCGTGGTGGGTGGGTCATGGCTGTCACGAGAGAACGATTACAGCGCCGATGGTTACTACGGCACGCTGGGCAGTGGATCGCTGGCGGTGGCCAATCCGTATCGCTACAGCAGCCCGGCCGGCCTGAGCCTGTATCGCGCTGCCAAGACCACCGAGCACGGCCTGTTCATCAGCGACACCATCGACCTGAGCGAGCGCTGGTCGGTGCTGGGCGGTCTGCGCCATACGCGTTATGAACAGGACAACTTCAGCACCACGGGTGCGCGCACCTCGCGCTACGCGCAAAACGTCAACACGCCGACCCTGGCGCTGATGTTCAAGCCGGATGCGGCGACCACGGCGTATGCAAGCTATGTGGAATCGCTGGAACAAGGCCAGATCGTCGGACCGGGCTACGTCAATGCCGGCACTGCGCTGGCACCGCTGGACAGCAAACAATACGAGGTGGGCATCAAGACCCAGCGAGACGGCTGGTCGGCCAGTGCCGCCTTGTTCCGCATCGAGCGTAAATCCGAATACGTGAACGCCGCCAACACTGTGGTGCAGGACGGCCAGTCGCGTTATCAAGGTCTGGAACTCGGTGCTGCCACCCGCCTTGGCCGGGCCTGGACGCTTGGCGGCAACCTGATGCTGCTGGATACCGAATACGCCAAGGGCCAGGCGAACGTGGGCAATCGGGTAGCGGGCGCACCGCGCTTCGTGGCGGCCGCGCAGCTTGGTTATCAGGTGGCGCAGTTGCCTGGCCTGTCGCTGCGGGCCGACGTGAAGTACACCGGCGATACGTCCCTGCGCGCAGCAGGCGGGCTGAGCACCGCAGGCTACGCACTGGTCAATGTGGGCGCGCGTTACGACACCCGCCTGAGCGGCTATGAAACCACCTTCCGCGTCGGCATCAACAACCTGCTGAACAAGGAATACTGGATGTACCAGTACGCTGACTACGTGAAGCCCGGCGACCCGCGCACGCTGGCGATGAGCGTGACCGCGAAGTTCTAGGGGGCTGAGGGGGTCTGCGCGCAGCCTGAACCGGGTGTAACGGGTGCCAGCGTCCGTTACTTTGCCGGGTTGGGCGGCAGGCCGATGCTAGGCTGTTCCCACTTAATCGACGGAGCATGCCCATGAACGAATCGGAGAAGGCCGCCGCAGGCTTGTTGTACGACGCGAACTACAACGTCGAGCTGCTGCACCAGCGCAACCACGCCAAAGGGCAGCTGTTCGACTTCAATCACACGCATCCTGCGCAAGCAGATCGGCGCCGTGAAATCCTGCGTTCGCTGTTGGGCAAGACCGGTGAAAACTTCACTATTGAGCCGCCATTCAATTGCGACTACGGCTTCAACATCAGCTTGGGCGAAAATTTCTACGCCAATGTCGGTTTGGTGATTCTGGACTGCGCAAAGGTCACCATCGGCAGCAACGTATTCATTGCGCCGAACGTGGGCATCCACACCGCCGGGCATCCGATGGATGTCGGCCGTCGCAACCAGGGGCTGGAATACGCGCTGCCCATCCTCATTGAAGACAACGTGTGGATCGGGGCAGGGGTGCAGATTCTGCCCGGTGTGCGCATCGGCGCGGGTAGCGTGGTGGCGGCAGGCGCAGTGGTGAACCGCAACGTGCCGCCAGGGGTGCTGGTGGCGGGTAACCCGGCGAAGGTCATCCGGCCGATTGTCGAGGCCGATGAAATTGCGCGTCGGCCCCGATGATCTGAGGATGCGCTGAGTGGTCTGCAAAGCGCACCAACCACTGCGCTGTTGGCACGCTCCGCAGTCATGCTCAGAAAGCTTGCAAGCAGTCCTTTCAAGCAGTCCTTTCAAGCGCCAGAACCGCTGATTCCGATCAGCCCTTCAAAAAGCCATTGAAGAAACGCTGCGCATTGTCGTTCAGCGTTTCAATGTCATAACCACCTTCCTGCACCACGACCGTGGGCAGGTCGAGCGCCTTGATGATCTGACCCATGCGGCCAAACCCTTCCGCCGAAAAATCGATCATCGACTGCGGATCGCCCCGGTAGATATCGAAGCCAATCGAGAACACCAGCGCATCCGCACCGAAGTCCTTGATCGCAGCCACCGCGCGGTCCAGCTGTTCGAAGAACACCGCTTCAGAACTGCCATGCGGCATGGGCAGGTTCAGGTTGTAGCCCTTGCCCTTGCCCGCACCGGTTTCATCCTCGAAACCCGCCACGCCCGGATAGAAGTTGGTCGGGTCGCCGTGGATCGAGATGTACAGCACATCGTCGCGCTCGTAGAAGATGTCCTGCACGCCCTGGCCGTGGTGCATGTCGGGGTCCAGCACTACCACCTTGGCGTGTTGCTTGCGCAGAATCTGCGCGGCCACGGCTGCGTTGTTCACATAACAGAAGCCACCGGCTGCATCGATGCGTGCATGGTGGCCGGGCGGGCGGCACAGCGCGTAGGTGGATTTTTCGCCAGCCAGCACGGCTTCAGCAGCCGCAGCGGCCGACTGCGCCGACCAATAGGCCGAACGCCAGGTGGACGCACCAACCGGGCAACTGCCGTCAGCCAGGTACTTGGCCGCTTCGGCCAGAATGCCGCGCAGTGCATTGGGTTCACGCACGAAGATGTTCGACATCACTTCCTCGCCCCAATCGGCCGGCACTTCCTTCCAGCGTTTGTGCGCGTGTTCCAGGAAGGCCAGATATTCCGTGGTGTGCACGGCGGCCAGCGGTGCCAAGCCCGCGTCTGCAGGTTGCTTCACGGTAAAGCCCAGCGCGTCGACGGCTTGCAGCAGGCGCTGTACGCGTTCCGGTACTTCCTGCGGCGTTCGCATCTGCCCGCGCGAAAAATAGCTGCGTGGATGGTGAAGCAGTTGCTCGGGGTGGAAGAACGTCAACATGAAGCAGGGTTCCAGAAGAAGCGCAGCAGCGCGGACCAGACGTTTATCGCGCCTGAGACACCCATTCGTCAAATTTCAAATGTTTATTCGGCACATAAGGCTGGCGAATGGCGGGCCTGGGCTGTCTTGTCTTTATCGGCTAGTGATTCACGGTTATCTGCTTCTCTTGCGGGAAGCAGAGCCTTGCTGCTGCAAAGACACTGCTGGTGTGGCGAGCCATCGGTGCGGACCAAACCACGCTCAGTCTGCAGGCCGATCGTACTTCCGTGCCGAGCCCGAGAACTCAGGTGCCGGGTACTTCCTGGCGTTCATCTCCATCTTCTCCGCCACGGCCTGCGCCACATCGATGTCCAGCTTGTCGGCCAGCAGCAGCAAGTACATCTGCACGTCGGCGATCTCTTCACGAATCGCCTGCTTGGTGGCCGCATCGGGCGCGGCCGACTGGGCTTCGGTCAGCCACTGGAAGTTCGCCACCAGCTCGCCGGTTTCACCGGCAAGCGCCATGGCCAGATTCTTGGGGGAATGAAATTGCGCCCAGTCGCGTTCGTCAGTAAATCGGCGAAGGGCTTGCTGGATGGTTTGAAAGTCGGACATGGCAGGCTGCAAGAAGTCGGCAGAAAACCGCAGCCTACCGCGTCCGGGGCCAAGTCCGAACCCGAACTTAGGTCGAGCACATTCACGCCGCCATCGATTCCTGCGCAACCAGGTGGCCCTGTGCAACCTCGTGCACGTGCTGCGCGACGGGCACGTAGTCCACGCTGCGTACCGGGCTTGGAATCTCGCCATCCATCATCTGTCGTGTCTTGCGTTGCTGTGGGTCAGCCACCGGGACGGCGGCCAGCAGTTTGCGGGTGTAGGAATGGCGCGGGTCTTCGAATATCTGGCGACGGCTGCCGATTTCCACGATGCGTCCCAGGTACATCACCGCCACCCGGTGGCTGACGCGTTCCACCACCGCCAGGTCATGAGAAATGAACAGGAACGCGATGCCCAGTTGACGCTGCAAGTCTTGCATCAGGTTGATCACCTGCGCCTGAATCGACACGTCCAGCGCCGACACCGATTCGTCGGCGACGATCAGCCGTGGCGACAGCGCCAGCGCACGGGCGATGCAGATGCGTTGGCGCTGGCCACCAGAAAACTCATGCGGGTAGCGATGTGCATGTTCCGGTCGCAGGCCGACTTGGCTCAGCAATTCACCTACGCGTCGACGCGCAGCGTCACCGTGCGCCAAGCCGTGCACCGTCAACGGCTCAAGCAAGGCATCCTCGATGCTTCGGCGTGGGTCCAGTGAAGCGTAGGGGTCTTGAAACACCATCTGCACATCACGCCGCAGGTCCTTCAGTCGTTTGCCCGTCATGGTTTGAATGGACTGGCCATCGAATTCGATTTGCCCAGCTTGCGTACCCAGCAGTCGCGCGACTGCACGTGCCGTGGTCGACTTGCCGCAGCCCGATTCGCCCACCAGCGCAAGCGTCTCACCGGGAAACAGATCAAAGCTGATGTCTTCGACTGCATGGACACGACGTTGCACACGGCCCAGCAAGCCACCGCGAAGATCGTAGCGTGTCACCAGATTGCGCACGCGCAGCAAGGGCGGGCTGGTGTAGTCGGGGGCGTGTACCTCGGGCGATGGCGCGGATTGTGTGCTGGATTTTTCCGCTTCGTTGCCAGGTTCCAGCAAGGGAAATTTCGCGGGCAAGTCGGTCCCTTGCATGGCACCCAGCTTGGGCACTGCGCGCAGCAGGCTTTGTGTGTAGGGGTGCTGCGGGCGCGCAAATACGTCGCCCACTGCGCCACGTTCCACGGTTTCGCCCTGGCGCATCACCATCACCGTATCGGCGATCTCTGCCACCACGCCCATGTCGTGGGTGATGAAGACCACTCCCATGTCCAGATCGTCTTGCAGGCCACGAATGATCTGCAAAATCTGCGACTGCACCGTCACGTCCAGCGCAGTCGTGGGTTCGTCTGCGATCAACAGCGTGGGTTCACACGCCAGCGCCATCGCGATCATGATGCGTTGGCGCATGCCGCCCGACAGCTGGTGCGGATAACGGTCCATCACCTGCCTGGCATCGGGAATCCGCACCAGGTCCAGTGTGCGCAGGGTGCGCGCCAGCACGCTTGAACGATCGCCGGGCTGGTGCAGGCGGATGGCTTCCATGATCTGGTCGCCCACCTTGAACACCGGGTTCAGCGAGGTCATCGGCTCCTGGAAGATCATCGCCATGTCGGCACCGCGCAAGCGCCGCAGCTGGGATTCCGGGGCCTGCGTCAGATCGACCACGCCATGTCGTCGGGTGCGCAGTTCGATCTGGCCGGACACGATGCGACCACCGCCCAGACCGACCAGACCCATGATGGCCAGCGAGGTCACGGATTTTCCCGATCCGGACTCGCCGACGATGGCCAATGTCTTGCCGCGTGCGACCTCGAAAGACACGTCACGCACCACGGCGGGTGCATCGCCTGCGCTGCCGAATGACACGCTCAGGTTCTGTACGCGGGCAACGATGTCGTCATTCATGTGGCCTCCACGGGAGCTACGAGTTGCTTGACGGCATGGTCCAGTTCCTGCGCGGCATGGGCGATGCGCGCACGCGCGGCGTCCACCCACAGCTTGTCGCTTGCCCGCTCCTGCTGGGCACGCGCCAGCATGCGATCGACCTGCAAGGGGCCGACCCCACCGTCGGTCACGCGAGTTTCGACAAAGCGTCGTGGATCGAGTGCATCACGCACGCAGACATCACCCAGGTCCAGCGAAATGCCCGCCGTTTCCTGCGCCGCTGCATCCAGCATGGCGCTGCTCAGCGCGCCGGGGCCAATGCCTTGCGCCAGGCTGTTGCGCACCACGCGCGCCACGATGTGATGAACCTGCCGGAACGACAGGCCACGTTCACGCACGATCACGTCGGCCAGATTGCTGGCGGTGCACCAGCTGCCGCTCAGCGATTCGGCCATGCGGTCGTCGTGCACGATCAGGGTGTCGATGACCCCGGTGAACAGGTCCAGCATGCCTTCGGTGCTGGCAAGTGCCTCGTCGATCATGGGCAAGTCACGCATGGCCTGATCGCCCGTGCCTTCGGCGCGGAAGGTGGCCAGTGCGGTCGCCAGCCAGGTCACGGCCGACCCAGCGGCTTTCTTCACCGTTTCCAGTCCCGCCGGGTTTTTTTTCTGCGGGAAGATGCTGCTGGTGCCGCAATAACTGTCGTCGCATTCGACCAGACCGAACTCGGTGCTGGACCACAGATGCAGGTCGGTCGCCAGGTCGTTCAGGTCCGCCATGACAAAGGCCAGTGCACCGATCGCTTCTGCCGCGTAATAGGCCTCGCGGCCAAGCTTGGAGTTTTCCACCATGCCGTCGAAACCCAGCAGCTCGGTGGTACGTGTGCGATTCAGTGGCCACGAGGTACCGGACAGCCCCACCGCGCCAAGCGGATTCCGATTCACGCGCCCATAAGCCTGGGCCAGTCGCTCGAAGCTATCGTGCAGGCGTGAACTGAAGCTCAGCAGGTAATGGCCAAACACCCAGGGCTGCGCATGCTGCATGTGCGTATAACCCGGCATGATCGTGCGGGCATGGCGCTGCGCTTGTTGTGCAATGGCATCCTGAAATCCGTTGAGCCGGTCCATCACGTCCAGCATGCGATTGCGTTTGTACAACCGCCGCACGGTCGCGCCCTGATCGATGCGGCTGCGTCCGGTATGCATCTGCCCGCCCACGTCTTCACCAATCGCGGCAAACAGGTAGGACTCCATCTGCAGCAGGAAACTGCCACGGCGAATATCGGTCGGGAAGTCTGCCGGCTGCATGCGGCGGATGACCAGCAGCTGTTCCAGAATGGCGCGCCCGGTAGCTGCTGAGATGATGCCTTCCTCGACCAGCATGGTGGTGTGCGCCAAGTCGACCGCGACGAATTCCTGGAACTGTTTCTTCTCCCGTTCCAGCGCAGGGATGTCGTGATACTTGACCAGCCTGGCAGCAGGCGGTGCGCTCAACCGGGCGTCGGTGAGCAGGGTTTCATGGGCGGTGATGGAGGTCATGGGTGTGTGCTGCTTATGATCGCCGTCGGGCTCAGCGGCCCGAGGTGGCGTGGTGGAATTCGACGATTTCATCGCTGTAGATATCCAGGCCCTTGACGCCCTTGCGCTGGCCAATCAGCTGCACCTGGTCAAAGAGCGGAATGGTGTTGGGCGCGACTTCCCACACGACGCGTTGAATCTCGCCGTAGGTCTCCATGCGCTTGTCGTAATTCATCTCGCGGGCCGCCTTGGCCAGCAGGCCATCGACGACCGGGTTGGAGTAACCCGTCAGGTTGGACGGGTCACCGGAACTCAGCTTGCGGCGCAGGCGAATGTCGGCATTGGGAATGCCCGTGCCCAGCAGCCACATGTTGGCGCCGTTGCTGCCCTTGCCCGTCCCTTTGCCGATCTCGCTGCGATACAGCTCTTTCTGGTAAGACGCCCACTCCCATACCTTGAAGTCGGTCTTGATGCCCACCGCATTCAGATAGCCCTGCACGGCTTCAGCCGTGGCGCGATCCTTGGTGTAGCGACCCGATGGCGTCCACATGGTCACGACATCCGGGTAACCATTGGGGAAGGCTGCGGTGATCAGGCGGCGTGCTTCGTCGGGGTCGTACTTGTGTGCGGCAAGGCTGCGACGGCCTTGCGTGCCTTCGGGGAAGGGGCTGGTCGGCACACGGCCGTATCCCAGCAGAATCTTGTCGACGATGGCTTGCCGGTCGATGGCCAGGTTCACTGCCTTGCGCATCTGGACGTTGTCGAAAGGTGGCTTGGTGACGTTGAGTTCAAAGAACACCTGGAACGCGCTGGGTGCCTGCACCAGCTCGATCTTGTCGTTGCCCTTGAATTCGGCAGTGAGTTCGGGGGCGATGTTGGCCGCCACGTCTGCGTTGCCGGTCTGCAGCTCGATCAGGCGTGCTGCATTCTCCGGAACCGGACGAAACACCAGGCGTTCGGGCTTGCCCGCGTCACCGAAGTAGTCAGGGTTGCGGGTGATCTCGGCGCGTTCGTTCGGCACCCAGCTTTTGAACACATAGGGGCCGGTGCCCACCGGGTTGCGGCCGTAGGCGCGGCCATGTTTCTTGATCGCCGTCGGGCTGCTGATGGCTGACCATTCCTCGGTCAGAATTTCCAGCAAGGTGGGTGAAGGCTCTTTGGTGGAAATGGTCACCACGTGGGTTTCCGGCGCTTCCACTGCGTCAACGGCCGCGTAATACGCACGGTTGGGTGAGCCCAGTTCTGCGCTGCGGATGCGATCCAGGTTGAACTTCACGGCAGCGGCATCCAGCGGTGTGCCATCGTGGAATTTCACGCCCTGGCGCAGCTTGAAGGTCCACAGCTTGCCGTCGGGCGATACGCTCCATGACTCGGCCAGGTCCGGCACGATCTTGTTGAACCCAGGACCATCCCAGGCCACCAGGCGGCTGAACAGATGGCTGATGACGATCTGCGATGGCGTGCTGCGGCTGACGGCCGGATCAAGCGTGTCGATCTCGGTGCCCTGCACGTAGGTCAGGCTGGCCTGGGCATGGGCAGCAGGCGCGAAGCCGCACAGCAGCGTCAAGGCCAGGGCCAAGGCAGGAAGTGGGCGGACAGCGAACGAAGCGGGTTGGCGCATGGACGGTTCTCCAGGGTCGGGGTAGTCAGGATCGAATGGGCGAGGGCAGAAGGCAGGACAAAAAACCGGAACGACACAGCGCGGGCAGGCAGCAGCCTCCACGTGAGGCCAGTGCGTGGCCTCACGGTCGGATCAATCAAAGAAAACTCTGGGTGGTGCTTAGCGCTGCGACTGTCTGGATCGCGGGTCTACGTAATCACGCAGGGCATCGCCGACCAGGTTGAAGCTCAGGATGACGATGAACAGGGCGCAGCCGGGGGCAAGCAGCACGTGCGGATGACTGGTCAGGTGGGCGCGCGAATTGGCGATCATTGCGCCCCATTCCGGGATTGGCGGCGGGGGACCAAGACCCAGGAAACTCAGGCCCGATCCGATCAGAATCGCTTCGGCCAAAGACGTCGTGGCCTGCACGATGATCAGCGAACCGATGTTCGGAATGATGTGTGTCAGCACCAGCGACAAGTCCCCCACACCGATGGCACGTGACGCCAGCACGAACTCGCGTCGCTTCAGCGCCTGCACTGGCGCAGCAAAGAAGCGCACGTAGATCGGCATGGTCGAAATCGCAATCGCCACGGTCAGACTCATGATGCTGTTGCCGGCAATCGCCACCACCATGATGGCCACCAGCGTGCGCGGGAAGGCAATCATGAAATCCATCAGCCGCATCACCGTGGCAGTGAACGCGTTGCTGTAGAAGCCACAGAGCGCACCCAGGGACACGCCCACGGTCATGCCCATCGCGACACTGCCAAAGGCCACCGTCAAGGTGATTCGCGCACCCCACAGCACACGCCCAAGCAGGTCACGGCCAAGCTCGTCGGTGCCCAGCCAGAAGTTGCCGCCCGGGCCTTGCAAGGCCCGGTCCAGATTGACCTGGGTGATGGTTTTCCAGTCATAGATCCACGGCGCAACGAAGGTGGCCAACAGCACCACCGACAGCAAGGCGAGTGACAGCAGGGCTATCCAGCGGCGTGCACGAAACAGATAGCGAAGAAAGCCGCCAGACGGGCGCTTGGGCGTGGCCGCAACGACAGCGGGCTGCGCTGCGCCAGCCACCTCAGGCGTACGTGATGCGAGGGTCAAGGAGTCCATATGCCAGGTCGACGAGAAGGTTGATGAGGACAACGAGCGCAGCGAAAACCAGAATGGTTCCCTGCACGACGTAGATGTCGCGGACCATGATCGCGTCGATCATGTAGCGGCCCATGCCGGGCCAGGCGAACACGGTTTCAACGATGACTGCCCCACCCAGCAGGCGGCCGAAGTCAGTGCCGAAAGTGGTGACCAGCGGAATCGATGCATTGGCCAGCGCGTGGCGCAGCACGACGCGCGGCTTGGCGACACCCTTGGCGTAAGCCGTGCGGATGTAGTCTTCGCCCAGCACGTCGAGCATGCTGGAGCGCGCCAGCCGAGAGAAGGTGGCGATGTACGGCAGACCCAGGGTTACCGCAGGCATGACCAGTTGCTGCCAGCTACCGCGCCCGGTAGGCGGCAGCCAGCCCAGCGTGGATGCAAACAGCAGCATCAGCAGCAGACCCAGGAAAAATCCGGGTGCGGATATGCCGACAACGGCAAGTGCCGTGAGCGCACTGTCGAGCATGCCGCGCGGTCGCAATGCTGCCACGATGCCCAGCGGCACCCCAACGATCACGGCCAGCAACATGCCTGCGGTAGCCAGTTCCAGCGTAGCAGGCAAGGTGCGTGCAATGCCTTCGGTCACCGGTGCATAGGTCTGGAAAGACTCACCCAGATCACCCTCGGTGACCAGGCGCTTCAGGTACAGGAAATACTGCTGGTGAAGCGGTTTGTCCAGGCCATGGTTCTGGCGGATCTGCTCGATGTCGGACTCGGCCGCGTCAGGGCCGGCAGCCATGCGCGCAATGTCGCCGGGGATGGCGTGCATAACCAGAAATACGGCGATGGAAATGCCGACTAGCATCGGCACGAACAGCAGCAGGCGTCGAATCACATAATTCAGCATAGGGCGCTTTTCTTCGGTGGTGCCTGACCCGTACCAGTCTGGAAGAGACGTGGCCGCGCCTAAGCAAATGTCGTGACCGAATGATGAAGCGCAGCCCATCTGCGCCACAACGCCATACGAAGTTGGACGCACATAAGGGAATGTTATGAAGCGTGCACAAGGTGCTTTGCGCTGCCCTCGTGCGTGTCTACACTGCGCTCATGCACCTCAATCCTCGACAGCTCGATGCCTTCCGCAAGGTCATGGTGACCGGCAGCATGACCATCGCCGCCGAGCTGATGAACATCAGCCAACCGGCAGTCAGCCGCCTCATTAAAGACCTGGAAACCACGCTTGCCATTCGCCTGTTCCGGCGCGAGGGCAACCGGCTGATTCCCGGTGCGGAAGCGCAGCGACTGTTCCGTGAAGTCGATCGCTTCTATCAGGGCATGGAACAGGTCGAACGCGTGGCGCAAGACCTGAAAGCCGTGCGTATCGGCACCCTTCGCGTGGCCAGCATGACGGTGCTTGGGCTGAGCCTGCTGTGCGAGGGCATTCGCCAGTTTTCACTGCTGCGCCCCGACGTGGTCACATCGTTGGACGTACGCAATTCGCTCAGCGTATTGGAGCTGACGGCTGCCAATCAGATTGACATCGGTTTTGTGCACAGCCTGAGCACGGAATATCCCGGCGTGAACGCGTTTGCATTGCCCAGTGTTGCGGCGGTCTGTGTGCTGCCGCGCGGCCATCGGTTGCGGCGCAAGAAAGTGGTGCAGGTCACCGACCTGGAAGGTGAGTCGCTGATCTCGTTAGGCCCCAACAACCCCATGCGCATACGGCTGGAAGTCGCGCTGACATCGGCCGGTGTGCAGTGTCGGCGGCCAGTGGAAACCACGCTGGCCTATTCGGCGTGCAACATGGTGGCGGGTGGTCTGGGTATTGCGATTGTCGATGGCATCACGGCATCGCAGTTTGCCAATGCGGCGGTCATTTGCCGTCCGCTGGTTCCTGAAATTCACTTCGGATTTTCAATGGTGCTGCCTGCGCATCAACCACGCTCAAAAGTGGTCAGCGAGTTCATCGGCATCACCACGCAGTTGTTCGATGCGGGCTTTGCGCAGCCCTGAATCTACCCACCGACGGAGCAAAGAAAAACGGCGACCGATCCATGATCCGTCGCCGTTTTGCCTTGCTTGGCTAAGTGCCTTGGACTGGTTTTTTACTTGTCCAAACCACCCATCGCCAGATACTTGATCACCACATAATCATCGATGCCATAGTGCGAGCCTTCGCGGCCCAGGCCCGACTGCTTCACGCCGCCGAACGGCGCGACTTCATTCGAAATCAAGCCGGTGTTGATGCCTACCATGCCGTATTCCAGTTGTTCCGCCACGCGCCAGATGCGGCCGATGTCGCGGCTGTAGAAATAGCTGGCCAGGCCGAACTCGGTGTCGTTGGCCTGGGCCACCACTTCGTCGTCGGACTTGAAGCGGAACAGCGGTGCCAGCGGGCCGAAGGTTTCTTCCTTGGCGACCTTCATCGAAGGTGTCACGTCTGCCATCACGGTGGGCAGGAAGTACGTGCCGCCCAGTTCGTGTGGCTTGCCACCGGTCAACACGCGCGCGCCGCCAGCAGTGGCATCGGCAATGTGCTCTTCGATATTTTCCACAGCCTTCTTGTCGATCAGCGGGCCGAGCTGCACGCCGGCTTCGGTGCCCGGGCCGACCTTCAGCTTGTTGACGGCCGCGACCAGCTTTTCGGCGAAGGCGTCATACACCTCGTCGTGCACATACAGGCGGTTGGCGCATACGCAGGTTTGCCCGGCATTGCGGAATTTGGAGGCAATCGCCCCTTCGACAGCAGCATCCAGATCGGCATCGTCGAAGACGATGAAGGGCGCGTTGCCGCCCAGTTCCAGCGACAGCTTTTTCAGCGTCGGGGCCGACTGTTCGTACAGCACGCGGCCGATCTCGGTGGACCCGGTGAACGACAGTTTGCGCACGATGGGGTTTGACGTCAGTTCGCCACCGATGGCACCGGAATCACCGGTGACGACGTTGAACACGCCTGCCGGAATGCCAGCTTCTTCTGCCAGTGCGGCCAGTGCCAGCGCCGAGTAGGGCGTAGACGTGGCGGGCTTGACCACAATGGGGCAGCCTGCGGCCAGGGCCGGGCCAGCCTTGCGGGTGATCATCGCGGCGGGGAAGTTCCACGGCGTGATCGCCGCGCACACCCCAATCGGCTGCTTGATGACGACGATGCGGCGGTCACCTGCGGGGCTGGGGATGGTGTCGCCGTAGACACGTTTGCCTTCTTCCGCGAACCATTCGATGAAGCTGGCGGCGTACAGCACTTCGCCCTTGGCTTCGGCCAGCGGCTTGCCTTGTTCGGCAGTCATCAGCGCGCCCAGTTCGTCGGCGTTGGCGACGATCAGGTCGAACCAGCGGCGCAGCAGTTTGGCGCGTGCAGCAGCGGTCAGTGCGCGCCAGGCAGGCCATGCAGCGTTGGCAGCTTCGACGGCGCGACGTGCGTCTGCCGCGCCCATCTTCGGCACGGTGCCGATGGTCTTGCCAGTGGCCGGGTTGGTCACGTCAACGGTGGCACCGTTTTCGGCGTCGATCCACTTGCCGTTCACGTAGGCGTGCTGGCGGAACCACTTGCCGTCTTGAATCGAAGTCATCAAAAACTCTCCCAAATGTGAAGCGGCGCCGTAGCGCCGCTGTAAATCCGTAGATCGATCAAGCGCAGATCAGGCCTGCGCTTTTTTCGATCAGCCCTTGGCCGCCTCAAGCAGTGCAACGTCCAGGATGTCCAGTGCTTCAGCAAACACGGCGTCCGGAATCGTCAGCGGGAACAGGAAACGCACGACGTTGCCGTACACGCCGCAGCTCAGCAGCAGCAGGCCGCGCGACAGCGCTTCCTTCTGCACGCGGGCCACGAAGCCTGCATCGGGCTTGCCGGTTGCAGGGTCGTTGAATTCGGCAGCAATCATCGCGCCCGGGCCACGGATGTCGACGATGGCCGGCACCTTGGCTTGCGCAGCAGCCAGGCGAGCCTTCAACTGGTCGCCCAGGCGCACGGCACGGTCCACCAGCTTTTCTTCATCGATGATGTCCAGCACGGCCAGCGCCGAGGCCACAGCCAGTGGGTTGCCGGCGTAGGTGCCGCCCAGGCCGCCCGGTGCCGGGGCGTCCATGATCTTGGCGCGGCCGACCACACCCGACAGCGGCATGCCGCCTGCCAGGCTCTTGGCGATGGTGATGATGTCGGCTTCGACGTCGTAATGTTCCATGGCCAGGAACTTGCCGGTGCGGGCGAAGCCCGTCTGCACTTCGTCGGCGATCAGCACAATGCCGTGTTCGTCGGCCAGCTTGCGCAAGCCACGCACGAAGTCAGCCGGGGCGGGGTTGAAGCCGCCTTCGCCTTGGACGGGTTCAAAGATGAACGCGGCCACACGCGCCGGGTCGATGTCGCTCTTGAACATGGCGGCAATCGCGGCCAGCGAGTCTTCCGTCGTCACGCCATGCACGGCGTTCGGGAAGGGGGCGTGATAGATCTCGCCCGGGAAGGGGCCGAAACCAACCTTGTACGGGACGACCTTGCCGGTCAGGCCCATGCCTAGCATGGTGCGGCCGTGGAAGGCGCCAGTGAACGCGATCACGCCCGGACGACCGGTGGATGCGCGGGCAATCTTCACGGCGTTTTCAACGGCTTCGGCACCGGTGGTGAAGAAGGCGGTTTTCTTGTCGCCGCTGATCGGGGCGCGTGCGGCCACCTTCTCTGCCAGTTCGATGTAGGACGCGTAAGGGATGACCTGGAACGCGGTGTGGGTGAAGCGGTCCAGCTGGCGGGTGATCGCTTCAATAATGCGCGGGTGGCGATGGCCGGTGTTCAGTACGGCGATGCCGGCGGCGAAGTCGATGTAGCGCTTGCCTTCGATATCCCAAAGTTCCGCGTTGTTGGCGCGTGCTGCGTGGAAGTCGCACATCACGCCCACACCGCGCGGCAACGCGGCGGCACGGCGTGCGCGCAAGGACTCATTGGAGCCTGTGGGCGCCACTTCCAGAGCTGCTTCGTCGGTCATGGCGTGCGGGGTGGTGTCGGACATGGTTGCTTCCTTGAGCAAATGGGATTCCTGTGGCGATACGCCGACAGAACGGCCACTATATGAAGATATGGTTCTATATTTAAGAGCCACTTGTGTTTATTTGATGGAGCCACTTTGCGCCCCGCTTCCCTGTCCGACTGGCTGGCCGCGTCGCTCGACAAGCAGGGCGAGGAACCGGTGTATCGCCAGCTGCAGCGCCATTTGCACGAAGCCATCCTGTCGCATCGGCTGGCGGCAGGCAGCAAACTGCCGTCGTCGCGCTTGCTGGCGCAGGAACTCGGCATTGCGCGCAACACCGTCACTGAGGTCTACGCGCACCTGACGGTGGCGGGGTACGTGACGTCACGCAGTGGCAGCGGCACCTATGTGGCCGCCACCGCGCCGGAAACCTTGGCGGGTGAAACGCCTATGTCAGATGGCGCGGTACCGGCTCCCGGCCGTGCGCTGTCGGTGCGCGGACGGCGATTGGTGGATGGGGTGGGGTTCGCGCCAACGCAGTGGGGTGCCTTCATGCCTGGTGTGCCCGACGTGACGGAATTCCCTTCGCGCGTCTGGAGTCGCCTGAGCAATCGGCACTGGCGTCGGCCCGCCCCGTCCTTGCTGACCTACGCGCCCAGCGGCGGGCATGGACCTTTGCGCAAAGTGTTGGCCGAACACCTGCGCACATCTCGCGGCGTGCGCTGTCAGCCTGAACAGATTGTCATCACCACGGGTGCGCATCAGGCCATCGATCTGGCGGCGCGCTTGCTGGCCGATCCTGGCGAACGGGTGTGGATCGAGGAGCCGAGTTATTGGGGCATACGCAGCGTATTGCGCTCGCTGGGGCTGGAGCTGGAAGCGCGGCCGGCAGACGGGGAGGGCATGACGCTGCCGTCATCGGTCAGCGGCCTGCCCGGTGGTATGAGCAGCACGAACAGCACAAATAGCGTCAATGGCTCGCATGGTTCACATGGCACCAACAGCGAGACCCCGCCTGCGCTAATCCTGTTGACCCCTTCTCACCAGTACCCGCTTGGCATGGTGATGAGCCTCGCACGTCGCCGCGCCTGGCTGGACTACGCGCGCCAACACGGCAGCTGGATCATCGAAGACGATTACGACAGCGAATTTCGCTACGGCAGTCGGCCATTGGAATGCCTGCAAGGTCTGGATACGGCGGGGCGCGTGATCTACGTCGGCAGCTTCAGCAAGACCTTGTTTCCGGGCCTGCGCATCGGCTACGTGGTGGTGCCCGATGCCCTGGTCGATGCCTTCGCAAAAGGCGCTGCCGAGCTATATCGCGAAGGCCAGTTGCAGCAGCAGGCGATTCTGGCGGACTTCATCTTCGAAGGGCATCTGAGTTCGCACATCCGGCGCATGCGCGGCTTGTACGGACAGCGTCGGGAATTGCTGAAGGAAGCCGTGGCGCAGCGCTTCGGTAATGCCTTGCCTGTCAGCGGCGACGATGCCGGTCTGCATTTGGTGGTTGATCTGCCGCCTGGTAGCGACGATGGGGCGGTGGCACGCGCAGCATTGGCGCGCGGCATTGCAGTGCGCCCACTGCGGCCGTACTACATGAACCCCTCGGATCGCACCGGCTTGTTGCTGGGCTACGCCTGCGTGCCGGACGCGCAGATCGGCCCGGCCTTTGGCATCTTGTCCGAAGTGATCGAACCCTTGATCAATGACCCGTCAACGCCACCAGCAATGCCGACACCGTGAACAACGACACCACGGTCGACACCAGAATCGCCCGCGACATTGCGGTTGCATCCCGCTTGTAGAGCTCGGCCAGCATGAACGGCCCGGTGCCAATCGGCAGCGCACTCATCAATACGGCGCAGGCCGCCCACACCGGCGGCTGTGGCATCACCCAGTACACCAGCACACCGGTGACCGCAGGCTGCAATAACAGCTTCAAGCCCACCAGCGGTGCCACCGCACGCAGCGCGCCGTCACGGGTGCCCGGTGCAGGTTCAGCGCTTTGCGGTTCCGCCAGGAACAGGCCCAGCGACACCAGTGCGCAAGGCCCGGCTGATCCGCCCAGCAGGTTGAACAACTGCCGCACGCCGTCGGGCAGATGCCAGCCCGTGGCGGCCAGCAAGGTGCCCAGCACTGGGCCGATCAGAATCGGATTGCGGATCAGCGAGCCACCGACTTTGCGCAGGGATTGCAGAACGCTTACCCCGGCGTGCAGCCGCGTTTCGATCAGCACGATGGCGGCAGCAAACAGCACGCAGGCGGTCATCAAGGTGGCGATCAGGCCGGGCAGCAAGCCGGGTTGGCCAAAGGCCAGCAGGCAGATCGGCAGGCCCATGAAACCCGCATTCGGGTAGGCGGCTCCAAGGCCTTCAATGATGGCGTCGATGGTGTTGGCACCCCGGCGACGGGCCAGCGCACCGGCAATCAGAAAGGTCACCACCATGCCGAGTGCAAACGCTGCGATGAAGCTGCCATTGGCCAGGTTGGCCGGTTCCAGCGACGAGGTCGCATTGAACAGCAGCGCGGGCAGGCCCAGGTAGATCACGAAGCGGCTCAGTTCGCGCGAGGACTGCGGCCCCAGAATGCCGCGCCGTCGGCAACCGTAGCCGATGAAGATCAGCGCAAAAACCGGGAACGCAACGTTGAGCAGGGCGAACATGGATAAAGTCGGTGCGGGTAAGAAACGTTGGTGTCAGCAGAGATCGGCTGCCGCCGATGGTTCGGCAAAACCTTTCAGCGGCCTGCGTTCAGGTGCTGAGCTGCCACGCTGGGCGGTAGTGGGTGACCCGTGTTCTGGCTGGCGGGTTACCGGGTCAGCCTTCTGCCGACAGCCGTAGAGATTGGGGATGTTCTGCCGCATCGACTTCGGCTTGTTTGGCCAGCCTTCCCACCAGCACCGCTGCCGCACGTTCGGCATGGTTGCGCGCGCGTTGCTCGGCCAGTTCTGCCTGACCCGCAATCACTGCATCCAGAATTTCTGCGTGTTCGCGCCAGCTTTGTTCCGGCGTACCCGCATCGCTTTGCAAATGCGCACCCATCGCCCGGCGAATGTGCTGCCAATGGATTGCCGTGGTGTCGGCAATCATCGGATTGCCTGAACGCTGGTAGATGAACTGATGGAACGCCATGTCGGCGGCGATCAGTTCGCCGGCCGATCCGCTGGCGATTGCCGCCTGGCCCGCTGCAAGATGTGCATCGCCCGCTTCGCGCAGGTCGCCCGCGCCATTACGCGCCACGATGCTTGCCGCCTCACGCGCCGCCAGCCCATCAAGCGCCGCACGGATCTGATACAGCTGCACCAGCCGCGCCGGATCGATGGCGCTGATTTCCACCCCCTTGCGGCCGCTGTCTTCGATGAAGCCTTGGCGCTTGAGCAGGTGAATGGCTTGCAGGATGGGCTGGCGTGACACGCCAAGCTGCGCAGCTAGACCTTCCTGTGTCACCCGTTCACCGGCTTTCAGCAGGCCGGTGCAGATGGCGTCAAGAATGGCGTCATAGACGCGTTCGAGGAGTTGGCTGGGGGCATCGATTTTGTGCATGGCACCAATCCTAGCATTCTGTGTTCTGTATGCAGAAAACAGAATCAGTCGGCGCGCATGAAGCGATGCGTTTGTGCGACAGATATCGGGGTTTGCGGATATCCACAGCCAAAGACGGCGGAAATGTCCACAGCCCGTTGAAAACGCGCCTGTGTCAGACGCGCGGCTGGCATCCAGCGCAGCAGCCTCGCAGCGAGTGTCGTCGACAAGACTAACGGCTGCGAAGGGGCCTGCGGAAGTAACGACGTAAACGACCGCTGAAGACCGCGCGCAAACGGCCTCAGCGCCCCTTGAGGCCTCTCAAAGCTTCGGCAGCAGGTGCAGGGTGCAGCTGTCGCCGTTCGCCTCTCTCCAGACCTTTACAGTGGCCAGGCCGGGGTGGAAACCATCCAGCCCACGTGCGATGAAAGCGCACAGGTTTTCCAGCGTAGCCGGGCCCAGGTCGGGCACTTCATCCAGCAGATGGTGGTCCAGACGGTCGCGGACCTCGTGCAATCGCGCCTTCAGCAAGCCGCTGTCGACAACCATGCCGGTGACCGGCTCGGGAATACCGCGGACCGCAACTTCAGCCCAGTAGGTGTGGCCGTGAATCCGGCGGCTGCCGGCAGTCTCGATCTCGCGGTTGAGGGTGTGGGCAGCGTCGAAGTAAAAACGCTGGCTGACTTCGTACATCATCGAATACCTGTGATCTTGTGCGTCTGAAGGCTCAGGCGCCACGCGGGGCGCGCCATACAGGTGCGGATGCACAGCTCGGTATTGTCGGCGCGGAGGATATTGTCCATCGGTTGCAGGTAGCGGTGGGTGAAATCCGCCGCTTCCAGGGCTTCGAAGTCCAATCCGGGTTGCGGCCACACCACTTTCAGCTCGTGTCCGCTGCGCTGAATCCATTCCGACCCCGCTTTCGGGCTGACGCAGATCCAGTCGATACCTTCAGGGGCCAGCACGGTGCCGTTGGTTTCCACGGCAATCACGAAGCCTTCGGCGTGCAAGGCGTCGATCAGGGCGGTATCGACCTGCATCAGCGGTTCGCCACCGGTCAGCACCACAAAGCGGTTGGCGTGATCGGCATTCGGCCAGAAGCCTGCGATGGCAGCAGCCAGCGCCTGGGCGTCACGGAACTTGCCGCCCCCGGTGCCATCGGTACCCACAAAATCGGTGTCGCAGAACTGGCAGATGGCCTTGGCGCGGTCTTTCTCGCGCCCGGTCCACAGGTTGCAGCCGGCAAAGCGGCAGAACACGGCCGGGCGACCGGCCTGTGCGCCTTCGCCCTGCAAGGTGTAGAACATTTCCTTCACGGAATACGTCATTGCGCGGCCTCCAGGTTTGCCTGCTCGGCACGCCATTGCGCAAAGCCGTTACGCCGCAACACGCAGGCCGGGCACTTGCCGCAGCCGTAGCCCCAGTCGTGACGTTCTGATCGATCGCCGGTGTAGCAGGTGTGCGAGTGTTCAACGATCACCTCTACCAGTGCGTCGCCGCCCAAGTCCTGGGCCAGTTGCCAGGTCTCGTGCTTGTCGATCCACATCAGCGGGGTCTCGAAGGTGTAGCGCTTGCCCATGCCCAGCGAGATGGCCACCTGCATGGCCTTGATAGTGTCGTCGCGGCAGTCCGGGTAACCCGAGAAATCCGTTTCGCACATGCCGCCCACCAGCACGTTCAGCTCGCGCCGATAGGCCAGTGCAGCTGCAAGCGTCAGGAACAGCAGGTTGCGGCCCGGCACGAAGGTGTTCGGCAGGCCATCGGCGTTCATGCGGATTTCCGCATCTGAGGTCAGCGCGGTATCGCTGATCTGACCCAGCACAGCCAGGTCGATCATGTGATCTTCGCCCAGGCGATCGGCCCAGGCGGGGAATTGTGCGCGTACCTGCGCCAGCACCACCTTGCGCTGGTCGAGTTCTACGCGATGACGTTGCCCGTAGTCGAAGCCGATGGTTTCAACCCGGTCATAACGTTCAAGTGCCCACGCAAGGCAGGTGGTGGAGTCCTGGCCGCCGGAGAAAAGCACCAGGGCGTGTCGATTTTGTTCAGCCATTGATTCATGCCTCGCGGGGCGTTGCCGCCCGCAAGGCTTCGTAGTTGTTCCGCAGAATGATGCCGGCATAGTACACATGCTCGCGCATCAGGCTCTCTGCACGGGGAGCGTCACGGGCAATCACGGCGTCCACCACCCGGTGATGATCGCCGTGCGAGCGCAGAATCACGTCATGCGCCACGTCCCACAGCACGATGCGATCGGACGCATACGGAATGGCCTGCGCCTGCGCCGCAAAGCGCTGCACCCACGGGTTACCAGCCGCTTCCAGCAAGGTGTTGTGCAGGCACATGTTCATGTGTTGATACGGCTCGTGATCCTCGGGCAGCAACACGCCTTTGCTCAGGATGTCGTCGCCTTGCGCAAGGCACGCGCGCAAGGTGGCGATTGCCGCCTCGTCCAGCCCGCGTTGCGCTGCCAGGCGCGCACCCAAACCTTCCAGCGCTGCACGGACGTCGTAGGCCGCCACGATTTCTTCCAGCGCGTAGGTACGCACGTGGTACCCGCGCTTGGGCTGGTATTCCAGCAAGCCTTCGTTGCCCAGCGTGGCCAGTGCAGCACGTACTGGCGTGCGTGATACGCCCAGGCTGGCTGCAAGCGGAATTTCTTCAAGACGGGCACCGGGGCTGAGCCGCCCGTGCAACACCCAGTCGCGCAAGGTGTCGGTAACGTGCTGGGAAAGCGTATCCATAGGCCGCAATTGTAGGTGGGCCAGGGCGCTTTCCGGCATATGGCACTTCGCCGGGTAAGGCTTTCCAGCCCTTGGATTGGGAATATTGCCGAAGGGATAACCCGACTGTTTAAAACTGGCTCATGTATACACAATTTGGCATCAACGGCATTTATACGCCGTAAAGCCGAATCAATACGAGGATTTTCATGTCCGATGTATCCAGGGTGATGTCGCAAGCTGAAATGGTTTCCGTCAGACGCATTGCCTTGGTAACCGGTGCCGGAGGCGGTATCGGAGAAGCGGTATGCCGGCACCTTGCCGACGCAGGCTGTCGTGTCATCGTTGCCGATATCAACGCCACCCGCGCCGCTGCCGTGGCCGCCCGCCTGGGCGCAGACCATGCATGCATTGCCTTCGACGTCAGCCAGGAACCTGCAGTCGAAGCCGCCTTTGAATATGTCGAATCCACCTTCGGACCGATCTCGGTGCTGGTGTGTGCGGCCGGGCTGTTGTTGTTCCAGCCAAACGGCGACCGGCCGCTGATCAAGGACACCTCGATCGACCTGTGGGACCGCACCTTCGACGTGAATACACGTGGGGTCTTCCTGTGCGGTCGTGAATACATACGCCGCCGCGAGGCATTGCCCTTGCCCAACGGACGCGTGGTGACCTTCAGTTCGGTGGCGGCCCAGCTGGGTGGGTACCGCTCCAGCGCGTCCTACATTGCTGCGAAATCTGCGGTGCTGGGGCTGACCAAGGCCATGGCACGTGAAGTGGCGCACCTGGGTGTGACCGTGAATGGCATTGCCCCCGGGTTGATCGATACCGACATGCTGCGCGCCACCGTGACCAGCGCCGGTGCGCTGACGGCAGCGGCAGCGGCGATTCCGCTCGGTCGGATCGGCACGGTGGACGACGTAGCTGCCGCCGTGGGATTTTTGGCGTCAGAGCAGGGGGCTTACATCACGGGCAGCGTGATCGATGTGAATGGCGGTTATCGCATGCAGTGACACATTCCGCGGTCCAGACCTCTTAGTCCTTACCAGTACACGCTGTCACCGATTGCGGCAACAGACCGCAGGGCAGTGCAATCCAAGATCGCGGTCGCCGGGCCGCACCGTTTTCCTGGCTACTTTTCCGGCAAACCCGACGGCTGACCCGAGCCGCCAGCAAGCGCCACGACAGATGGCAACCCTCTGGAGAGAGACACCCATGACCTTGCGCCTTCGCCTGACCGTACTGGCCGCCAGTCTTTGCACCCTTGCCCACGCCGCCCCGGCGCTGGCGCAGCAAGAGCCTGGCATTTCTGAGAAGACCATCCGCATCGGCATGTTTGCGCCCTTGTCGGGCAGCAGCATGGCCTACGGTTTCGACCCGATGAACGGCGCAAAGATGTGGTACGCCAAGATCAACAAGGAAGGCGGTATTCACGGTCGCCAGATCGAACTGGTGATCGAAGACGACCGCTGCAATGCCAACGACCTGGTGGCTGCTGCCAAGAAGCTGACGGAGCAGGACAAGGTCTTCCTGCTGAACGGCGGATCGTGTTCGGCGGCCACGGTGGCCGCTCGTGAATATGTCGAACGCGAAAAGATTCCGCTGGTGATGCTGAATGCGTCTGGCGACGGTGCCTTGTACCCGGTGTCCAAGTACATCTATGGCGCGTTCTCGATCTCGCAATACGCGGTCGGCGGCTCGATGGTGCAGTTCGGTGCGGAAGCGCTGAAGGCCAAGAAGATCGGCTACATCAACCACGACGATGCATATGGCGCGTGGAACCTGGCGGCGGCCAAAGTGCAGGCCAAACACCTGGGCGACCTGCCGCTGAACGTGCAATCGGTCAATTCGAACATCAACGACGTGACCGCACCCATGCTGCGCATCCGCGCGTCCAACCCCGACGTGCTGCTGCTGACGACCTACGCGCGCCCCGCTGCGCTCATCATCAAGAAGGCGCACGAACTGGGCTTCGACAAGCCCATCGTGCTTGCCGTGACCGGTACCGCCGACCTGCGCCAGCTGGTGGAAAACGTCGGCAACAAGGAAGCTTTCAAGAACGTCTACATCCAGGACGTGCTGGCCGATGTGCCGGGCAGCCCCAAGCTGCAATGGGTCTATGACATGTACAAGGAAGCTTACCCAGACCTGGCCGCGCGCCCGGGTTATCCGCAGCCTTACATGCCCTATGGCTTGCCCTCGGCCATGACGGTGGTCAATGCGCTGAAGGCCGCCGGCCCGCAGCCCACGCGTGAAAAGGTGCTGGAAGCCATGTCGACCATGAAGTTCGATTCCGGCGTGATGGCCGGTCCCATCGAATTCACGCCCACCGATCACGCTGCGCAGAAGGCGGCCATCTACCTGAAGTTCGACGGCGACAAGTCCACGCTGGTGCCGGGCACGTTCAAGAGCGTGTGGAAGTACGAGCCCTAAGGTTCAGCACCACGCGTCATCGCCCTGAGCACGGCCACTGATCGAACACAGGTCGGTGCGACTCAGGGCGGGGTCCGATCCCCACTGCTTTTGTGTGGGTGCGTTCCATCCGCACGCCAACGGCTTTGGCGTGCCCGGAGATGTCAATGAGCGGTGCGGATATCTGGCTGTTCCTGCAGCAAGGCATTCTGTCGGGTCTGGTGACCGGCAGTGTGTATGCCTTGCTGGCAGTAGCGGTCGTGATCATTTTCAAGACCACCGACGTGCCCAATTTCGCGCAAGGCGAGTTGTTCATGGTCGGTGCTTACGTGGCCTTGTTCCTGGTGCTGGTGATGGGCTGGGCTTACTGGCTGGTGATCCCGGTGACGATTGCGGTGGTAATGGTTGCTGCTGCCTTGTTCCAGCGCGTGGTGATGGAACGCGTGATCGCATCGCGCGGCGTGGGCGTGCAACTGGTGATCGCCACGCTGGGCCTGGCCTATGTGTTGAAGGGGCTGGTGCGCACCACCGGCCTGGGCGATACGCCGCGTTCCTTGCCGCCCTTGGCGTCGACCAGCGCCATCATGATCGGTGACGCAGTGCTGACGCGGCTGGACCTGCTGATCTTCGCGGTCGCCATCATCGTCATGGCTTTGCTGTTTGCCATGTTCGCGTGGACCCGTACCGGGCGTGCGATGCGCGCGGTCGGCATGAATGCACGGGGTGCGCAGCGGGTGGGAGTGAACCTGAGCCGCGTGCGCATGATGGTGTGGGGCTTGTCGGGGCTGATCTCGGCAATCGCAGCGGTGTTGATCACGCCCAAGATTCTAATCACGCCCGACATTGCACATGTGGCCATCCTGGCCTTTGCTGCCGCGATTGTCGGTGGCATGAGCAGTGTGCCGGGTGCCGTGCTGGGTGGTTTCATCATCGGCATTGCCGAAAATCTGGTGGGCTTGTTCATCTCGACCAACGCGATTGTGGTGGCCCCGTTCCTGGCCATCATGATCGTGCTCATCGTGCGGCCGCAGGGCATCCTGGGTGGCAGATTGCAGGTGAAAAAAGTATGAAGTCGCGCTTCGATCTGATGTTGTTGGTGGTAGCCGCCGTGGTGCTTGCGGTGCTGCCGATGTTTGTCACCGGCTACGTGCTGTACGTGGTGAACCTGCTGATGGTGTTTGTGGTGCTGGCGCTGGGCATGCACCTGGTTATCGGTGAAACCGGGCAGTTCGCGTTGTCGCATGCGGCCTTCTACGGCATTGGCATCTACACCGCCGGGCTGCTGAACAATCACTTCCAGCTGCCCTTCATTCTGTCGATTCTGGCGGGGTCCTTGCTGACCGCGTGTCTGGGTTACATGCTGGGTGCACTGGCGCTGCGCATGCGTGACATCTACCTGGCCCTGTCCACCTTTGCATTCGGTGAAGCCATGCAGTGGGTGTTCATGAACTGGAACTCGGTCACCAACGGGTCGAACGGTTTTCGCATTGCGCCTGCGCAGATTTTTGGCTACGCACTCACCAACGATCTGCGTGCCTATCCCTTCGTGATCGTGATCACCGCACTGATGCTGTGGGCCACTGTGTGGATCTCGCGTTCGCAGTTGGGGTCCGCTTTCCGTGCGGTGCGCGAAAGCGATATTGCGGCCTTGGCCATGGGCGTGGATGTGAATCGCGTCAAGCGCATGGCCTTCACCTTGTCTGCCGCCTACGCGGGCTTGGCTGGTGGGCTGTACACCACATTCTCGTCCTTCGTGCACCCGGAAAGTCTGGGCTTCCAGACCACCATTCTGGTGTTGACCATGGTGGTGGTCGGCGGCATTGGCTCAGTGCGCGGGGCCATTCTGGGTGCCATCGGATTCGGCCTGATTTCCGAGCTGCTGCGTCAGGCGCTTTCGTTCCAGGAAATCATCTACGGCGCGATCCTGATGGGCTTCATGATGTTCGCGCCGCGTGGGCTGTTTGCCGAGCGCCGCAAGCGCGTGCGCATCACGTCGACCACGCATGCGCCGGCACCCGTGGTCGCTACGCGGGCATCTGGAGAATCGGCATGAACGACCATGTGTTGAAGACTGGTCCGGGTGTTGCGGCAACTGCGGTGAATGCGTCGGCAGCCCCGTCTGTGCTTGCGAACGAAACTACCGCATCGCTTGGCACGCAGACGGTTGATGCCAAGTCTTTCCTGGATGTGAGTGGCATCGTTGTGCGCTTTGGTGGTCTGCTTGCGGTCAACGGCCTGTCGATGCAGGTCGAGCGTGGCCGCATTCATGCGCTCATCGGTCCGAACGGCGCAGGCAAGTCCACCACCTTCAACTGCATCTCGTGCTACTACCAGCCGGCGCAAGGTCGCATCGTGCTCGATGGCGAAGACATCACGCACCATCGCCCGCATCAGATGGCCGCCTTGGGCGTGGCGCGCACCTTCCAGAACCTGGAGCTGTTCGGTGAATTGACGGTGCGCGAAAACGCCTTGCTGGGCACCCATTCTCACGCTGCCCGCACTGCCGGCATGATGCTGCGCCGCCCAGGTGCCGAAGCGCGTGATCTGGTCGATCATCTGCTGGAAAGAGTAGGCCTGGCCGACCACCACGACACACTTGCGTCCAACCTGGATTTCGGGCGCCAGAAGATGCTGGAACTGGCGCGTGCGCTGGCGATCAAGCCCAAGCTGCTGTTGTTGGACGAACCCGCTGCGGGCCTGCGCAATCGTGAGATCGAAACCCTGGATCGTCTGCTGCGCGAACTGTGCGAACGCGATGGCATCACGGTGCTGCTGGTCGAACATGTCATGCAATTGGTGATGGCAATTTCCGACCGCATCACGGTCATGTCCTTTGGCGAAAAGATTGCCGAAGGTACGCCGGAAGAAGTGCGCGGCAATCCGCGTGTGATCGACGCCTATCTGGGCAAAGGAACGCACCGTGGCTGAGAACCTGCTGGACGTGCGCGGGGTATCGGCCGCCTACGGCAACATCCAGGCCCTGCACGACGTATCGGTGAAGGTGCCGGACGGTGCCATCGTGGCGCTGCTGGGGGCCAACGGCGCTGGCAAGACCACCACCTTGAATGTGGTGTCGCACATCGTGTCGCCCAATGCAGGCGAAGTGTATTTCGATGGCAAGCCGATTCACCGCGACGGTGCCGATGCCATCGTGCGTCTGGGCATCGTGCAGGTACCCGAAGGCCGCGAAATTTTCCGCGACATGACCGTGCGCGAGAACCTGGACATGGGCGCATTCCTGCGCCGCGACCGGGCGCAGGTGCGCGCCGATCTGGACATGGTCTGCGACACCTTTCCACGCCTGCGCGAACGCATCAACCAGAAGGCCGCCACGCTGTCTGGCGGCGAACAGCAAATGCTTGCCACCGGCCGCGCCATGATGGCCCGCCCCCGCATGATTCTGCTGGACGAACCCTCGATGGGCCTGGCCCCGCTGGTGGTCGATCAGATCTTCGACATCGTGCTGAAACTGAACCGCGAACAAGGCATCACCATCTTGCTGGTGGAGCAGAACGTGAAGCTTGCGCTGGCGGTGTCCAGCTACGCGTACATCCTGGAAAACGGTGAGGTGGCGCTGGAAGGAAAGTCGGCTGCGCTGGCCAATGATGAAGGGATTCAGCGGGCGTATCTGGGTACGTGATCGGGGGCGTGAGCACGGTTGCGTGCGCTGCCGTCGGACTGTGGCGATCTCTGGCTCTGCCGACAAATCATCCGCACAGCAAGCTTCGTTCGATGCGTTTCAAGGACACGCTGATTGTCGGTGCGATGGCTTCATCACAAGGAACATGACGTGGGTTTGCTGGACAACAAGGTTGCGTTGATCACTGGCGCGGCACGTGGCCTGGGAGCCGCGATTGCGCGAGGTTTTGTGCGCGAAGGAGCCACGGTCATTCTGGCCGACCGTGATCTGGAAGGCGCACAGCGCACGGCACAGGACTTGATCGAAGCAGGCGCTCAGGCCAGCGCGGTGAGCCTGGATGTCACCGACCGCACAGCAGTTGCCGCTTGCGCATCGCAGGTGCTGGCCAGTCATGGCGGCATTGACATTCTGGTCAACAACGCAGGCATTGCCGGCGGCCCGCGCTTTGATGACGCCGGCACGCCAGCCGCGTGGGATCGCGTGATGGGCGTGAACCTGCAAGGCAGTTTTGAAGTCTCGCACGCGTTCGTGCCGCTGCTGAAAGCGCGGCGCGGCTGCATCGTGAATGTGTCATCCATCGTGGCCTTTGCCACCGGGATTTCAAGCACCGGCTACGTGGTGTCGAAAGGCGGCGTGCGCTCGCTCACACAAGTGATGGCGCGTGACCTGGCTGCGTTCGGAATCCGCGTGAACGCGGTTGCACCGGGCCTGATGGACACCGACATGGCCGCGCCGCAATTGGCTACCGAACACGGCACCGACTGGTTCACCAACCGTGCGCCGCTGGCCCGGCTAGGCACGGCAGACGAAGTGGTCGGACCGGTGGTGTTTCTGGCGTCAAGCATGGCGACGTATGTGACGGGTGTGGTGCTGCCTGTCGACGGTGGTTTTCTGGCGGTGTGAGGGAAGGGGATGAGTGTGCAGACAGGGGGGGCAGTGGACGTGAGCAACGCTATGAATCCAGGCACGCGGGACGAAGCTGGACAAGCCGGTGAAAGTCTTGTGAGCACGTCCAACGTGGATCACGTCAGTGGTGCGCAGCCGCTTGCAGACCCGCATCACACCGGTATCGCAGACGGCATTTCGCCTTTGGGCCTTGCGCTCGTCACGGGCGGCGCAAGCGGCATGGGCCGGTCCACCGTCGAGCAACTGGCACGCGACGGCTTCCAGGTCATCCTGGTAGACCGCAACGGCCCCTTGGCCGAACAGGAAGCCGCGTCCTTGCGTGCACAGGGCCTGAATGTCGATGCCCGTGCCATCGACCTGACCGACGAAGCCGCAGTGCGCGCGCTGGTGCGCGAGCTGCCGCCGCTGCGTGCGCTGGTCAATAACGCCGGCCTGTTCGACGAACGCAAATTCCTGGATGTGACCAACGAAGATTTCCGGCGCATCTACGAGATCAACCTGGTGGCCGTCGCCACCTTGACGCAGGAAGCAGCACGCAAGATGGAAGACGGCGCGCGCATCGTCAACATCGCGTCGCGTGCCTATCTGGGCGCGAAAAACCATCCGCACTATGTGGCGTCGAAAGCGGCCGTGGTGGGCTACACGCGCGCCAGCGCAATGGAGTTGGCCCCGCGTGGCATCCTCGTCAACGCCATTGCGCCGGGCCTGATCGACACGCCGATTCTGCAGGCACTGACGCCCGAACGGCTTGCCGCGCAGTTGGCCTTGCAACCCACAGGCAAGGCAGGCAGACCGGAAGACATCGCACGCGCCGTGTCCTTTTTGGTGTCGCCCAACATGGGGTTCATCACTGGTCAGGTCTTGTTTGTCGATGGCGGAAAATCGCTGGGTGGATCGGGATCATGACGGCCGTCCACGCTTCCAGTCGCCAACCCGATCATGGAGATTGGGACGAAACCGTTGACGCCATCATCGTAGGCAGCGGTGCTGCCGGCATGGCTGCGGCGATCACCGCCAAGCTGGCGGGGTTGAACGTGCTGCTGCTGGAAAAGACCGATCGCATCGGCGGCTCGACGGCCGTGTCGGGCGGTGCGGTCTGGCTGCCCTTGAATGCGCAGTCAGCCGGTGCCGGTCACCCCGATACCTTCGACAAAGTCTGGACCTACCTGGAACAAACCGTCGGGGATTCCGCACCGTCGGACATGCTGCGCGCCTATCTGGATGCCGGCCCGAAGATGCTGGAAGACTTCACGCACCAGGGTGTGTTGCGCTTGGTGGCACGCACTGCCTCGCCTGATTACTACCCCGACCTGCCAGGGGCTGCGATGGGCGGCCGCTCGCTCGATCCCCCCGAATTTGATGGCCGCAAACTAGGCCGGCACTTCAAAGAGTTGCGCGACCCCTTGCCCGAGTTTCTGGTGCTGGGCGGCATGATGATCAACATCACCGACGCCAAGCATCTGCTGCGTGTCACGCGATCCTTTGCATCGTGGAAACACGGCATGAAACTGGTGCTGCGCTACGTCAGTGACCGTGCACGTGGCTACCATCGCGGCACGCGATTGCTGCTGGGAAATGCGCTGGCAGCGCAGCTGTTCGAACAAGTGCTTCAGCGTGGCATTGCGTATCGCCTGAAGGCCGATCTGCAAGCGCTCGTGCGTGATGAAAACGGTCGAGTGATCGGTGTCGTGGTCCACGACAATGGCGCGCCCAAACGCATTCACGCACGCCGCGGTGTCGTGCTGGCAACCGGTGGATTCCCGTGGGATGCCGCACGGCGCAACGAACAATATCCTGCCCCCACCGGGCCGTGGTCGATGTCCCCGAAAGGCAACGCAGGCGACGGCATCCGCATTGCCGCAAGTGCCAGTGCAGCACTGGGAACCGGCCACACCCATGCCGCATTCTGGGCACCTGTGTCGTTGCTCACGCGCCCGGATGGCAGCGTGCAACGCTACCCCCACCTGGTATGGGACCGTGCCAAACCTGGCTTGATCGCCGTCAACAGCGCAGGCCGCCGCTTCGTCAACGAGGCCACCTCGTACCACGCGTTTGTCGAAGCCATGTATGCCGCACATGCGCAGGTGCCCAGCATCCCGGCCTTCCTGGTGTGCGACCAACGCTTCATTGACATATGGGGCTTGGGACTGGCGCTGCCCGGCGGTCGACCGCGTCAACATCTGATCGACGCCGGATATTTGTTGCGCGGCGACACCCTGGCTGAATTGGCGCAACAACTAAGCATCGACCCGCTTGCGCTGGCAGACACCATTGCCCGCTACAACCGCCTGGCCGCAGCCGGCGAAGACACCGACTTCGGCAAAGGCAGCACCGCTTACAACCGCTACCTGGGCGATCCCGATCACCACCCCAACCCCTGCCTGGCCCCGCTGGCTGACGGCCCTTACTACGCCGTGAAAGTCTACGCAGGCGACATCGGCACCGCCCACGGCATTGCCACCGATCCACATGCGCGCGCGCTAGACGCCACTGGCCAGCCCATCCCCGGGCTTTACGTGGTCGGCAACGACATGCAATCGGTGATGGGCGGCAACTACCCCGCACCTGGTATCACCCTAGGCCCGGGGCTGACCTTCGGTTGGTTGGCAGGGCGTGCGTTGGCGTCGACGGTGGCCGCGCGTTAGTTGGCGCGTAATTACCGCTGTGTCAGTACTTTCGCGCTTGGACTGATACGTCCACTTTGCATATCTCTCGCATCAATGCCTTCTATGCTCTTCGATTGCATCAAGCAAATATCAGCTTGTTTTCTATACGAAGATTGTCGTATTTTTAGGGGTCGAATGACTGCGCCAAAATCATCAGCGTGCACCAATGAGAACGTCCATGAAGATCTTCCAGGAAGGCGACCAGAGCAGGGCGGTGTGCAGCCACTGTGCGGATCTCGTCGTCACCACGTTTCGCCGACGCGACGTTCCATTCAGTGATGGGTCTTCTGTCGCGAAGAACATTCTTGTTGGCGTGTGCGACGTCTGTGACACCACCGTATCGATCCCTGCACAGTCCACGCCGGCCATCAGCAAGACGCGCAAAGAGGCGACGGCGTCCATCGAAGCCAACTTGCCTGCCATCTATGTGGATGTGCTGGACTACGCCGTGCACACGATTGATCACCGCGCCTCGACAGATTTTCGGCGGGTATTGCTGAGCTATTTTTTGCACCAGGCCGCAGGCGATGCACAGCTTGCAACGAAGCTGAAGGCAATGCATGCCAAGGCTTTGGTCAGGTTTCCCGAGCATCGCGGTGTGGCACGACGTCGTTTGTCGATGAAGGTGCCCGTGCGAGTCAGCGAAGACTTGCAGAGCTTGGCAACGCGCACTGAACTCAACACCACTGAATTGCTGAAGTCGGTGGTGTGCAGTATTCAGGACGATGTGTTGACGGCACCCAAGCCCAAGTTGATTCAGGCATTGCAGGGGCTTGCCGCGATATCAATCTAGCGGCGATGCGGTCAGCAATAGTGGGACTGCGTTTTTATTGACTATCGTGAGACGCGTGATGTGCATCACGCGTCTTGATGCCAGACTCTCTGCGCCGCTCAGCTAGCCAGCGCCTTCTCGATCGCCGCGTGGAATTCCGCAGTGTCGGGCTCACCCAGATAGCGCTTCAGAATCCGACCTTCACGGTCGATCAGCAAAGACGTGGGGGTCATCTGCACATTGCCGAAGGTCTTGGCGTGCTCGCCCATCGGGTCGAGTGCAACCTTGAAGGGCAGTTGACGCGTCTCGACAAAGTTCAAGACGTAGTTCGGCGGATCGTGACGCATGGCCACGGCCACCATTTCGTAGCCTTGCGGCGCGTACTTCTTGTAGGTGTCCACCATCATCGGCATCTCTTTGACGCAGGTGACGCAGTCGGTGGCCCAGAAGTTCAGCAGCACGACCTTGCCGCGCAGGCTGGCCGTGGTGATCTTTTCGCCAGTGATCGAGGTGAAGGTTGCGTCCGGCGCTTTGGGCGCGGGTGCCAGCGTAAACCATGCGCCTGCTGCAACGACTGCTGCCAACGCCGCGCCAACGATGAATTTCGCGGGGCCGCGTTTTGCCGGGTTGGCGGGAAGGGGGGGGGCAGTGCTGGAAGCAGTCATGGCGGGTCTCATGGGGGGCGGGGTGCGCGTCGCCGTTTCCGGTTGCCGCGGGCAATCGCGCCATGGCAACCGTGCGCTGCACGCAAGCCCCGGTCAGACCAGGGCCACGTGCAGGAAGTTCCATGAGTTTACTCCGGCCTTCCTGACAGCTTGGTGTGAGCCGTCAACAGACCTTATTGCGGTACCGGTGCAGCGTTGGCGCGGGCCTGCTGCCGTTCGGCTTCGGCCTTGGACAGGCCCTGCAATTCGCCTTCGCTGATGTAGTCGAAGACAGCGACAACCTTCAGGATGCCGGGGATGGTGGACACCAGTTGCGAGGCGCGCTTGCCTTCGCGCTCGGTAACGATGCCCATCAGGTAGACGTTGCCCCGGTCGGTGTTGACGCGGAATGCGTTCGAGAACAGGTCTTTGGCGTCGATCAAGGTGGCTTTGACCTTGCCGGTCAGCACCGAGTCGTTGGCCCGGGTGGTGAGCGAACTTGCAGGTGCCACGGCCAGGTCGTTGACCACGCTACGCAGGTTTTCGATGCTGCCGACCAGGCGTTCGATTTCAGCCTTGGCGTTCTCATTAGGCACTTCGCCGCTCAGCAGCAGCTTGCGGTTGTAGGCGTTGACGTTCACGTGCACGGCGTCGCCGAATTTTTCGCTGATGCGGCTGCCGGCCTTCAACTCGATATTCTGATCTTCCACCTGGATGCCCACCGATCGCCGGTCGGTAACCGCCATGCCACCCACACCCATCGCGGCACCGCCGAGAAGAATCGGCGCGCAGGCCTGCAGTACCGCTGCTCCGGAAGCGATGGCAAGGGCCAGGGCGATCGGGCGCAGCGTCGATGCAATTGAAGTACGGGTCATGTCAGGTTTCTCCTAGCAATTGGGCGTCTATGCCGTCGCACAAGGCGTGCAGCAGCAACAGATGGATTTCCTGGATGCGTGGCGTGCGCTCGTGCGGCACGCTTAGGTGGATGTCTTCTTCGGTCAGCAGCGCGGCAACGTCGCCGCCGCCGTGACCGGTCAATGCGATCACCCGCATGTCGCGCTCGTGCGCGGCGACGATGGCCTGCAGCACGCTTGGCGAATTGCCGCTGGCCGACAACACCACCAGGATGTCGCCCGGATGTCCAAGCGCATACACCTGCTGCGAGAACGCGCGGTCATAACCGAGATCGTTCGAGATCGCGGTCACGATGGCGGTGTCGGCAGTAAGCGCGATGGCTGCCAGCGGCATCCGTTCGCGCTCGAAGCGGCCGATCATGTGGGAAACGAACCGCTGTGCGTCGGCTGCCGAAGCGCCGTTGCCGCAAACGAGCACTTTGCCATCGTTGGCGATGGCAAAGAAGATCGCCTCGATCGCCGTGGCGGTCAGAACCGGCAAGGTGTCGAGGGCATGTTCGTGAAGCGCGATCGCGTCGCGGAAGTGGGTGGTGACCCGGGCTGTCAGATCCATGCGCGGATTATGGCATGCAGGCTCATGGGTGCAGGCTTGTTGCGGGTGTGCATGCGCTGCGCGGTGCGCGTCAGGTGTAACTGGGGGTGAAGGCGTCACGCAACCAGGCGATGCCTTCCGGGGAGATTGCCACGACATCGAAACGGCAGCGTGGTACGGGGCCGCGCCATGCGGTTTTCAGAAAAACTTGGGCTGCGCGGGTCAGGCGCTGCTGTTTGGCGAAGGTCACGCTGGCCGCTGCGCCGCCGAAGCGCGATGAGCTGCGGGCGCGCACTTCGACAAACACCAGGATGTCGCCGTCCTGCATGACCAGGTCGAGTTCGCCCACCCGACTGGCAACGTTGCGGGCAAGCAGTTGCAAGCCAGCATTTTCGAGATGGGCAAGTGCAAGCGCTTCTTGCTCTGCACCGTGGCGCTGGGTGGGGGACTGACGCGCAAGTTCTCGTCCGCTCGTGTCCAGGGCCGTCCGTGTGAAACCTGATGATGGTGCGTCGGCGGCAGCGGTCTTTCCTGTTGGCCGGACCTTGATCTTGGTTGGGGATGCAGGCTGCGTTTCACCTGCCGCCGTTCGCGTTTTTGCCAGCCACCGCTTGCGGGCGCGTCGTTGTGTTGCCAACAGACGTGCCTCGGGACTGAGCACGCGCGACTTATCCGTCATGACACCGCCGCCTGCTCGGGTATTCTGGCGGCATGCATATCGATCCTTCTTCTTCCGGTGCCGTCGATGCCGACGACGCCTACGCGGCACCCTTGCCCGTTACGGGGGCTGACGCGGCCCACACTGCCGCTGATGCGGCCGACGCGCGTGTGGATGTATCCGACATCGCGACGTCTGCCGCCAGTGTCTGGCCCCGTCTGGCCGAGCGCGTTGCCACCCAGCACTGGCCCGCATCCACGCTGTATGTCGTGGCCACGCCGATCGGCAACCTGGGCGACCTGAGCCTGCGTGCGCAGATGACCTTGCAGCGCTGTGACGTGATCGCCGCCGAGGACACCCGCAGTACCCGTCCCATGCTCGATGCCTGGGGCATTCGCACGCCCTTGATTGCTGCGCACCGCCATAACGAGGCACAAGCGGCCCAGGCCATCGTCGGCAGACTGACGGCGGGCGAGCGTGTGGCGCTGGTGTCCGACGCGGGTGCGCCGGGCGTAAGCGACCCGGGTGCGCGGGTGATTCGTGCGGTGCGCGAAGCAGGTTTCACCGTGGTGCCGATTCCGGGAGCCAGCGCCGTCATCACCGCCTTGATGGGCAGCGGCGTGACCACCGACGAGAACCCGGCATTCGTCTTCGCCGGCTTTGCGCCGTCCAAGCGCGTGGCGCGTCAGCGCTGGCTGGCGCAATGGACGGCGGTGCCTGCGCCCGTGGTGATCTACGAGTCGCCACACCGTTTGCGTGACACGCTGCGCGACGTGGTGGATACCTGCGGTGCCGAGCGTGGCATTACCATTGCCCGCGAACTGAGCAAGCGTTTCGAGGAAATCGTGACCTTGCCGGCCAGCGAGGCGCTGACCTGGATCGACGCACCGCACCGCGAGCAGGGTGAATTTGTGCTGATCATCAGCGCGCCGCCCGTAGCAACGGAAGAAAGAATCGACGGCCGTGCAGGCGAAATTCTGCAATGGTTGATGGAAGTGGCCAGCGTGCGCGACGCCGCGCGCCTGGCATCGCGCATTACCGGTGTGCCGCGAGATGCGCTGTACGCGCACGCGCTGACACTGCGCAAGGCGCAGGAAGATGACGCAGAGGAAGACGAGGACTGAAGGCTGAGCGTTTGCGCCGATCAGGCCAATCGGAAAACTGAACGGCAGCTTGGCTGGCGAGCTGACATTTGAGCTGACATTCGGGCTGACGTTCGGGCTGACATTCGGGCTGACGTTCGGGCTGACGTTCGGGCTGACGTTCGGGCTGGCAGAGGTGTTGATAGCCAGTCCAGCTATCAAGCCAGCAAGCAAGCTGAAGCTCAGATCAAGCAGCTGACCAGCAGGTAAACCGCCAGCCAGCCCATTTGCCGCAAACATAGGCATGGCGATTCCGCAAAGGGCGCGATGCTTCAGTATTCGGTGTGTGGCTCGCGGGCAGGGCGCTGCGACAGCGATTTGTCCGTGAGGGGTTCTGCGTATGGGATGGCACAAGCAGATGCGCCGTACGTAATGTCAGTCCGCAAGGGAGCCACTGTCTTGTGGCCCCTTGCCGTCCGCTTATTGCGTGACGATCATCGCCGTCATGTTCACCCGCTGCTGCAGCCGGTTGGCCGCCAGTTGCGCAGTGACACGGTCTGCATACGGACCGATGCGAACACGATGCAGGTTGCCGACCAGCACGATGCGCAGCGGCTCGGCCCAGTCGGTCAGCTGGCTGCGCAGGCGGCCAAGCAGGTCCTGGGCATTTTGCTGACCGCTGAACGCGCCCAGTTGCAGATACACGCCGTCCAATACTGGTGCCGCCGCAGTGCTGGGTGCTGACAAGCCTGCCGATGCGGCCGACGCAGACGGGTAGGCAGGCTGCGCAGCCGGTACTGGCCTGGGGGCCATCGGTGCCGGTGGCGGCAAGGCCTCGATTTGCGACGGGGCCGCTCCGAACGCAATGGGCGCAGTTGCCGCAATCGTGTCGGCGGGCAAGCTGTCTTGCGAGCCGAATCCGGTCGAGGGTGCAGGCGTATTGATATAGGCCGGGGCCGGGGCAACCGTGCTGGCGGCAGCCGAGGCTTCCAGCATGGCCACCGTCGCCGGTGCGCGGCTGGCGTATTCGGTTTGTTCACCCGCGCGTTCAGCACGAATGCGGGCGATCTCAGTAGGCGTCAGATGTTCGACCACCACTTCGGCACTGCCCGCACCCAGGATGCCCAGCTTCACGGCCGCCGTGTATGACAAGTCGATGATGCGGTCGCTGTGGAACGGACCCCGGTCATTGACGCGCAACAGCACCGTCTTGCCAGTGGACACGCGCGTGACACGCACATAGCTGGGAATCGGCAAGGTGGTGTGTGCGGCGCTCATGCCGTACATGTCGTAGGTGTCGCCGTTGGAGGTCTTCTGGCCGTGGAACTTCTTGCCGTACCAGGACGCCAGTCCCTGCACGCGATACGGCCGCCCGGACGTGTCGGGGGTGTAGTTTTTGCCGAACACGTTGTAGGGGCGGTTCGGGCCACTGGCCAGCGGTTCGACCGCAGGCATTGCGTCGGGCACCAGTTCCAGGTCTGAGGGCGGACGGTCCGGTGGGCCGTCATCTTTGTAGTAGCCACCGCCGCGCGAACTGCCGCCACCGCTGCTGCTGGCCGTGCTGCTGTCTCGCTTGGGGCTGCTGCCGCAACCGGCAATCAGCAATGAAACCGCCAACATGGCGACGGGAAGCGTATGGGAGAACGTGCGAGAAAGCGTATGAGAAACGCAGCGGATCTGCATGGCCGGCACGGGTCCTGTCAGGTAGAAAGCGGCGCGTGGCCGTCGGGCACCGGCAGCAGCAGATGCGGCTGGTTGCGATGGCGTATCAACACTTGTCCTCGATCGGCGAATCGTTCGCCAAGCCGTTCAACGATGTAGACCGAACGGTGCTGACCACCTGTGCAACCGATCGCGACCGTCAGATAACTGCGGGTGTCCTGCATGTATTGCGGCAGCCAGCGTTCCACAAACCCCGCAATGTCATCGACCATCGCATTCACGGTCGGGAAGGCCGACAGGTATTGCGCCACGGGCGCATCGCAGCCCGTCAGCGGACGCAGCACCGGGTCGTAATGCGGGTTGGGCAAGCAGCGCACATCGAACATCAGGTCGGTGTCGAGCGGAATGCCGCGCTTGAACGCAAACGACTGGAAAGTCAGCACCAGCGGCAGGCGGTCTGCCTTGATCAGGTCACGCACCCACGCACGCAGCTGACCAGGGGTCAGGTTCGTGGTGTCAATCAGATGACCGAGTTCCGACAGCGGGGCCAGCAATTCGCGCTCGGCCAGAATGCAGGCTTCCAGCGAGGGCGGCGTGCCACCGCGTTGCAGACGGTCGGTCAGGGGATGGCGGCGGCGGGTTTCTGAATAACGCAGCGCCAGCGTGCTGGTGCTGGCGTCCAGGAACACCACCCGCAGCTCGGTGCCACGGGCGCGCAGGGCGGTGATGACGTCGGGGAGTTCGGCGATGTCGCCCGGCGAACGGGCGTCGATCGCCACGGCAACGCGCGACAGATGCTCGTCATGCGCGATGCCGATGAACTCGTGGAGGAAACGGACGGGCAGGTTGTCGACGCAGGTATATCCCGCGTCTTCCAGCATGCGCAACGCCACGGACTTTCCTGAGCCCGAGATGCCAGTAATGAAGACGACGCTTAACACGGGGTCGATTGTGGCATGCGAGCTACCCACGGGCCAAGCCTCAAGGTCGGGTTCAGTCGTTGTCGTGGATGGCCTGCATCTGGCGATCCATGAAGTCTGACAAGGTATCGATGCCGCGCAGCTGCAAAATGGCGCTGCGCACGGCGGCTTCCACCAACACCGCCAAGTTGCGGCCGGCAGCAACCGGCAGCACCACCTTGCGGATCGGCAGGCCCAGAATGTCCTGGGTCAGTGCCTGCATCGGCAGGCGCTCGTAGTGTTCTTCCATCGAGGTGTTGCGCACCAGATGGACGATCAACTTGAGCTTCATCTTGCGGCGTACCGAGGTCTCGCCGAAGATCGCGCGGATATCCAGCAGCCCCAGGCCGCGGACTTCCAGCAGGTTCTGCAGCAAGGTCGGGCAGCGGCCATCGACAATGTTCGGGGCGATGCGGCTGAATTCCACCGCATCATCAGCCACCAGGCCATGACCGCGCGAAATCAGTTCCAGCGCCAGTTCGCTTTTGCCCAGGCCGGATTCGCCCGAGATCAGTACGCCCATGCCCAGCACGTCCATGAACACGCCATGTACCGTGGTGGTGGCCGCAAGCTTCTTGGCGAAGTAGATGCGCAGCAGGTCGATCACCTGCGATGCCAGCAGCGGCGACGCCAGCAGCGGCACGTTGGACTGTCGGCAATGTTCGATCAGGTCGTCAGGCGCAACCAGGCCTTCGGCCATGACCAGCGCGGGCACGCCGCCACTGACCAGTTCATCCAGGTGGTGATGACGCTTGCGCGCTTCGAAACGCTGGTAGTACGCGTATTCGGAGTGACCAAAGACCTGGATACGGGCCGGGTGGATCAGGTTCAAGTGACCAACCAGATCGGATGCGCCCAGGCACTCGTCGGGCAATGCATGCGTGCTGCCGCCCAACTCGCCGGCGATCCACGTCAGCGACATCTTCTCGGCGTTCTCGTCGAACAGGGTCTGGATGGTCAGCATGGCTTTACGAGGCTTCCGCCGGTACCCATTGGCTGAACACGGCATGCACCGCACCGGCATCGGTCTCGGTGCTGAGCGTGTCGCGCAGCTGGCTGTTCGACAGGATCTGGGCCAGTTCGGACAGGATTTCCAGATGCTGCTGGGTAGCCTTTTCCGGCACCAGCAGGAACACCATCAGGCGAACAGGCTTGCCGTCCGGCGAGTCGAAGGGGATCGGGGCCGACAGGCGCACAAAGGCGGCGACCGCGTCGGTCAGGCCTTTGATCCGGCCATGCGGGACCGCCACGCCTTGACCCAGGCCGGTAGAGCCCAGGCGCTCGCGCGAAAACAAGCTGTCAAAAACCGCCGAGCGGGCGATGCCGTGATTGTTTTCGAACAGCAGTCCAGCCTGTTCGAATACGCGTTTCTTGCTGGTCGCTTCCAGATCCAGAAGGATGTTGGAAGGAGGCAGGATCCGTGAGATCAGATTCATGTTCTATCTGCGCCTGGCTTGCGAGCGTGGGCCGGAGTGAGCCGGAAAGTAAATCAATGTACGCAACGTACATGCTGATTTTCAGCTGATATTCAGCTTCTGTCACGCCCGCAGACGGACATCTCCTGTTGGACAGCGGGCGATTATAGCCCTGCTTGTCCCGGGGCCAAAAAACCGATCGACGCGAACGTGTCGGGAAATGCCGTGCATTTGCTGCCATCCAACAACAAGGCCCGCATTCCGGCGGGCCTGTCTGCTCAATGTCGCTCGGTCACTGAGACCGAGGCGCGATGCCTAAAACTTATAGGTCGGACGCGACATATTGTTTCTTGACCGCTTCGGGAACGCGAGTCTGCTGGACTTTGTCTTTGTACTTTAACAATTGACGGTCAAGCTTGTCGGCAAGTGCATCGATAGCGGCATACAGGTTTTCGTCTTCAGCTTCGCAGTGGAGATCCTTACCGGTCACGTGCATGGTGATGTCGGCCTTCTGCATCAACTTTTCGACCGAGAGAACCACGTTCACATCGATGACATGATCGAAGTGTCTCAGGACACGCGCGAGCTTGTTCATCACATACTCGCGAATAGCAGGGGTGACCTCGAGATGATGACCGCTGATGCTCAGATTCATGTAAAGCCCTCCTTCGAGCGTTGAAACCCCGGAAGTTGAGTCTCCCGGGACTGGCCGCTTGCCGGAAATCCGGTGCTTGCCGGGTGGCCCGCACTGCGTGCCACATCGTTTGCGTTGCGCCAGCAGTGCCGGCTGTCTTGCCACGCAATCGAGGTGGCTGGCAGGTGGTGGAGACCGCGTCGCCAACACCTATTAGATCGGGTCCGATCGCTACGCTTCAAGCAACTTTTGGCAACAGCACGCTAGGGGATTGCCCTGATCATTGCCGCATGTTGCGGCGGGCATTTCAGATCGACTTGCGCAGGGAAACCGGCGGGATCTGGAGTGCTTCGCGGTACTTCGCGACGGTGCGGCGCGCGACCACGATGCCCTGTTCACCCAGGGTCTGAGCAAGCTGACTGTCCGAAAGCGGCTGGGTAGGATCCTCCGCGCTGACGAGCTGTTTGATCAAGGCGCGTATCGCGGTTGACGATGCGGCACCACCGGTTTCCGTCGCGACATGGCTACCGAAGAAATGCTTGAGTTCGAAGGTACCGAACGGCGTGAGCATGTACTTCTGCGTAGTGACGCGAGAAATGGTCGACTCGTGCAGCCCCAGTGTATCCGCAATTTCGCGAAGCACAAGCGGGCGCATGGCGACTTCACCATGATCGAAGAAGCCATGTTGACGATCGACAATGGCTTGCGACACCCGAAGGATGGTGTCGAAGCGCTGGCGCACATTGCGGATCAGCCAACGGGCCTCTTGCAGCTGTGCCGACAGGCCGGCATGGGCGCAGCTGCGATCGCTCTTGAGCAGCTGGGCGTACAGATGATTGATGCGCAGACGTGGCATCGCTTCTGAATTCAGATGCACGACCCACTGCTTGCCAAGCTTGCGCACCACCACGTCGGGCACCACGTAGTCGGCCGCCGTGGCAGAGAACTGGGAACCAGGACGCGGCGTCAGACGTCGGATCAGCGCCTGCGCCGAGCGCAAGGTGTCGTCATCGCACTTCAGGCTGCGACGCAGCTTGGCGTAGTCGCGTGCCGCCAGCAAGGGCAAGTGCGCACGCGCAATCGCGCGGGCGCAGGACAGCACCGACGGATCGCGTGCTTCGGGCAGTCGGGTGACATCGGGATTGCGCAGTTGCAGGCCGATGCATTCGGCGGTGTCACGCGCACCCACGCCAGGCGGATCGAAAGACTGCACCAGGGCCAGCGCCGTGCGCAGTTCGTCCTGGTCGATTTCCAGTTCCGGCGGCAACATTTCTGCCACTTCTTCCAGCGGTACGCTCAGGTAGCCGTTGTCATCCAGTGCATCGATCAGCAGTTGTGCCAGCGCCTTGTCACGGGCCGAGCCAAGCGTGACCGACAACTGTTCCAGCAGGTGTTCGCGCAGCGTGGCGGTGCTGGCGGCGATCTGCGGACCGCTCGGTTCGTCGTCATCGTCGCCGCGCGAGGCAGGCAGGTCGTTCCACAGCGAATCGGTTTCACGCATCGGCGGCGCATCTTCGCCCCCGGTGGTGGAGTCCCGCTCCATGTCGACTTCCTGGGCGGGCTCGGGCGCGTCCTGATGCGAGGTGTCGCTGCCGTTGGACATGTCATTGTCGGCGTGCAGCGAAACCTGGGCCGGTTCGTCCTCGCGTTCCAGCAGCGGGTTGTCACGCAGGACTTGTTCGATCTCTTGTTCGAGTTCGAGCGTCGACAACTGCAGCAGGCGAATCGCCTGTTGCAGTTGGGGCGTCAGCGTCAGGTGCTGCGCAGTGCGAAGCTGGAGCGAGGCCTTGAGCATGGCCTAGCGCACGCAAGGGATCGACATGACTGACGCCCTCACATCTTGAAGTGTTCGCCGAGATAGACGCGGCGCACGGCCGGGTCCATCACGATCTCGTCGGGGTGGCCGGCAGCCAGCACCGTGCCCTCGCTGATGATGTAGGCGCGGTCGCAGATGCCCAGCGTCTCGCGTACGTTGTGGTCGGTGATCAATACGCCGATGCCACGGCCTTTCAGGAAACGCACGATGCGCTGGATTTCGATCACGGCGATCGGATCGACACCGGCAAACGGTTCATCCAGCAGGATGAAGCGCGGGCTGGTGGCCAGTGCGCGTGCGATTTCCACGCGGCGTCGTTCACCGCCCGACAGCGAAATAGCGGCGTTCGGACGAATATGCTGAATCTGCAGTTCATCGAGCAGCGAATCCAGGCGGGCCTCGATCTCTGCTTTCTTCAGCGGCTTGTCGCGCTCGTCGCGCTGAAGTTCAAGCACGGCGCGGATATTGTCTTCGACCGACAGGCGACGAAACACCGACGCATCCTGCGGCAGGTAAGACAGTCCACGGTGCGCGCGCTGGTGAATAGGCAGGGGCGTGACCACCTCGTTGTCGATGGAGATTTGGCCCGCATCTGCCGGCACCAGGCCGACGATCATGTAGAAACAGGTGGTCTTGCCCGCACCGTTGGGGCCGAGCAGACCAACCACTTCACCGCTGTTCACATCGACCGATACGTCTTTGACGACCGTGCGGCCGCCGTAGGACTTGCGCAGGCCGGTGGCAACCAGCTTGCCGGTCTTGCCGTGCGCGGACAGCGGTTGCGTGACCGACGCACCTGCATCGGCATGGCGTGCATCCACCGTCATTGACGGGCTCCGGTCGCGGGAGCCGGTGCCTTGACGGCCGGCGCGGCGGGCTTGGCGGCAGCACCAGCAGCCGGCTTTGCCGTGGAGGCAGTGGGCGGGCAGGCGGTTGCCGGCGGGCCCGACGGGGCTTCGGTCGTGCCAGCGGTCTTGGACTGGATGACCGTGCGCACGCGCTGGTTGGCCTGAGGTGAACGCGGGCCGCCCTGGGCGCTGTAGGTTTCCGTGCGCTGGTCATAGATCACGACCTGGCCACGGATTTCGTCCTGCACCACGCCGCAGGCCAGGCGTTTGACCAGCGCCTGGTCGATGAAGAAGATGCGCTCGGTCTTGCCTTCGTATTCCGTCCGGTTGGACGTGCCTTCGGTGTATTCCTCGACGCCTTCGCGTTTCTGGCGTACGAAGACCTGCTTGCCCTTGTTGGCCGTGGCAATACCGGTCTGATAACCCTCGGCGTCTTCCCGCAATTCCATGCGGTCGGAACGGATGATCAGGGTGCCCTTGGTCAGCACGACGTTGCCGGTGAACACGCTGACCTGGCGGACATCGTCGTACTGCAAGGTGTCCGAGTCGATCAGGGTGGGCTTGTCGCGGTCGGCGCGTTCAGCGAATGCGGGGACGGCGGCCAGGCCAAGAAGTGCGGCAAGCAGCAGGTTGCGCAGCGAGAGAGAAGGAGTCGAAGGCACGAGAGCGGGTCCTGTCCTGTTAAGGCGCGGAGCGGGCGGGGGCGCCGGTCGGCGGCACGCGCGGGGCGATTTCGACCCGACTGCGCGACGCGACCTGGAGTTCGCGGGTGACGTTGTTGTAATGCATGCCGTTGCCATTGATGCGCGAACGGCCGTTCAAAATCGTGGTGGGCAGATCGGTGAAGGCCACATCGTCGTCCGGGCGCAGCGTGATCACGTTGCTGCTGATGTCCAGGCGTTCATGGCCCATGCCGGCTTCGCGCACGAAGCGGGCGTCACCCGTCATGACGATGCGAGCGCCGTCTTCATCCATGCGACCTGCCTTGGCCGTGGCAACCGTGACCTGGCGACCAGGCTTCTGGCTGTACGAACGCGGGGACTGGATGTCGCTGGAATCGTCGTCGGGGAAGTGTTCCATGCGCTTGCCTTCCAGGCGCGAGCTGGGCACACCTTGCGGGTCGCTGCGCACCATCACGAACTCTTCGACGAAGGAGTCGATCTCGTGCGTCATGCGACGCGGTGCATCTTCCGGCACAGCGCGTTGCGCGAGTTCAGCCGCCCACCACGTGCCCAGGACGAGCACGGCCAGCAGCAACAGCGAAATCGAGGAACCCAGCCGGTCTTTCATGGCTTACTGTGCCGCGCCAGTGGTCAACAGACCCCGGCTACCGCTGGCGATGAAGCTGCCAAGCCGACCTTGGGCTGCCAGGATCAAGTCGCAGCATTCGCGTGCCGCGCCGTGGCCACCAGCCTTGCCGGTAACCCAGTGTGCTGCCTGCGATACGTAGGTGGGTGCACCCGGCACGCTGACCGCAAAACCGACACGTTGCAAGGCCGGCAGGTCCATCAGGTCATCGCCCATGAAACCGGTTTCGTCCAGGGTGACCTGCATGCGCTTGGTCAGCTCATTCAGGGCTGCGCCTTTGTCGGACACGCCCTGCAGCACTTCGGCAATACCCAGGTCTGCAGCGCGACGGCTGAGCATGGCCGAATCGCGGCCGGTCATCAGCGCCACTTCAATGCCGCTTTCACGCAGCAGCTTCAGGCCGTGGCCGTCCAACACATGGAAGCCCTTGAGCGTTTCGCCCTGGGCCGAATACCACAACACGCCATCGGTCAGAATGCCGTCGACGTCGAACACCATCAGGCGCACACGCGCAGCGCGTTCGCGCACTTCCTGCGGAATACGGGCCAACAGCAAGGCTTCGGCGGGGTGGGGCAGATTGATCTCGGGCAAATTCATTGGCTTAGAGCACCTTCGCGGCCAGTAGGTCGTGCATGTGCAGGGCACCGATCAACGCGCCCGAAGGGTCGCGGACCAGCAGCAGATTCTTGCGATTTTCGTCCATCAGCGCGGCGGCTTCCACTGCCAGCGCGTCGGGGCCGATAGCGTAAGGCTTGTGTGACATGCCAGCCTCTACCGTGAGACCGCGGATGTCGCCCACGCGTTCCAGCAGACGACGCAGATCGCCGTCGGTGAAGATGCCAACCACCTGTTCCTGCGCATCCAGCACCACTGTCATCCCCATGCCCTTCAGGCTTATCTCGGTCAAGGCGTCGGTGATAGATGCTGTTACAGGAACGGTGGGCACGGCGGGCCCGGACCGCATCACGTCGCGCACGTGGGTCAGCAAACGGCGGCCCAGTGCACCACCCGGATGCGAGCGCGCGAAATCTTCCGCGCCAAAGCCACGCGCTTCCAGACAGGCCACGGCCAGCGCGTCACCCAAGGCCAGCGTCGCCGTGGTGCTGGCGGTGGGCGCAAGGTTCATCGGGCAGGCTTCTTTGGTCACGTTGGCATTCAAGTGAATGTCGGCAAGCTGCGCAAGTTCGGATTCCGGCCGGCCGGTGATGCTGATCAGCCGGGCCCCCATGCGCTTGACCTGCGGCACGATGGTCAGCAGTTCAGTGGCAGAACCCGAATAGGAAATGGCGATCACCACGTCTTGCGCGGTGATCATGCCCAGATCGCCGTGCACGGCTTCGGCAGCGTGCATGAAGAAGGCGGGCGTGCCGGTCGATGCCAGCGTGGCTGCGATCTTGCGGGCAATGTGGCCTGACTTGCCGATGCCGCTGACCACCACGCGCCCCTGACAGTCCAGCAGCAACTGGGCAGCCTGTGTGAAATGATCGTCAAGCCGTTCCGCCAGCGCTGCAATTGCCTCGGCCTCGACCGCCAGCGTGCGGCGCGCCGACGCCAGCGCGTCTTCGGCATTGGCGGTGGGGCGATGGGGGAGCGTAGCGAGGTTGGGCGTCATGCGTCGATGCGGAGTCAGTCCGGGAAAATCGTGATTCTACGCACCGGAAAATGGCGATGCGACGTGACTTCCAGTATAGACGCAAAGGGCATGATCCTTGCTTGGTTCATGCCTTACCTGGCACTGCTGCTAGGGTTTGCCGTATTCCTTGGGCAAATGGCGTCCTGGAAATCGAGCCCATCAGATTCTGTAACGCTGTGTCATTCAGGATCACTGGCGTGATCATCGGCACAGCTGGCCGCGTTGCGAGCGGGCTTTGGCATCGGCGCTTGTCAGGTGGGGCTTGCGCGCAAAAACGACTCGCTGGTGCGTGTGTTGCCCGCTAGCTTTGCCCCCGGCGTTGGACACCTGGATTGTGATGCGCGAGGACTTGCGAAAAAGCCCGCGTTGCATGGCGACCTTTGCGGCGCTGGCAAGCGGGCTTGATGCCTACATCAAGGGCAACTGATCGGTGGACACACAGGTCTTCAGATCAGATGCACCATCACGTCAGCACAGCATTCAGAAGCGATAACCCACGGCAATGGTGGTGACCCAGGGATCGATCTCGGCCTTGCCGATCTTGGTGCCGTTCAACTTCACGTCGGTGTCGATCTTGATGTAACGCAGGCTGGCATTCACGAACCAGCGATCGTTGATCTTCACGTCCACGCCGAACTGGGCAGCCAGGCCCCAGGAATCCGTCAGTTCAAGATGGTTGCCCGCCAGCGGGCCGACTGCACGGGTAGAGAAGAATCGGGTGTAGTTCACGCCCAGGCCAACATAGGGCTGGAAAGTCTGATCGGGCAGGAAGTGCCATTGCAGGCTGACGGTGGGCGGCAATTGCTTGCTGGTGCCGATCTGGCCGTTGACCGCGCCGCTGCCATACACGTCATGACGGAACGGGGCGGCTGCCAGCACGTCCAGGCCCAGATTGCGCGTAAACATGTAGGTGGCAGAGATGCTGGGCTTCACGTCGTTGTTCACGTCGAGGCCGATGGCCCCGTTCAATGCCGAACCATTGTCCGACTTCGGACGAACCTGCGAGACGCCTGCCTTGACCAGCCAGTCACCTTGCTCGTGGGCGAGGGCGGGGGCGGTGAAAGCGGCAGCGCACAACACTGCACCAAGAAGAAGGCCAGCGCGGGCGCGTTGGGTAATCATGATCGCTCCAGGAGTAGATGTTCTGATGAGCATTCAGCTTCTCAGAGCAGCCCGGGTGGAGCGTTGATGCAGGTCAAGCGTGGGGTGGAAATGACTGCGGCCCCACGTGCCCAGGTGGGGCAGGCGGGGCCGCAATGGCCGTGAAGCAACAGTTTCCGAAATACTGATAGTAGGTGGCTGCCCTTATCGCATGACGAGGGCAGCCCGCTTCGCAACACTTGTGGGTCACGCTACGCCAGGTTCAACCCGGCGTGCGCAGCGTCGGCTCGCGTTCCCACAGACGATGCGTCTTGGCTCCTGTGATGAAGGCATCAATGCCACCTTCGCTCCCACCTTCAATCGCAATCACCCCCGCATCGGGCACCACCGACGCCTTGTCCATCAGCGGTTTGGCGGTGGAGGTATGGCCAATGAACTTCAGATGCGCAAAGGCGTTCTGCACCCATTCGACCGCAGCCGCTTCCTTCACCAGTGCAGCGACGCCATCTTTCGATACCGCCAGCACCACCGCATCGAACACCACCGAGGGACCGCCGCTGATCGTGTGATCCGCCGGCAACTGCTTGCCGCCTGCCGTCTTCACGCCGCCGATTTTGGGAGCCACCAGTTCGACCATCGCGCCTTCGGCCTCGACTGCGCTGCGAACATCCGCCAGCAACTTGTCGTCTGCCCCGTCGGTCACCAGCACCCCCACCTTCCGGCCCTTCAGAATCGGCACGGCTTTCTTGATGATGCTTAGCGTTGGCGAGTCAGGCAGATCGATAGGTGCCTTGGCGGGCTTGATCTGCTCTGCCTGACCTTCCATGCCCAGTGCTGCTTCCACCGCTTTGCCAAGCTTCGGTTCGACCAAATGCAGATGCCCCAGCACACGTTGGCGAATCGGCACGATGGCAACCTTGGCCAACTCGAATGCAAACGCACTGATGATGTGCTGCTGTTCCGGTTCAGTCTGCGAGCGGAAGAACTGGCGTGCCTGGCTGTAGTGATCCGAGAAGGTTTCCGAGCGCTCGCGCACCTTGCCGCCTTCCACCGGATCAGCCACCGTGTGAAATCCGCGCGGGCTTTCACGCGGACCTTCAGGGGCGATGCTGTTCGGCTCGTAGTTCGCGCGTCCCGGCGGATTGTTCATGCGCATCAGGCCGTCGCGCTGGAAGTTGCGCATGGGGCACTGCGGGCGATTGACCGGGATCTCGTGGAAGTTCGGGCCACCCAGGCGGCTGAGCTGCGTGTCGGTGTACGAGAACAGGCGGCCTTGCAGCAGCGGGTCGTTGCTGAAGTCGATGCCCGGCACCACGTGGCCGGGGTGGAAGGCCACTTGCTCGGTTTCTGCGAAGAAGTTGTCCGGGTTGCGGTTCAACACCATCTTGCCCAGCTTGGTCAGCGGGACGACTTCTTCGGGAATCAGCTTGGTCGCATCCAGAATGTCGAATTCAAAGGCGTCGGCAGTGGCCTGGTCAAAGACCTGCACCGAGAACTCCCATTCCGGGAAGTCGCCGCTGTCGATGGCATTCCACAGGTCGCGTCGGTGGAAGTCATTGTCGGCACCGTTGATCTTCAAGGCTTCGTCCCACAACACCGATGCCGTGCCCAGCATGGGGCGCCAGTGGAATTTCACGAAGGTGGATTCGCCGGCCTCGTTGATGAAGCGGAAGGTGTGGACACCAAACCCTTCGATCATGCGCAGCGAGCGCGGAATCGCCCGGTCCGACATGGCCCACAGCAACATATGCGTGGTCTCGGGGCTGAGCGAAGCAAAGTCCCAGAAGGTGTCATGCGCAGATGCGGCCTGCGGGAAGGCGCGGTCGGCTTCCATTTTTACCGAATGAACCAGGTCGGGGAACTTCATCGCGTCCTGGATGAAAAACACCGGGATGTTATTTCCGACCAGGTCGAAGTTGCCTTCGGATGTGTAGAACTTGACCGCAAAGCCGCGCACATCGCGCGGCAGGTCGACTGAACCCGCGCCGCCAGCGACAGTAGAAAACCGCACAAACACCGGCGTCTGCACCGAGGGGTCTTGCAGGAAGGCCGCCTTGGTCCACTTGGCACAGGATTCGTAGGGCTGGAAATACCCATGCGCGCCCGACCCACGTGCGTGCACGATGCGTTCGGGGATGCGTTCATGGTCGAAATGCGTGATCTTTTCACGCAGGATGAAGTCTTCCAGCAGCGTCGGCCCGCGTGCACCGGCTTTCAACGAGTTCTGGTTGTCAGAAATCGGTGCGCCCTGGTTGGTCGTCAGCGTCTGATCAGGGGACGTGGCCGTTTGGTGGGTTTCGCCGCCGGGGCCAGGGTTGCGGTTGGCGTAGGCATCGGCGGGAGAATTGCTGTCGCTGCGGGAAGCGGGAGTTCTTGCCATGTCGGCTCCGTAAGGGGTGCCGCTCGCGCACTATGCTTGAGCTGACGATGCGGCCGCCGCAGAAAGAGCATGCGAGCGCATCCCAGCACAAGGGCAAGTTCCATTCCTTCTTTTTGCGTATCAACCTGCCGGCTGACGCATCACCGCATCAATCGTTGCCGTATAGCGCGCCGGGTTGCCGCCGAACGCAATGGTGGCGCGGCGCGCGGTATGCAACAGGTCAAGCACTGCGGCACTCATCGCCGCTGGTTGCCCCAGGCGAGACAGCGGGCCTGATACCGTCAAGGCTCCTTTGAGTTCTCCCAGCGCACCGAACACGGGTACGGATGCCGACGCCGTTTCAGGATCGCGTTCGCCGTACGACGTTGCCCACAAACGGGCCCGCACTTCCGGATCGCCACCTTCGCCTGGTCCGAATGCCAGCAGCACTTTGCCAGATGCGCCGCGATGTACATCGAACTCTTCGCCCACGCGTATCGATACCCGGAGCGCACGGGCCGGTTCTACCCGGCTAAGCACAAGACGCTTGTCCCCGATGCGAAGGTAGAACGAGGCCGTTTCACTCAGGGATTTGCTCAGTTCTTCGAGCAAAGGCTCGACGATCGATTCGATTCTGAACGAGCGCTGGTAGATCGCCGCCAACCGCATGGGTTCGGGTCCGACGGCATAGGCACCATCATCCAGTTTGCGGATGAAACCGCCATGTTCCAGCGCGCCCAGCAGCCGCAGCACCGTGCTTTTGTACAGGCCGGTCCGCCGAGACAATTCGCTCAGCGTAAGCCGCTCGTCTTCTGCACCGAAGGCGGCAAGCAGCGCAAAGATGCGATCCAGGACCGCGACACCACTTGAGTTTTCAAGGACCTCGTCGCTCATGACTCCCTTCACAGGTAATTGTTGTTCTGCGTAGTAGAACACAGGTCTTTTATTCAGGGTTTTCACGACTTTACGGCCAGATTGCAGCGCCATTAAAGTTCTTTCAAATAGAACGATGTTCTATCAGATAGTACTTTTTGGAAGTGAAACGCTGGCTCCGCGGCCGCGCATACATGGAAGGTGGATACGGTGATGTTGCTCGCGCTCGGTTACGGCATGGTGGTTTGCTTCATGGCGCTCATCATGACCAGGCGGATGTCGGCGCTGGTTGCGCTGGCGCTGGTGCCCATTGCCTTCGGGCTCGTCGTGGCGGCACCCGGCGCGATCGGCAAGATGATGATCGATGGCATCACCAAGCTTGCGCCGACCGGGGTAATGCTGACCTTCGGCATCCTGTACTTCAGCATCATGACCGACGCAGGGCTGTTCGATCCGCTGGTCAAGCGTGTGGTGCGCTTCGTCAAGGGCGACCCGCTGAAGTTGCTGGTCGGCACGGCCATCATGAGCACGATCGTTGCGCTCGACGGCGATGGGGCGACCACCTACGTCATCTGTGCCGCCGCCTTGCTGCCCATCTACAAGCGCTTGGGGGTGAGCCTGCAATACATGGCCACGATCCTGCTGATGTCGATTGGCATCATGAACATCGTGCCCTGGGGCGGTCCCACTGCGCGGGCGGCTGCTGCCATGCATATCGACGTGGCCGAGGTATTCATTCCCCTCATTCCCGCCATGCTGGTGGGGTTTGCTTACCAGATCGGCGTGGCTGCCATGTTCGGCGTTCGCGAGCGTCGGCGACTTGGCGTGTTGACGTGCCCGGATGAGGTTCAGCGCATTGTTGCCCTGGCTGACGAATCCCCGGCGACGCGGCGTCCGGCCATGATGATTCCGAACCTGCTGCTGACCATCGCATTGCTCTACTGCCTGGTGCAAAGCGTGTTGCCGCTGCCCGCGCTGTTCCTCGTCGCCACCGCCATCGCGCTGCTGCTGAACTACCCGAATCTCAAGGACCAGCAGGAGCGTCTGGCTGCCCATGCGTCCAATGTGCTGGCCGTGGTGTCGCTCATCTTCGCGGCAGGCATCTTCACCGGCATCCTCTCCGGCACGGGCATGCTCAAGGCCATGTCCGACGGCTTGCTCAACATCATGCCTGCGTGGCTGGGCCCGTACATGGCGCCTGCCACCGCCTTGCTGAGCGCACCCGCCACCTACGCGCTGACGAACGACGCGTTCTATTTCGGTGTCCTGCCGATTCTGGCCAACACCGCCAGCGCATACGGCGTCACCGCCGCCGAGATGGCACGGGCATCCTTGCTGGGGCAACCCATCCACCTGCTCAGCCCGCTCGTGGCGTCCACCTACCTGCTGGTGGCGTTGCTGGACCTCAATTACGGCGACAACCAGAAGTCCTCGTTGCTGTGGGTATTCGGCCTGGTGCTGGCCATGATCGTCGGTGCGCTGTTGTTCGGCGTGATTCCCTTCGTCGCGACCCCGGCCTGAGGACACTGACCATGAGCGGGAACTATCTGAGTGTTCGTCCTGATTGGCTGGCCCTCGGTGAAGAAGAGGCGCTGGAGCCGACGCTTCCCATCATCGACGCGCATCACCATTTCTACGACCGTCCTGGCTGGACCTACCTCGATGCCGATTACCTGGCCGATGCGGGCACGGGTCATGCCATCGAAGCAACGGTCTACATGCAGGCGCTTACCCGGTATCGAGACACTGGCTCGGAGCACCTGAAGCCAGTAGGCGAAACGGAATACGTCGTCAGTGCCACCAACGCAAGAACCGGTGGGCGACAACTCGCGCAGGGCATCGTCGGTTATGCCGATCTGCGGCGCGGTGCGGCCGTGCAAGCGGTATTGGAGGCCCATGAAGTGGCCGGACAGGGACGGTTCCGGGGCATTCGTCATCTGGTGACCTGGGACGCCGACAGTTCCTTGTCGAACCCATTGACGGCGGCACCTCGGGGCTTGCTGGCCGACCCCGCTTACCGGGCCGGGCTGGCGGCACTGGCGGTGCGTGGACTGTCCTATGACGCCTGGCTGCTCTGGCCGCAATTGCCCGAACTCATCGACGTCGCAGACGCATTTCCAGATCTGCCCATCATCGTGAACCACTGCGGCGGCGTCGTGCGAATCGGTGCCTATGCCGGACGGGACGACGAGATTTTCCAGTCTTGGCAGGGCCACATGCGCGCGCTGGCCAAGCGGCCGAACGTGTTTGTGAAGCTCGGCGGATTGGGCATGCGCATCAACGGATTTGGCTTTGAGAAGGCTGCGTTGCCACCCACCTCGCGGCAGCTTGCCGATGCCTGGCGGCCCTGGATGGCCTCCTGTATTGACGCCTTCGGACCGATGCGTTGCATGTTCGAAAGCAATTTTCCGGTGGACAAGGGTTCGTACAGCTTTACGAATGGGTGGAATGCGTTCAAGCGACTGACCCAGGGCTTTTCGGACAGTGAACGACGTTCGCTGTTCCACGACACGGCCCGCCGTGTCTACAGGCTCGGCTGAAGGATTCAACGCACAGCAGGAACCGCAGCCCGTGCAAAACGGCACAAGGCGCGGAGAAATTTCATAGCAACAACAACAGACCAATCCCGGTCGATAGCACAGCGCAAGTCAGGAGATCCGCATGAAACTCACCCGCCGATTTTTGCTCACCGCTGCATCCGCCTTGTGTTCATTGGCGGCTGTCTCGACGGCGCACGCCCAGGCCTATCCCAGCAGGCCCGTGACCGTAATCGTTCCCTACGCCGTGGGCGGCACCACTGACATCGTTGCCCGGCTGGCGTCGGGTCAGATCGCAGGCAGTCTGGGCCAGCCTCTGGTGGTGGAAAACCGCGTAGGCGGGGGTGGTGTGGTCGGCTGGGGGGCTGTTGCGCGGTCCGCGCCCGATGGCTACACGCTGCTCACGACGGAGATGTCTTTCACCATCGCGCCGGGGTTGCTGCCCAGGCTGCCCTTCGATGGTAAAAAAGATTTCTCGCACGTCATCACGGCTGCTGCGGCGCCTCATGTGCTGGTGATCAATCCAGATGTGCCGGCCAAGACGGTGGGGGAGTTCATTGCATTGGCCAAGACCAAGCCCGGCTTGTTGAACTATGGGTCGGGCGGCAATGGCACCAATACCCATCTGGGCGGTGAACTGTTCAAGCGCGCTGCGGGTATCGACCTCATGCACGTGCCGTACAAAGGCGCTGGCCAAGTACTTACCGATCTCATGGGAGGCCAGGTGCAGGCGCTCGTCACCTCGCTGCCCACTGCGCTCCCTCACATCAAGTCTGGCAAGCTGCGCGCGCTGGTCGTGACCAGCGATACGCGCTCGCTGCTGCTGCCCGACGTTCCGTCGGCCAAAGAAGCCCAATTGCCCAGTTTTGTCATGGACTTCTGGGTGGGGTTCGCGGTGCCCGCCGGCACGCCGCAGCCCATCGTCGAGAAGCTTAACCAGGCGATTGCAAGCTCTCTGAGCACCCCCGAGGGAAAGCGCCGTCTGCAAGAGCAAGGCCTGCACCCGGTCCTCAACACTCCCGCACAGGCAACACAACAAGCCGAGTCCGAAATGGCACGCTGGGCTGCCATCGTGAAGTCGGCTGGCATCAAGGCTGAATAAGGAAGCATCATGTCTATCAAACCCCTGCACGGTGTTCGCGTGCTGGATCTGACCAATGTTCTGGCCGGACCATTTGCCTGCCATCAGCTTGCCCACATGGGGGCTGATGTCATCAAGGTCGAGGCGCGTCAGGGGGGAGATCTGGCCCGCCAGCTCGGTGCCGATCAGGCGCTGAACAGCGTTCACATGGGGGTCTCGTTTCTTGCCCAGAATCCTGGCAAGCGCTCCATCACGCTGGATCTTAAACATCCGCAAGGAAAAGAGGCGCTGCGCCGGCTTGTGCAGACCGCCGACGTCCTGGTGGAGAACTACCGTCCTGGCGTGATGCAGCGGCTGGAGCTGGGGTACGAAACCCTGCTCAAAGAGAACCCCAAACTCATCTACTGCGCGATCTCGGGTTTCGGGCAGGAAGGGCCGCTGCGTGACCTGCCTGCGTATGACCAGATCATCCAGGGCATGTCCGGCGTGATGAGCATTACCGGTGCCCCGGAAAACGCGCCTTATCGCGTCGGCTACCCGATGGCGGACACCATCGGTGGCCTTACCGCTGCCTTCGCCGTGGCCGCCGCCCTGGCCGACCGCAACCGCACCGAAGGCGTATTCATCGATGTGTCGATGCTGGAGGCGGTCATGGCAACCATGGGCTGGGCGGTGTCCAACCACCTGATCGCAGACCGCGAGCCCAAGCCATTGGGCAACGACAACGTCACGGCCAGCCCCTCGGGCACCTTCCGCACCCAGGATGGCCTGCTGAATATCGCGGCGAACAAGCAGGAGCAGTTCGAAGCCGTCTGTGCCGTGCTGGATCATCGCGAATGGGTGACGGATCCACGTTTCGCGGAACGTAGCGCACGTCTGCAGAATCGTGCCGAATTGAAGTCCTTGATGGAAGAAGCCTTGGCCGGCAAGACATCCGATGCGTGGTGGCAACTGTTCCAGGGTGTCGGGGTGCCCGCCGGCCCGGTCTACTCCGTGCCGGAAATCCTTGAGCACCCGCAAGTTGCCGACCGTGGCCTGATCGGTTCTTTCAAAGATGTGCCTGGCGTCGGGCGGGACATCCGGATCGTACGCCCAGGTTTCAAGTTGAATGGCGAGGCACCGAGCGTCGAGACGCCTCCTCCGCAACTGGGTGAGCACACCGCCGCCATCATGGCGGAACTTGGTTATTCCGACGCTGAGATCCAGGCACTGAAACAGGAGAAAGTGGTATGAGCACAAACGATCCTCGCGTCAGCGATTGGTGGCGTACCTCCATCATCGAGATGCGTCCCGGTGTGATCCGCTATCGCGGCTATGCCATCGAAGACCTCATCGGCAACGTGAGCTTCGCGCAGATGATCTGGCTGATGACGCGTGGAGAACTGCCAAGCGAAGGAGAGGGGCGGCTGCTTGATGCTGCGCTGATGTCAGGCGTCGATCATGGTCCGCAGGCACCCAGTATCGCCATCGCGCGCATGGCGTCAACCTGTGGCGTGGGCCTCAACAACGTCATGGCGTCGGCGGTGAATGTGCTGGGCGATGTGCATGGCGGTGCTGGCGAGCAGGCCGTGGACATGTATCTCGACATCGCCGCCCGTCACGAAGCGGGCGCGTCCTTGGAAGACGCCGTAAGTGGTGGTCTGGACCGGGCAATCGAGCAATACGGAAAATTCGTTGCGGGTTTCGGGCACCGTTTCCACCCCGTGGACCCACGCGCGCCCAGGTTGTTGGAACTGGTCGACGAGGCTGCCAAGGAAGGCATCGTCAGCGGCCGCTTTGCGGCCATCGGGCGAGGTGTTGAAGCGGAACTCGCTGCGCGCAAGGACGGCCGGCGCATTCCCATGAACATCGACGGGGCAACTGCCGTCATCTATGCCGAGCTGGGTTTTCCTGCACCGTTGGCGCGGGGGCTGTTCTGCCTGTCGCGTTCGGTGGGCATTCTGGCGCATGGCTGGGAACAGACGGGACAGGGCGGCCGCAACAAGGGGCCGATTCCGCGTGAATACCTCTGGACCTATGACGGTCCGGCCGCGCGTGAGGTGCCCACGCGCGTCTAGGGCACTTCATCAGTTTTATCAGTTTCACCACGGAAAAACGGCCGACAAACCATGCTTTGTCGGCCGTCATCAGTTTGCTGTGCCACAGGCGAGCACACCGAGCACACATTATTTACTGACGAATTTTCATTACCTGCGCCAGATATTTGCCGGTGTGACTGTCAGTCGACCCAGCGATATCTTCAGGCGTGCCCTGAGCCACCACGCGGCCACCGCCATCGCCGCCTTCCGGGCCCATGTCGACCACCCAGTCTGCGGTCTTGATCACATCCAGATTGTGTTCGATCACCACCACCGTATTGCCGGCTTCCACCAACTGGTTGATGACCTTCAGCAGCAAGGCAATGTCATGGAAGTGCAAACCGGTGGTCGGTTCATCCAGGATGTACAAGGTGCGCCCGGTATCGCGCTTGGACAATTCCAGCGACAGCTTCACCCGCTGCGCCTCGCCGCCCGACAGCGTGGTGGCGCTTTGGCCCAGGCGGATATAACCCAAACCCACATCGGCCAGCGTCTGCAGCTTGCGGGCAATCGTGGGCACGGCGTCGAAATAGGTCAGCGCCTGCTCGACGGTCAGGTCGAGCACCTCGCTGATGCTGCGGCCGCGATAGCGGATTTCCAGCGTTTCGCGGTTGTAGCGGCTGCCGTGGCACACGTCGCAAGGCACGTAGATGTCGGGCAGGAAGTGCATTTCCACCTTCACCACGCCATCGCCCTGGCAGGACTCGCAACGACCGCCCTTCACGTTGAAGCTGAAGCGGCCGGGGTCGTAGCCACGCGCACGCGATTCCGGCACGCCCGCGAACAGTTCGCGGATCGGCGTGAACATGCCGGTATAAGTGGCCGGATTGCTGCGCGGTGTACGGCCGATGGGCGACTGATCGACGCTGATGATCTTGTCGAACTGATCCAGCCCTTCAATGCTTTCGTAGGGCGCCGGCTCGGCCTGGCTGTTGTACAGGTGGCGCGACACCACATTGACCAAGGTGTCGTTGATCATGGTGGACTTGCCGGAACCCGACACGCCACTGATACACACCAGGCGACCCAGCGGAATGCGCAGATCGGCCGACTTCAGGTTATTGCCGGTACAGCCGTTCAAGGCCAGCCAGCCCAGTTCTTCCTGGTCTTTCACCGGGCGGCGATTGGGCACCGCAATGGACAGCACGCCATTCAAATAGCGGCCGGTCAGCGATTCCGGGTTATCAAGAATCTGCGCGGGTGTGCCTTCTGCCACGATGCGGCCACCGTGTTCGCCCGCGCCCGGTCCCATGTCCACCACCCAGTCGGCGGCGCGGATCATGTCTTCGTCGTGTTCGACCACAATCACGCTGTTGCCCAGGTTGCGCAGGTGGCGCAGCGTTTCGATCAGACGATCGTTGTCGCGCTGGTGCAGACCGATGGACGGCTCGTCCAGCACATACATCACGCCGGTCAGGCCGGAACCGATCTGGCTGGCCAGCCGAATGCGCTGCGCCTCACCACCGGAAATGGTGTCGGCACTGCGATCCAGTGACAGATAGCTCAGGCCCACGTTATTCAGGAAGGACAGGCGCGAGATGATTTCGCGCACGATGCGGTCGGCAATTTCCTTCTTCGCACCGTGCAGTTCCAGCGTTTCGAACCAGCGCAGGCACTCGGCCAACTGCATGGCTTCCACTTCAAAAATCGCCTGCTTGGCCGCATCTTCGCCCACGAACACATTGCGTGCTTCGGCCCGCAGACGTGAACCGCCGCAGTCGGGGCAGGTCTTCACGTTGCGATACTTGCCCAGCTCTTCGCGCACCGTGGCTGACTCGGTTTCCTTCCAGCGGCGTTCCAGATTGGGAATCACACCTTCAAAGGTGTGCACCTTCACACTGGCTTTGCCCTTCTCGTTCAAGTACGTGAACGGGATTTCCTCTTCGCCCGAGCCGAACAACACCCGTTCCTGCGTGGTCGGGTCCAGTTCCTCGAAGGGGGTGTCGATCTCGAAGTCGTAATACGCCGCCAGATTGGTCAGCAACTGGTGATAGAACGGGTTGCGACGGTCCCAGCCCTTGATGGCACCGCTGCCAAGGCTCAGTTCCGGGAAAGCCACCACGCGCTTCGGGTCGAAGAAGCCCACATGGCCAATACCGTCGCAAGACGGGCAGGCACCCACCGGGTTGTTGAAGCTGAACAGGCGCGGTTCGAGTTCCGGCAGGCTGTAACTGCAAATCGGACAGGCGTAGCGATTGGAGAACAGCTGCTCGTGGCCGCTATCCATATCCAGCGCAATAGCGCGGCCGTCTGCCAGCGTGATCGCAGTCTCGAAACTTTCGGCCAGACGCTGCTTCGATTCAGGTTTGACACGCAGGCGGTCGATCACCACGTCGATGTCGTGTTTTTCGGTCTTTTTCAGTTCCGGCAGCGATTCCACTTCCAGAATTTGCCCATCGACACGGAAACGCACATACCCCTGCGCCTGCAAGCGGGCGAAATCGTCTTCGAAGCTGCCTTTGCGGTCGCGCGCGATCGGCGCAAGAATCATCAGCCGCGTATCGGCGGCCATGGCCATTGCGTTGTCCACCATCTGGCTGACGCTTTGCGCTCGTAGCGGAACGTGATGATCCGGGCAAAAAGGCGTGCCGACGCGTGCAAACAACAGTCGCAGGTAATCGTGGATCTCGGTCACCGTGCCCACAGTCGAGCGCGGGTTATGGCCGGCAGCCTTCTGCTCGATCGAGATCGCAGGCGACAGCCCCTCGATCAGATCGACCTCGGGCTTGTCCATCAGCTGCAGGAACTGGCGCGCGTACGCAGACAGACTTTCCACGTATCTGCGCTGCCCTTCGGCATACAGCGTATCGAACGCGAGCGAGGATTTTCCCGAGCCGGATAGCCCCGTCATCACCACAAGCTGGTGGCGAGGCAGCTCGAGCGAGATGTTCTTGAGATTGTGGGTGCGAGCACCCCGGATACGAATGACATCCATCGACGCAGATAGCCCCTGCCGTACGGCTGGGCTTTTCCAAAGGGCAACTTGGTACTATATCGCGCTGCCGCATCCCGCCGCCATCTTTCCCAGGTCGTCGGGTTGGCAAGGCCTTGTTTGTCCCCGTCGCGCCACGCGTCCCCCTTTTCTGTTGCCATGTCCTCCAAGAGTTCCCTCAGCATGACCGCCGTCGAGCGCCGTGCCAGCATCGCGTTGGCAAGCCTCTTTGCGCTAAGAATGCTTGGCCTGTTCATGTTGCTGCCGGTGTTCGCCGTCGCCGCGCGCGGGCTGCCGGGCGGCGACGATCCGTCGCGGGTGGGTCTGGCGCTGGGCATGTATGGCCTGACACAAGCCTTCATGCAGATTCCCTTCGGCATCGCGTCCGACCGTTGGGGCCGTCGCCCCGTGGTGGTTGCGGGCCTGGTGTTGTTTATTGTCGGCAGTGTGATCTGCGCACTGTCCACCGACCTGTTCTGGATCACCGTCGGTCGCGCCATCCAGGGCAGCGGCGCAATTTCCGCAGCTGTTACAGCGTGGCTGGCCGATTCCACCCGTGACAGCGTCCGCACCCGGGCCATGGCCATGGTGGGTGCCTCCATCGGTATGACCTTCGCGGTGTCCCTGGTGCTGGCCCCGTTGCTGATCGGCGTGGGCGGCCTGGCGGGCCTGTTCTGGACCATCGGTTGCCTGGGGCTGGCGGCATTGGCAGTGGCGATGTGGGTGGTACCTACCGCACCCCCCGTGCCGAAACCACAGGTAAAAGTCCCCGTGCGGCGCGTCATCACCCACCCCGACCTGCTGCGCCTGAACCTGGGTGTGTTTACCTTGCACCTGATCCAGATCGCCATGTTCGTGGTCGTGCCGGCTGCCTTCATTCAGACCGGCGGCCTGAGCACGGCAGAACTGTGGAAGGTCTACCTGCCGATCGTGCTGGCGTCCTTTGTGGTCATGGTGCCCATGATCATTCTGGCCGAGCGGCGCGGCGCGCATCGCGGCATATTGCGCGGCGCAGTCGCCTGCCTGGTGGTGGTCTGCCTGGCCCTGACCTGGGCCCAGCAGCAGTTCGTGCCGCTGGTGATCGCCATGGTCGCGTTCTTCACCGTATTCAATGTGCTGGAAGCCATGCAGCCGTCTCTGGTGTCGCGGGTTGCCCCGCCCGCCTACAAAGGACTGGCGCTGGGCTTCTACAACACCAGCCAGGCGGTCGGCCTGTTTGCCGGGGGCGGCCTGGGCGGCTGGCTGGCCGCAAACGTCGGCCCGTCGGCAGTATTCGAAGTCGCCGCAGCAATGGCCTTGCTGTGGTTGGTAGTGGCATGGCGCATGACGCCGCCCGCGCTGGCGCAGGCAGCAGTTGCACCCGTCGACACCACCGAGACCATCAGGCCTGTTCCGTAACAGCATTCAGTCACCGACTGGGACAAACTTGCCCAAAGGTGCCTTGCTTGTTACGGCCGATCGCGTTTACATCATCTCAACTCGCGCCGGCACCCATGCCGAGCGCAGCGAACGCCCCCGCCAAGGCAGTTTGCACCAACAATCAACTGGAGAATGGCAATGGCATCCGTCAATAAAGTCATCATCGTCGGCAACCTGGGCCGTGATCCCGAAGTGCGCTATACGCCCGACGGCGCAGCGATCTGCAACGTGTCGATTGCGACCACGTCGAACTGGAAAGACAAGAACACCGGCGAGAAGAAAGAAGAAACCGAATGGCACCGTGTGGTCTTCTACAACCGCCTGGCCGAAATCGCCGGTGAATACCTGAAGAAAGGCCGCTCGGTCTACGTCGAAGGCCGCCTGAAGACCCGCAAGTGGCAAGACAAGGATACCGGTGCCGATCGTTTCAGCACTGACATCGTGGCTGACCAGATGCAAATGCTGGGCGGCCGTGAAGGCGGTGGCATGGGTGGTGGCGGCGGTGACGGTGGCTACGACGAGATGTCGCAAGCTGCGCCGCAGCAGCGTAGCGCCCCGCGCCCGAGCGCACCGCGTCAGGCACCGCAAGGTCGTTCCGCACCGGCTCCGTCGGCTGCGCCGAACTTTGCGGATATGGATGACGATATTCCGTTCTAAAGACCGTCTTTTCCTGACTGATTAACAAAAGGCCCGCAGCCTGATAGCTGCGGGCCTTTTGCATTGGTGGCGGTTTTTCCAAGCTTGCTGCCAACCCTCCGTCGCGCCAGGAAACTCTCCTGAGGACCAACCCCAGGTCCATGGTTCACATAGCAAATCGAATTAAGCAGTGCTTTAGGAAATTGGCAATTTTCCGCCCTCAACGGCACCCATACTGCGCGCACTGATTCACATTGCAGACCCCGCCTCAGGCATCGGCTGCTGTCTGCTTCCACCCCTGCCAACCGACACGCGCATATGAACCTCCAACAAACTCCCCGGGTAGCGTTGATCACCGGTGCCGCAAGTGGCATTGGTCGATGCGTTGCCGAAAAGATGGCCTTGACGCTCGGTGCTCGCATCTACGTCGTGGACAGAAACGCAGACGCCGCAGCAGCGGTAGCTGACGCGATCAACGCGGCTGGCGGTCATGCCAAGGCATGTGTCGTGGACCTTGCCGATAGCGCAGGGCTGCCCGACGCCTTGCATGCGCTGACAGCGGCTTTCGGGCCGCCGGACATTGTCGTGAACAGCGCGGGCGTTGCCGACATGGCCCCGGCCGGGGAATGCCCACCGGCCCAGTGGCAGAAAACGATGGCCATCAATGTGACGGCACCGATGCTCGCCATGCAGTTTGCGCTGCCGCACATGCGCAAGACAGGCTGGGGCCGGATCGTGAACATCGCATCGACAAGCGGGTTGCGCGCCGGCACGGGTCGGATGGCCTATGGCACCTCCAAGGCCGCGCTGATCGCCATGACAAAGCAATTCGCCATCGAAGAGGCGCAGTGGGGAATCACCGTCAATGCAATCGCACCCGGCCCGGTGGACACGCCGATGGTGCAGGCGCTGCATAGCGATTCGACCCGCGCCAGGTACGCCACCTTGGTTCCTATGCGCCGTTATGGCAAACCCGACGAGATCGCCAGCGGCGTGCTCTATCTCGCGTCGGATGACGCCAGTTATGTCACGGGGCAGACGCTGGCGATCGACGGTGGTTTCACCGCCGCAGGGGTTTTGGTGCCCGACCTGTTCGACAAGCCAGCAGCCTGATATCGCGACTCTTAACCCAAAGGACAGCACATGAACGTCTCTGATCTTTCCCAGAATCCCCTGCGCAAGAAATTTGCGCGCGGTGACACCACGTACGGCCTGTGGGTGACCCTTGAAAGCCCCACGATCACGGAGATCGCCGCCGCCATGGGCGCGGACTGGATCTGCGTGGATCTGGAGCACGGCGCGCTGGATTATTCAGACGTCCTGAACCATCTGCGTGCCGCGAAGGGCACGGACTTGGCCGTGCTTGCCCGGGTTCCGGCAAGCCGCGTGGACACGATCAAGAAGTGCCTCGACATCGGTGTGCATGGTGTCGTTCTGCCGCTGATCAACAACGCTGAAGAGCTGCATGAAGCCTTCAGCCACGCCCGGTATCCCACCGTTGGAAAGCGCGGCTTAGGGGGCGAGCGAGCAGTTCAATGGGGCTTGCGCGTCCAAGAATATATTCAGCGCGCGAATGAAGATGCGCTGGTCATTCCCGTGATCGAGACCAAGGCGGCGAGCGAGGATATCGAGCGCATTCTCGATGTTCCCGGCCTCGAAACCATCTTCTTCGGGCCAGCCGACCTGTCGTCGAGCATGGGCTACCTTGGCGAATGGGAAGGGCCGGGTGTGGCCGAAGACATTCTTCGGATTCAGCAGTCGGCAGCAACGCGCGGCATTGTGTCCGGTGTCATCGGCATGAACCCCGAGGACATGAAGAACAGGAGGGAGCAGGGCTTCAAGATGATCGGCCTGGGGTCGGACGGCGGCATGATCGTCAAGCAGTTCAAGCAGCTCTTCGGCACGCTCAAGGGCGAGACCTACGACCATAACTGGTTCTGAGCGCGGGCCACGCCGCACACCTCCGTGGCAGGGTCAGGTTAAGAAACCTGATCCTTGATCGCCGCAGCGATCTCCAGCAGGCGACTGCCGAGGATGGCGCGTCGCGGAAGAGACAGCCGCTTCTCTGCCGCCGCAATGCTTATCGCGACCAAGGGCTGGTTGGGCAGTGCCAGAGCAACGCCCAACCCGCCGCTTTGTGGCGTAACCAGCCCGCTGTTGAAGCAATAGCCCGTCGTTCTGGCTTCTTCCACCAATTTCCAGATTTCGACGTCCGTTGCCGCAGGCCAGTGCGCTGCGCGGCGATCGCAACTGTCTTTCAGGACGGTCGTGATTTCTGCATCCGGCAAGGCCGACAGTATCGCTGCACTGCCGGCACCGACACCAAGCGGAAACCGATCGCCGGGTTTCATCTGCTGCGTATGCAGTTCGACGACACCGAGTTCTTGAGACAGACAGATCGCCTCATGCGCATGTCGGACAGAAAAGAAGACCGTGTCGCCTGACTCCAGCGACAGCTTGCGCAAAGCCGGTCGCGCCAGCCGTTGCAAGTCATACGCGTGTTCCGCCGCCAGTCCTGCCGCAAACGTTTCGGGCCCGAGGCTGTAACGCCCCGATGCGGGGTCCCGGGATACGAAGCCTTCATCGACCAAGGCTTGCGTCAATCGGATCACAGTCGCTTTGTTCAGGTCCAAGCGTTGGACGAGTTCGCTCATGCGCAGACTGTCGGGACTCTTGCGAATCAGGAGCCGCAAGATGCTGAGGCCGCGTCTTAAGGTCTGCGCCCGGTCGCGGCGCTCGTACGGGTCCATGTTGTGTTTATTCATATCGATTTTGAATGGTCATGCTGCAGCGTGTATCGCGTCGTCAAGCACATTGGCTTGCTAGCCTGACTGCAGCGAAATCGCGTTCAGGGATCTCCTGTGAAGAAGGTGGCTTCGATATGGAAGAACTTTATTTCTGACCACGATTCCCGTCTGTTGATCAGCGTTTCTTCAGACCCCATGCCAAGCATGTAGCCAAGATTCGTCTTCTTATCGCGATAAAAATAGGGCGTTGAATCCCAACCGCAGCAGATGAACTTGAGTGTTGGTAAGCCGAAACTTTGCGTCATATACCGCTCGGCTTTCAGCGCATCTTTGCCCTTTACTTGGTAGCGAGCAACGAAAGGTTTTCCCTGTCTGTCGTTGGCTTGAACGCATTCGACAAGTTCCACGAAGTCAGGCTTGTCGCTGAGCGTCGCCAGGAAATCCTCGCAGCGTGCTTCCGCCTTTGCACCGCCAGCAGAGACACACAACACTGCGAAGAAAAGTCCTAGCGTAAGTCTTTTCATGTACGGCTCCACAACCAAGCTGCTCACATCAGTTCCTTTATCTTCCATACGCGTGTCAATCGAGTGGTTGTGAATACTGTTCCACTGCGCTCGCTCGTATCCGCTGAACGTAACGGGGTTGCCGGGCGTTTCGATGCGCTTTGGCACAAGCTCGGACGCCATGCCGTAACGCCGCACAACAGAGGGCGGTTGAACGTCGGCGCGGCCTGTTCTCATCGTGTGTTGCACAACGCCGCCTTCAGTCCGAATTTGCCTACGGCACAAAGCCCGAGTCGGGGCCAGAAGCCAGCTTTTGAAGCATGTCGATGACGGCACGCACCTTGGGCTGAAGATAGTGCGACTTGGGCCACACCACATGGATAGGCATCTCACCGCCCGCATAGTCCTCAAGCAGCGGTACCAGGGTGCCATGGTTCAAGTCATCGCCCACCAGCCAGGTTGGCATCTGCATGATGCCGCAGCCTGCCAGACCGGCGGCCAGCATGGCTTCACCGTCGCTGAACTCATGACGGACATGAATTTCCTGCTGCATCAGCGCACCTTCCGAGGTGCGCAGCAGCCACGTCTGCTTTTGCTGGCGGCGCGATCCAATGATGCAATCTCGTTGCCGCAGCTCATCTGGAGTACGCACAGTTCCATGTCGCGCCAGATAGGAAGGCGCAGCGCAAATCACCAGGCGTTGGGTGCCGAGCCGCTTGGCCACCAGGTTGCCGTCATCGGCCAGCTCGCCAATCCGAACGGATAAATCGTATCCCTCCTGAACCAAGTCCACCGTGCGTTCAGTGAAGGAGACCGTCAGGTCTAGCTTGTCGAATCGGGCAGCCATTTCCAGCAAGCCTTGCAAGATGTGCCGGCGACCAAAGGCACCCGGCAGTCCGATGTGTATGCGTCCTTGCGGCACCCAGTTGTCAGGCGCAAGGCCAGTCTCCGCTGCCTCCAATTCTTCGATGGCGCGCGTGCAGGCGGCCAGATATGACGCTCCCTCTGGCGTCAGGGTCAGCCTGCGGGTCGTTCGGTGCAGCAGCTTCAGTCCGATCCGTTCTTCCAGGCGGGTCACGCTCTTGGTCACGCCAGACGGCGTCATGCCCAATGTTTGCGCTGCTGCTGTGAAGCCGCCCGCCTTGGCCGTCGCAACAAACGCCTCAACACCCGCAAAACGGTCAATAGGATGATCCATTTGTTCCTGTGGGTCTTAAATGTTCGGAATCTAACCTGGATTATCTATCTTTGAAAAGATAATAAAGTCACAGTCATCGATTAGACAAGGATGACGATGCGCATACTTTTCACTCCCCACGATATGGCAGGCCAGCACTTACGCAACCGCGTCGTGATGGCACCCATGACCCGCTCGCGCGTCGCTGACGGCGTGCCGGATGTGTTGACGGAACGCTATTACCGCCAGCGCGCTTCGGCTGGGCTGATCATCACTGAAGGCATCAACGTCTCACAACAAGGGACCGGTTACCTGTTCACGCCGGGTTTATATACCGACGAGCACAGTGCAGCCTGGGGCAGGGTCACCGACGCGGTCCATGCAGACGGCGGACGCATTTTTGCCCAGCTGTGGCACGTCGGCCATAACTCCCATGTGTCCTTGCAAAAAGATGGTGCGGCCCCTGTGTCCTCGGTGGCGCGTCGTCCCCATAACGTAAATGCCTATGCTTGGGCTGCGCCTGGTGTGCCCGGCAATATCGCCACCAGCGAACCACGTGCGCTCAGCGCTGACGAAGTACAGGCGACCATCGGCGATTTTGTGGCGGCGGGTCGGCGTGCCATCCAGGCCGGTTTCGATGGTGTCGAGGTTCATGGTGCCAATGGCTATCTGTTCGAGCAGTTCATCAACGGTGAACTGAATACCCGACAGGACCGCTACGGCGGCAGTATCGATAACCGCTTGCGCCTGTTGTTGGAAACCGTTGACGGGCTGAGCACGGCGATTGGCAGCCAGCATGTTGGTGTGCGCATTTCTCCCTTCGGTCGTCTTTATGACATGCACCCGTACGACGATGAAAAACAGACATGGCTGACACTGGCCGCTGAGCTTGGTCGTCGCAATCTGGCGTATGTGCATCTGAGCGATCAGCGCACCATCGGTGCCGATTGCGAGACCGCGTTCTTCACGGATTTTCGCAAGGCATATCCCGGTACGCTGATCGTGGCGGGTGGTTTCGACCAGGACAGTGCCAACGCCGCCTTGAAGGCTGGCAAAGCGGACTTGATCGGTTTCGGTCAGCCCTTCATCGCCAATCCAGACCTGGTGGAGCGCATGGCCAATGGCTGGCCATTGGCGCAGGCGCAGCGTGACACGCTGTACGGACTGCACGGAGAACGCGGCTACACCGACTATCCGCGCTACGCCGAGCAGGCGAAAGCTGCGTCTTCGTGAAGGCCATGACCATGACATCCACGTTGGTCACCGTGCCTGATCTGGCAAATGAACAGACCGTCCTCCCAGAAGCCGATGCGCGTCTGGCATTGACTACGTTACGCGACGACTTCTTTGCCGCGTGGTCGCGCGGGCAGTGGCAGGCGCTTGCACCGAACTTGTCCGAAGACGCCATCTTGGTCAGCAATCAGCATGGCGAAGCAAGAGGCGTAGACGAATGGCATCGCGTGCTGGCCGCCGAGCCTGCTGCGTTGGCGGGCATGCGGACGAGCAATCACGTAATCCTAAGTGGGCGCAGCGGCCTGGCCGCTGCCAGCGCATACGTCATCGGCCTCTTCGGTCACCAGCAGCGGCAACTGCTTTTCGGTGCCAGCGTGGTGCTCCGATTCCGTTTCGATCGGTCGACGCATCGTTGGCTGCTGGTGGGGGCTCGCATCAATGTCAACTGGTGCAAGGGCGACCTGGCGTTGGCGGCGCACTGGTCGTCACCGCCGAGCGATGCGGGTTGGGAACTGGGCGACGCGCCACCGGTGTTGGTCAGCGAGCTGGATTCGCCGTGGGCTTTGATCGGTGACGCATTGCCGCCAGTGAGCGTGGAAGACGCCATGCAAGAGCTCTACAGCAAGTATTCCTGGGCCATCGACCAAGACGACATTGCGCTGTTGAGCGACAGCTATACCCAAGACGCTGCCGGAGGCTTTGCGCCGATGGGCGCATTGCAAGGTAGGCACGCCATCATCGGCCAGCAAAAAAGCTTCCGTCGGCATTGGGCGTGGATGCAGCACTTCGCGGATGTGCTGCGGGTCGAACCCGAGGCCGATGGTCAGCACGTAAGCATGATCGTGGGACGCATCATCCCGGAACGCACTGCAGATGAAGCGGGGAACCCACTCTACGGTGCCCATTACCAGCTTCGCGCACGACTGGAGAGCGACGGGCAATGGCGCATTTGCTGGTTCGATTACCGCCCTGGCTGGTTCACCGCCACCAACGTCCCTGAATTCGAAATCGGAGTAACGCATGCCTGACACCAAAGACACCAGAATCAATGCACTGCTCGATCGCGAGGAAATTCGCGAACTTCGAACGCGTTATGCGCACTACCTCGACAGCAACAACATTGCTGCGCTTGACCAAGTCTTTTCGGCAGATGCCGTCGTGGAAGTCACCGTCGGCAGGATGGAAGGTATCGACGCCATACGGCTGGGACTCAACGATGCCTTCAAACAGTTCGACCGTGACCATCAAGGCAGCTATCCATTCATGCACGCGATCGTCAATCACCAGATCACGTTGACCGGCACCGACCATGCCGAAGGTCGGTGCTATCTGATCGATTTCGAAACCGCATCCAAGCCTGATCCCAATCCCTTGCTGCTGCTTGGCCTGTATGCCGACGAATACCGGCGCATCGATGGCGAGTGGCGCATCACCCGCAGTCGCCTGGAAGTCGTCTGGCCGCAGCGCAGCGGTGTGACCCAACAAGCCGTCCACGCAACAACCGGAGCCTGAATATGTCCACATCCTTGAAGCTCAGCATCTTGGACTACTCACCTGTTGACGAAGGTCTGATGGCCAGTGACGCATTGGCCGCCAGCGTGCGCCTGGCGCAGCGCGCGGAAGAAAAGGGCGGCAGCCGCTATTGGTTATCAGAGCATCACGGGATGCCCGCCACCGCTGGCAACTCGCCCGAAATCCTGATGGCACGCATTGCCTCGGCTACCCAGACCATCCGTGTCGGGTCGGGCGCAGTACTGCTGCCCAACTACAGCAGCTTGAAGATTGCCGAGAACTATCAGCTTCTGGAATCACTGTTCCCGAACCGTGTCGATCTGGGCTTTGGCCGTGCCCCGGGGGCCGACGCACGCACTGGCGCTGCGCTCAACGACGAGAAAGGCCGAACGATTCCGTACGCGCAGAAAGTCTCGGATCTGTTGAATTTCCTGACCGGAAAGCATCCGGCCAACTCACGCTACGCCGGCATTCGCGCGCACCCCGAAACCCGCGACAGACCGCAACCCTTCGTGCTGGGCGCATCCGGTTCGACTGCTGAATTCGCAGGCAAGGCAGGGTTGAGCTTCACCTTTGCCCACTTCATCAATGCCGGCGGCGACGGCCCGGAAGCAGCCGAGGTTTACCGTGCAGCATTCCAGCCTACGGACTATGCGGCGCAGCCAACCGTAGTGGTAGCCGTGTTTGTGGCCGTTGGTGATACCGATGCGCAAGCGCGTGAATTTGCCGACGCGTTCCACCTGTGGCTGGCCTACGCTGAAAGCGCAAGTCCATTCGATCGCGTGCCTTCGTTGGAAACCACCCGCGCCCACCAGTGGACGCCCGCTGAACTGGCCGTGCGTGCGCGTAACCAGGGCAGGCTGATTTCTGGCACCGCAGCCAAGGTTGCCGCGCAACTGCGCGCGTTGGCGCATGCCTATGGCACTGATGAAGTCATGATCAATCTGATGATGCCTGGCGAAGCGGCGAGACTGCGCGCGCTTGACACACTCACTTCCGCGCTGAATGTCGCCGTGCCGCAAACCGCGCCTGCCGAGCCGGACGGGATCTTTGCATGATGAAGGCTGATAACGCTGTGATCACACACTCGCGCAGTCGGCATCACATTGCCCTGCATCTGGCGCACCGCTGGTTCGCCTTTCTTGAAGCATCCGTGGGCAATCTCGATACGCACTTGGCAATATTCCATCCCCAAGTGCAGCTATCGGGGCACCGGGGCAATCACGTGTTCGCCAGAGACCACGAAAGCCTGAAGGCCTGGTTTGCCGCAGTCCCCGATGTCATCAGCTCGCATCACATCGTGCATGCCAGTTTTGCGGATGCCGACAATGGTGATGGCTTGTTGAGCATGGTCGTGGCCTACCAGGCCCCAGGTGATTCGGGCATTCACGGCTCCATCATCAGCTACGAAACGCGGATCGAATTTGCCGCGGGAGGCGCGCGATTCATCGCGCTCGACAAGACACCGATACTTGCCAATACGCGACCGGAGTACGAAACTTCCTGGGCAGCGAATCGTGTGCTGGCGCGTGTATATGCAGAACTGGCCGGCATCACGGGCTCGGATGGCCAACTTCGTGCTGTGTTGGGAAATGATGTTAGGCAACTGGCTGTGCATGCGACTGCGCCAGAAGCAAGCCGGGCCTACGAGGCGCTGGTTACCTGCAACGCTGGCAATCCCGCCGTTGGCCGAGCAGTACACCTGACCCTCAGCGATGACGGTGAGGCGACTCTGCCGACAATCGAACGGATCGTTGCACTCGATGTCGACGCCGGGACAGCATCATGTCGTTAGTTTTTTGACTTGTCCGGGTGCCGTGATTGGCGTTGAAGCTTGGTACCCATGCACGCGCCTCGGATTGAACTACCACCTTGCCATCAAGGCGTCTGAAACATCCGCGTGAAGTCACAGCATTCCTGCGCCATCATCGTCACGGCGGCAGTCAGCGGACTTTGCACATCGCGTTTGTACATGGCGATGTAGCGGATGTTCGGCAGTGGCGGATTGGTGCGGACGACACTCAGCAGACCGTTTTTCAGCATCGGCTCCATGCAGGCGCGCGGCAGGTAGCTGACGCCCAGGCCCGACACCGTCAGGCCCAGCAAGGCAATCAGACTGTTGCTGCTGATGGTGTTGTCCGGCTCGACGCCCAGGCTGTGAAACCAGCGCATGTAGTTGACGCCGGTACCCGACCGATCTCCCTGTGTGAGCAGCGGCAGGCGCGCCAGTTCATGGATGCGCAAGACGTTTTCCGTGGGGACCAGACCGGGTTTGCACATCCAGACGTTGTCGACCGTGGCCAAGCTTTCGTAACCGAAACGCGAGTCAAGCACGGCGTCGGGAACGACGATCAAATCAACTTCGTCGGCCAGCAGTTTTTCTTTCAGCTTCACGCTCATGTCCACGTCGGGTTCAAGCGTGACTTTCGGATAGTTCAGTTGAATGGCTGATACGAGCTTGGGCAGCCAGGTGAGGGCAGTCAGTTCGGTTACGCCGATTCGGAAGCGCCGCTGCACGACATCCGGGCGACCGAATTGCTCGATGGCCATGTCGCGTTGCTTGAGCAACCTTTCGGCGATGACGACCATTTCTTGGCCTTTGTCGGTCAGTCGTGCCTGGCGTTGAGTGCGATCGAACAAGGGCGTGTCGAATTCGGATTCGAGTTCATGCACGCGTTTGGATATGGCGGACTGCGTGGTGTGCAGGCGGGCTGCGGCCGCCGCGAAGCTGCCCAGGCGGTTGATCCAGTACAGCGCTTCGAGTTGCTTGAAGGTCATCATGGTGCATGGGTCCGCTGCTTGCGCTTTGATTGATCGCTTTTAAGACTGTAATTTAATTCGAAAATATCGCTTTTTTGCGTGCAAGGGAACTCCCACAATTCCTGTCATGAGATCGCAATCGCTGATCCACCCCGGGAGTCTCCGTGTCAGAAGCACCCTTCACCATTTGTCCGGCCCCGTCGCTTGCGCCGAGCCAGGTCATCACTGCACTGCAGGACGTCGTCACCCCGCACCTGAGCGACAACCTGCAGCGCATGCAAGGCATCGTCGGTCTGCAGCGCTTTCATCGTGCCCGCAAGCTGGTGGGAACCGCCTATACCGTCAAGGCCCGTCCGGGCGACAACCTGCTGATCTACCGCGCCTTGATGGACTTGCAGCCTGGTCACGTGCTGGTGGTCGATGGCGCGGGCAACGCGGATAACGCACTGGTGGGTGAGCTGATCATGCTGTACGCCATCGAGCGTGGATGCGCTGGGTTGGTGATCGACGGTGCGATCCGTGACAGCGCCGCGTTCCATGCTGCCGATTTCCCTTGTTATGCACGCAGCATCACGCATCGCGGTCCTTACAAACTGGGGCCAGGTGCCATCAACGTGCCGGTGAACATTGGCGGGCAGGTCGTGTCGCCGGGCGACCTGGTGGTGGGTGATGAGGACGGTGTGGTGACCTTCCCGCAGGCCGACGCGGAGCGCCTGCTGCGTGCGGTGGCCGCTACGGTGGAAAAAGAAGATGCCATCAAGGCAGAAATTCTCAGCGGGCGTGTCGAACAAAGCTGGCTGACCAAGACGCTGTCGGCTCATGGCCTTTGAGTACCCCATGGCCTTTAAGCACCCCCTCGGTCTTTGAACACCCACACCGTCTTCAAGCATTCACGGAGCACACCATGAGCCTGTTGCTGGCCGAGCGCCTGTCAACCGTCAAACCGTCGCCCAGCATGGCGGCCAAGGTCCGCGTCGACGCACTGCGTGCGGCCGGGCGTCGCATCATCGACTTCACGATTGGCGAACCCGATTTTCCGACGCCTGCGCACATTGTCGAGGCCGGTGCGCTTGCGTTGGCGCAAGGGCACACGCGTTACACCGCATCGGCGGGTACGCCTGCTCTGCGCAATGCGATTGCGGCCAAGTTGGCACGCGAAAACGGCTTTGTCGTGCCGCCTTCGCAAGTGGTGGTGGGATGCGGTGCCAAGCACATCATCTACAACGCGTTTGCCGCCACCTTGAATGAGGGCGACGAGGTCATCGTGCCGGCACCGTATTGGGTGTCCTATCCCGATATGGTTGCCATCAACGGGGGCAAGCCGGTGATCGTGACAGCGGGTGCCGACGCCGGGTTCAAGATGAGCGCCCAGGCATTGGCTGCCGCGATCACCCCGCGCACGCGCTGGGTGGTGCTCAACACACCCAACAATCCGACCGGTGCCGTGTATTCGCGCAGTGAGCTGGAAGCCTTGTGCGAGGTGCTGCGCGCCCATCCCCACGTCTGGCTGCTGACCGACGAAATCTACGAACACTTTGTGTATGGCGGTGCCCGCCACGTGGCACCGCTCGATGTGGCCCCCGACCTTGCCACGCGCACGCTGGTGGTCAACGGGCTGTCGAAGACCTATGCCTTCACCGGGTGGCGCATTGGTTTCGGCGCGGGTCCGAAGCCCTTGATCGATGCGATCACCTTGCTACTTTCACAAAGCACATCGTGCGCGTGTTCAGCCAGCCAGGCCGCAGCGGTGGCTGCGCTGGAAGGGCCGCAGCAGTGTGTAAGCGACGCGGTTGTGCGCTTTGCCGAGCGACGCGATCGCATCGTTGCCGGGCTGAATGCGATCGACGATTTTTCCTGCACGGCCCCCGACGGCGCGTTCTATGTCTTCCCGAGCGTAGCGGGGCTGCTGGGTCGTCGCACACCGGCTGGGGACGTACTGAACAACGATGTCGACGTGATGCGCTATCTGCTCGAACACGTAGGCGTCGCCACGATCGATGGCGCGTCTTACGGCTTGCCCTCACATCTTCGGCTGTCGTTTGCGACGTCTTTGGAAGAGATCGATGCCGGATGTCTTGCCATCGCAAACGCGGTCAAGGATTGCACGCGCTGATCGTGCACTGATCGTTCCCCTGCACTGCCAATAACAAACAGAAATCGGAGACAAACACCATGCGTCGATTCTTTTTTAGCGGAGCCACCGCACTTTGTCTGACCCTGTTCGGTCATGCGGCGTCGGCCGACCAGTTGGCCGACATCAAGGCAAAAGGCACTTTGGTATGCGGCACGCTGGGTACGGCCGAGCCGTTCAGTTTCCCGAACCCGCAAACCCGCGAGATTCAGGGCTACGACGTGGATTTCTGCAAGGCCATCGCAGACAGCCTGGGCGTGAAGCTTGAACTGCGTCTGGTGGCAGTGCCTGCCCGCATCACCGAGCTTCAACAGGGGCGTGTCGACATCCTGGCGGCCAACCTGGGTTGGACGTCGGAACGTGCCCAGCAGATCGCTTACAGCGACAGCTATTTCGCCAGCCTGCAAAAGGTGGCCGTGCGCCGCAATTCGGGCATCAAGACGCTCGATGAATTGGGCGGCAAGCGTGTCAGTGCCATCAAGGGGTCTACGTCCGAGATGGGCGTGCGCAAGGCGATTCCCACTGCCTCACCCGTCACCTTCCAGGATGCGCCTGCGGCCTTCCTGGCCTTGCAACTGAGCAAGGTCGACGGGCTGGCGCTTTCCGAGCTTGTGCTGGTCAAGTACAAGCAGCAGGCCGAGAACACCACGCCCATCGACATCGTCGAGAAGCCGCTGATGCTGGAGGCCTGGGGCATTGGCATGCGCAAGGACGAGGCCGCGTTGATCGAGCAGGTCAATGGCGCGCTTCGCAAACTGGATCAGTCGAACGCGGCCACCGCCATCTTCGACAAGTGGCTGGGTGCCAGCAGCCCATACGGCATGCGTCGTGAGTTTCAGATCGCACCCATCAAGGGCTGATAAAGATCTCGCAAGGCATGCGTGTGCGCTGCCTTGCGAATGCCGAGAACCGCGACCGGAAGCGTAGCGATGAAGCTGGATCTGGATTTCTCTGTGCTTGCCCGTGGCGACTATCCGCAATGGATCGTCCAGGGGGTGATCACCATGCTGGAACTCACCGCGTTGGCGTGGCTGCTGGCTGCGGTGTTGGGGACCGTGCTTGCCCTGTTGCGGATGACCGATAGCCGCCTTTGCAAAATGGCGGTTGCTGCCTATGTCGAGTACCACCAGAACGTGCCGATGCTGGTGCAGATTTTCCTGTGGTACTTCGGCATCCCCAGCCTGTTGCCAGAAAGTGTGCAGATGTGGGCCAACGCGGTCGGGGGTGAATTCATGTTCGCCGTCATTGCCGTGGGGCTGTGCATGGCTGCCTATCTGTCTGAGGATTTGCGGGGTGGCTTGCGCGCCATTCCGCGTGCGCAGTACGAGGCCTCACGGGCGCTGGGTCTGAGCTATCTGAACGCCGCGCGACTGGTGATTCTGCCGCAGGCCGCGCGCATTGCCTTGCCGACGATGGTCAACCACACCGTGCTCATTTTCAAGAACACCAGCCTGGCGATGGCGATCGGTGTGGCGGAACTCACTTACGTCACCCGCGAGATCGAGAGCCAATCATTTCGCACCATCGAGGTGTACCTGCTGTCCACGGTGATCTATCTGGCCGTCTCGCTGCTGATCATGGCGGGTGGCGCAGCACTTGAGCAACGCTACCGTATTCGGACTCGATGACATGAGCGACATTTTCTCGATTCTGCGGGACCACGGACTGTTGCTGCTGGTCGGCCAGTATCCGAACGGACCGATCGGTGGCCTGGCCTTGACCTTTGCGCTGTCGGTGCTGGGGATTGCGCTGGCGTTTCCGATCTCCGTTGTGATTGCACTGGCGCGCATGAGCCCCTTTGCATGGCTGCGCTGGCCTGCAACCACCTTGGTGTATCTGGTGCGTGGCGTGCCCTTGTTGATGTTCATCTTCTGGATCTACTTCTTCCTGCCGTTGCTGACCGGGCACGCGGTAAGTGGCTTCAGCACCATGCTGATCACGCTGGTGATCTATCAGGCGGCCTATCTGGCGGAAGTGGTCCGTGCCGGCATCGAAGGCTTGCCCAGCGGACAGGCCGAGGCCGCCCGTGCAGTGGGTCTGAGCTACGGGCAGACCATGCGCAAGGTGGTGCTGCCTCAGGCGCTCTACAACATGGTGCCAGCCATGCTGAGCCAGTTCGTATCCACCATCAAAGAGACCTCCCTGGGTTATGTGATCGGGGTGAACGAACTGACGTTTGCTGCCAGCCAGGTCAACAGCACGCTGCTGACAAAACCCTTCGAGGTCTACGCCATTCTGGCTGCGACCTACTTCATTCTGTGCTTTGCGCTGACGCAGCTTGCCCGGGAATTGGAGCGTCGCATTGCGCGTCGTCGAGCGGGTGTGGTCGCGCCGGTCAAGCCTGCATTGATCGTCGCGTCTGCCGTCAGTGACACACCCGCCCGATCCTGAACCGAGACACTCATGACTTCCAACACAAGCAAGCCACCGATGATTGCATTCAAACAGGTGAGCAAGTGGTATGGCGCTTACCAGGCCCTGGCCAACATCGATGCGCAGGTGGCGCGTGGCGAGGTGGTCGTGGTGTGCGGGCCATCGGGGTCGGGGAAGTCGACACTGATCCGCACGGTCAATCGACTGGAGTCGATCCAGGACGGCACGATCGAGTTCGATGGAAAGGACGTGAACGCGCCGGGCATCGACATCAACCGTTTCCGCAGCCAGGTGGGGTTTGTATTCCAGAGCTTCAATCTGTTCCCGCACTTGTCAGTGGCCGAGAACATTGCGCTTGCGCCCACCACCGTGCTGCGCAAGTCAAAACGGGAAGCGCGCGAGCGCGCGGTGGCGTTGCTGGATCGGGTAGGGCTGGCCGCAAAAGTGGATGCTTATCCCGGCCAGTTGTCGGGCGGCCAGCAGCAGCGTGTGGCCATCGCCCGTGCGCTTGCCATGGACCCACCCGCGATGCTGTTCGATGAGCCGACCAGCGCGCTTGATCCTGAAATGGTCGGTGAGGTCTTGCAGGTCATGAAGCAGCTCGCGCGCGAGGGTATGACCATGATGTGTGTGACCCATGAAATGGGATTCGCACGTGAAGTGGCGGACCGCGTCTGGTTCATGGATCACGGCGCTATTGTTGAAACCGGAAGTCCCGATGCGTTCTTCTCGACACCCCAAAGCGCGCGTGCGCAGAAGTTCCTGTCGGATCTGCGATCGCATTGATGCCGGCTGCCAAGGGCGATGCAGCCCGAGGCATGCTGGCGGCCAGTCGGTATTCGATTCCAGCGAAACAGGATATTACGGGGGTGGCCGGTACCAAGCGTGGTGGTGTACGTTTGGTGCCCGCCAGCCCCAGGGGCTGCGACTGCGACAGTGGGTTTCATCGCTGTCGTCCAGCAAATATCCTGCGCTGGTGTTGAATCAGAAGTTGATATTTGAATGCAAGTATTTGCATTTTTCATATTGAATCGGCTGGCACATCATGACTGTTTCCCGTCACCATCCGGCCTTGATCTGGGCTGGTACCCTGGCACTCGCTTTTCTGATTGCCTACGCTGCAAACCCTGTCGTCTCCACGCTGCTACTCGCGGCAGACCGGTGGGGCGGCATGCCACCGAGCGGCATGAAATTCATCAGTGTCGTTCAAGTCGTGGTGTTCGCGCTTTCATTGTTCTGGCTATTGCGCATGGCCAGACTGCAGCAGCGCATCGGCAACGGCTTGAAGACAGCAGGCATTCTGTTCCTGTTGTCCTTGCCCGCGATGATTGTGATCGCCATCGTTGAAAACACACAGGCAACCAGTGGCGATCACGGCAGTGCTGCGGCGGCTTTCTTCATGGTGCTCATTTTCGGTGGTGCTTACGGCGTCATCGGCGCTGCCTTGCTGATTGGCGGCATTGTGATTGCGCGTCGTGACAAGGCGCAGGCTGCCGGGGCTTGATGCTCTGATGCTGTTGGGTTCCAAGCAATAAATTTCAAAAGCACGTGTTATGCAGACTACTTCTACACAGACTATCGACAACGCGCTGTTCGATCATTTCAATACCGTGGTGCAAAGGCACTTTGCCCGCATGGTGGAAGCTCAGGCATCGCAGATTCTGACGGTTGCCACCGACGGGCTGTTTGATCTGTATCTGTCGGGTTTCGACGCGCGCAATCGGCAGGAGCACAACTGCGCGTGCTGCCGTCACTTCATCGAGCGTTTTGGTGGCTTGGTGCGTGTGGAAGATGACGGCGAGATCACGTCGGTCTTGTGGCCGTCGGATCACGATGGCGAGTATGGGCCGAGTGCGCGTTTGATGGCGACTCAAGTAAAGCAAGCCAGAATCACTGGCGTGTTCATGACCAATGCCACCGACCTGGGCTTGGCCACGAAGGGAGGCTGGTCGCATTTCTCGGTGCCGGTACCGACCGCCATGCGCAGGTCCATGAACAACGCGCGTCTGCGTGCCGCCGTCAGCCTGAAGTTGCAGGACTTGGGCACCTTGCAACGCGGTCTGGCTGACTTCAATGCGGACACGATCAATGCTGCCCTGGGCCTGCTGCGTTCAGAATCCTTGTATCGCAGTGAGAAGGTGCTGGGTGCTGGCGAGTGGCTGCACCAGGTGCGTACTCAGCATGACAGCACGCACGGTCGTCAACGCGATGCGCTGATGTGGCGGGCGGTTGCGTCGGCACCTGTCGGGTTCTGCACGCCGCGCAGTTCGATGATCGGCACCCTGCTGGAAGATATTGCCAGCGGCATGGCGTTTGACGATGTAAAGGCCCGCTTTGCCGCGAAGATGCATCCACTGCAATATCAGCGGCCGCAGGTGGCAGCGACTGCCGGCAACATTGCGCAAGGCGAGAAGGTCATTGCGGAATTGGGGCTGGAGCCAAGCCTGGCGCGCCGCTTTGCCAAGCTGGATGAGATACAGACGATATGGCAGCCTGCCGATAAACCTGCGGCATCGGGCAAGGGCGTGTTCGGTCACCTGATTCCGAAAGGCAAGACACAACCTGCCGCGATGACGAGTGATGCGGGCGTGATCACCTGGGCAAAGTTCCAGCGCACAGTGCTGCCCACTGCCGAGCAGATCGAGTTCCTGCTGAGCGACAACATGAACTGGTGCGCGCTGCTGACTGCGGTGAATGCAGATGCGCCGCCGATCCTGCAATGGGACAGCAACAGCGTTCGCAATCCGGTGTCTTGGTACGTGTATCACAACGGTTCGCCGTCGTCGCAGTGGGGCATGCCGTCTGAGGGTTACCGCAAGGTGACTGCGGTGACGCTTCAGCCGTCGATGTGGAACGGCGGCCACGAGTACCAGGGCAAGAGCGTGATTTTCATCATTGATGGTGCCGTGGATTCCAGCGAACCGGGCTTGAGTCTGTTCCCTGAAATTCTGCGGTCCGAGCTGTATCCGATCCGGGCGACGATCGAGGCCTACTCGAAAGCCGGTGCGTTGCAGGGGCGGGAGTCGGCATCGGCGTGCGGCATTCGCATCAGTGGAAACAGCGCGGGTAACCGGGTGCGTGTGACCAGTTCGACCGGGGTGATGGAATACACGATCGATCGTTGGGATTGAGCCTGACGATCAGTGCGGCGGTACGCCCTGACTCAGGGTGGCAAACGCAAGCGCAAGGCCTTGGGGGGTTATATCCAGCCTTGCGGATCGGCAGAACAAGTATGTGAAACGCTCAAGTAAACTGGTGCCCTCAGTTCGCTAGATTGACGCTGCGAACGATCAGGACTTCATGCGCTGTTTCTCCTTCCTGCTGTGCTTCGCATTGCTCATCGCACAACTCGGCTTTCCAGTCGGGGCGATGGCGGCTGCCTGGCAAAAGGGTGATGCGGTCACGCTGGCGCATGTCCAGACAGACGCTGAAGCCGCTTCAAGCGGTATTCAGTGCGAAGCATTCGGGCTTGCTGCCTGCACGCTGGGTGTGCAGTGCGATGCTTGCCAGCTGTGCCACGGTTGCCATGCTCCCGGTTTGCTGGCGAGTGAGCGTATCCAGCCGGTTGTAGTCCCCACGCGGCAAGCGCCGCCCACTTCTGCTGTCGGCTATCTCAGCGCCGACACGCCGCCCGACTTCAAGCCGCCAATCTTGTAATCCCGTTTTCTGGCGCGTGTGAGCGTGTGCTCGATTCCATCACGGTCGAATGCCGCATCACCTGCCCCAGTTGGCCGCCTGGTCTGAAGACCAGGCGGGATTACTGATTTTCCGAGCTTGGATGATGTCCCAATCACTCCCCCGGCAACCGGCGACACCTTCGCCGTCGTTGCCCGCAAACCCATGGTGGTCGTTCCTGTTGTTCAGCTGGCTGATCGCGTTGGTATCGACGCTTGGCGCGCTGTTTCTCAGCGAGCTGATGGACTTCACCCCTTGCGTGCTGTGCTGGTATCAGCGCATTGCCATGTTCCCGCTGGTGCTGATTCTGGGCATTGGCACCTACACCGATGATGTGCGCTGCATTCGCTACGCGCAGCCGCTGGCGGTCATTGGCTGGCTGCTGGCTGTTTATCACTGCCTGCTGTACATCGGCCTAATTCCGACCGGTTTGCAGCCCTGCGGGGCCGCCGGTTCCTGCGCAAAAGTCGATCTGCAATTGGCGGGGTTCATCACCATTCCGCTGCTTTCCCTGGTCGCGTTCTCTTTGATCGTGCTGCTTCTGTGGGCAGCCAAACGTAAGGCATCTTCATGACACGCAAGAAAACCGTTTTCATCCTCGCGGGCGCAGTGGTATTGCTCGCGTTCATCCTGGGGGTGTTCACCTACCAGCGTCAGCAGGCCAAGGCCCAGCAACAGCTTGCGCAGCAGAACAGCCCGGTATTCAACCGCAGTCATTCACCGACTTATGGGCCGTCTACGGCAAAGGTGAAGATCACCGAATTCTTCGACCCGGCGTGCGAAACCTGCCGCGCGTTTTATCCGATGGTGAAGAAGCTGGTCGATGCCGAGAAAGGCCGCGTGCAACTGGTGGTGCGCTTCGTGCCATTCCATCATGGGTCTGAATTGGCCGCCAAGATTCTGGTGGCGGCGCAGGCGCAGAACCTGTTCATTCCCGTGACGGAAATCGTGCTGAACAACCAGGACGCGTGGGCATCCCACAGCCGGCCTGAACCGGAACGCATCTGGGGCTTCTTGAAGGGCACGTCTTTTGATCTGGCCAAGGCCCGCGTCGATGTGGATGCGCCCGCCGTGAAGGCGGTGATCGATCAGGACATGGCCGATGCCAAGACCTTGAACGTGACCCGCACGCCCGGGTTCTTTGTGAACGGCAAACCGCTGGTGAACTTTGGCTATGCGCAGCTTGAGGAGTTGGTTCAACAGGAACTGCGGCTGGCGTATCCCGACTGATTTTTGCGGCCTGCGCACTTGCAGGCGTTGAATAATCGAATATTTTGATGGTGCCATTCTCTGGATGGCACCATTTTTTATTAATATTCGGGCTGATCTTTTGCTGCGTGCCTGTCCAGGCATAATCGGGCACTTGTTTTTGCATTTGCGGCAGTGCTGCAAATGACGCATTGTATTACCACGGCTATAAAAACCATCTATTTAAATGACGTTTCGGCGTCATCGCGCTGACACGCCTGAGGGCGGGCGTTGTTGCGTGTCTTCGGGCGGATTTTTTTAAACACGCTGGAAACCAGATTCTCTCTTTGCAGAATCGCGCAGAAGATTTCAGCGTTTCAAAGGCGTTGCGCTGACGCTATCAAACCCGGGAAGCAAGATATGACAGTGAACCTCATCCGAACCCTCGTTGCGGTCGTTTTTCTCGCTGGGCCTGCTGCCCATGCAGCGGAACCGCGCAGTCCGCAATATGTGACGGATCTGTTCTTCAAGACCTTGGTCGTCACCGACACCACCGCCATGACCGCACTGAACGATTACTTGCGCGCCAATCGTATTGCGGGCGGTTTCTCACCGAATTTCATCGACGTGGCCAAGATGGTGAACACCGACGAAATTTATCCGACCCAGTTGGCCGGGGTGTTTCTGAAGCAGCTGAGTCTGGATGATGCTGGCAAGAAGGCAATCGAACCCGATGTCATCGCCATGTTCCGCAGCCAGAAAGACGCGCAGAAGCGAACGGTTTGCACGTTTGGTGAGGCCGAACCCGTCACTGAGAAGATGGCCGAGCACAAGCTTGCCGTGAAGGTGGCCTTTGATTGCAAAGTGGCCAAGGTGCCCGAGAAGCTCAAGGCGTTCCTGCAGCGCACCGTGACTGAAAAGTGGTCTACCGTCGACCAGTATCGCCAGGGCATGGTCGAGATGCGCAAGGGCTTCGAGCAGGCAACCTTGACCCAGGAATGGAAAGGACATTTCCCACTGGTGGCGGCCAAGAAAGACATGATCTGGCAGAACATGTTCCCGCGCGAAACCTTCGACGCGAGCGAGTTCTTCTATTGATGTCTGATCGTTGATGCGCTGATCGAAACCACGCGCGTCGTGCCGCTTGCCAGGTGGACAAGCGTCGTGCTGATGGCGATCTTGGCAACGCGCCGTCGCCACGCTGCATGGGTTGGAACCTGGCCACCGCAGTATCCTGCCGATTGCTGTCATCGTTTGTTCCCGATAATGGTGGCAGCAAAAACGCTGACCTCATCCGCCCAGCTGTAATGGCAGAGGGATGCATCCGCAGAACCGATTTTTTCGACAGGACTGGCATGACTGACAAGACGCTCGACACACGCCCCGAAACAACTTTCGACCCGGCATTGCCTGCTGCTCGCTTGGCAAACGCCTCGCGCACCGGGGAACTGCTGACCGACTTGCCTGCGTCCGAGCGTCCGCCTTCGTTCGATGAGGCCTACATCGCGCAGTCTTTGATGGTGGCCGGGCTTGACGATCCGCAGGTGGGCTGGAAGATCGCGGGTGCGTCGCCGGCGGGTCTGCGCGGCGAGCTGCCCAATCCTGCGGTGACTGGATGTCTGACGCAGGCACGGGTGTTTCCGTCGGGCACGGTCGTTACGCTGCCGGCCGGTGCGAGCGCCACGCTGGAAACGGAAGTGGCGGTGCGCTTTTCGCGTGACGTGTCGCCGGCTGACGAGGACTTCGACGCGGCCACGATGATCGACAGCGCCTTTGTGGCGATCGAAGTGGTGTGCAGCCGCTTTGTCGATCGCAAGGCCGTGAGTTATCCCAGTTTCGTGGCAGATAACGCCGGGTTCCACGCGTTCATCCAGGGTGAGGCCGTGGCGTTTTCGCCAGATGCACGATTCGAAGATGAAGCCGGTATCTGGAAGGATGACGAGCGCCTGGGCGGGTCGCTGGCGGGTGACAAACGCACCCAGCCTTTCCTGTCGCTGACGTTCCTGTTCAGCGAACTTCGTCGTCGTGGCATCACTGTGCCCAAGGGGGCGATTGTCACGACCGGCACGCTGAGTGTGCCGTTCGACACCTCGCGGCCGGGCTATTACGAGGCGCGACTGGGGGCGGCGAAGGTGGGGGTGTCGCTGGTGTATTCGGCAGATTGATTCAGCTGGGTCATTCAGCAAGGTCATACGCCGGTGCATCGCGTCTGTCAGAAGGCAGATCAGACCAAGGATGTACCAGCGGCTGGATACTCCCCCCATGTATGTTCTATACTCCCTGTGAGTATATGTATAGGTGCATTCCTTGCCCCATAGTCCTGAAGAGAAAAAGCGTGCGTTGACGCGGGTGCGTCGTTTGCGCGGCCAGATCGACGCGCTTGAGCGGGCTCTGGAAAGCGGCGAGGCGTGTGGCCCGGTGCTGCAGCAGATCGCCGCCGTTCGTGGCGCAGTCAACGGTCTGATGGCGGGTGTGCTGGAAAGCCACCTGCGCGAGGAATTCCTGCCGCTGGGCGAAACCGATGCACAGCGGGCGTCGATCGACGATGCCGTGTCATTGGTGCGCTCCTACCTTCGCTGACTGATTCCTCGTCAGCCCCCTCTGTCCCTGAGTTATATCGGAATCATTTATGAAATCACGTGCAGCAGTAGCATTCGGCCCCGGCCAGCCTTTGAAAGTCGTCGAGATCGATGTGGCTCCCCCGCGCGCGGGCGAAGTCCTGATCAAGATCACCCACACGGGCGTCTGCCACACCGACGCGTTCACGATGTCGGGTGACGATCCGGAAGGCCTGTTCCCCGTCGTGCTGGGCCACGAAGGTGCCGGCATTGTGGTGGAAGTGGGCGAAGGCGTGACCAGCGTGGTGCCGGGTGACCACGTCATTCCGCTGTACACCGCAGAGTGCCGCGAGTGCCTGTTCTGCAAGTCCGGCAAGACCAATCTGTGTGTGGCCGTTCGCGCCACCCAGGGCAAGGGTGTGATGCCTGATGGCACCAGCCGCTTCTCGTACAACGGCGAGCCGCTGTATCACTACATGGGTTGCTCCACCTTCAGCGAATACACCGTGGTTGCCGAGGTGTCGCTGGCCAAGATCAACCCCGCTGCCAACCCCGAACACGTCTGCTTGCTGGGTTGCGGTGTGACCACGGGTATTGGCGCGGTACACAATACCGCCAAGGTGCAGCCGGGCGACACGGTGGCCGTGTTCGGTCTGGGCGGCATTGGTCTGGCCGTGATACAGGGCGCGCGTCAGGCGAAGGCCGGGCGCATCATTGCGATCGACACCAACCCGTCGAAGTTCGGTCTGGCCCAGGTCTTCGGTGCCACCGATTGCGTGAACCCCAACGACCATGAAAAGCCGATCCAGCAAGTGCTGGTGGAAATGACGGGCTGGGGCCTGGATCACACCTTCGAGTGCATCGGCAACGTCAACGTGATGCGCGCCGCACTGGAAAGCGCGCACCGTGGCTGGGGTCAGTCGATTGTGATCGGCGTGGCCGGCGCGGGTCAGGAAATCTCGACGCGTCCGTTCCAGCTGGTCACCGGCCGTACCTGGAAGGGCTCGGCGTTTGGCGGCGTGAAGGGTCGCTCCGAGCTGCCCGGCATGGTTGAAGACGCGATGGAAGACAAGATCCAGCTGGCACCGTTCGTGACGCACACCATGCCGCTGGAACAGATCAACGATGCCTTCGATCTGATGCACGAAGGCAAGTCGATTCGTAGCGTCGTCCACTATTAAGGACGTATCGGACAAGGTATTGGACGAAGCAGGTATCGGCGTGTAGATCGGTTTGATTGAGTCGATCTACACGGTTGATGACGATGCCCACAATCTTTCGGATTGTGGGCATTTTTGCTTTTGTGCTGTTCGACCCGATGCCTGCATCGCTTACCCCGCGCATGAATATCGACGCCCGTATTTCGGCTTGATGCCATCCGCAGAATGTTGTCGAAGAGCGACAGAAATATCCGTGTCAGAACCGCTAAAACGCAGAAAAGCAGGGTGTTCTCCCACCAGTTCGCGCGTGCTCTGTAACGCTCGTGAACGGCTCTGGCGGGCCGGTGCAGATGTGATAGTTTGTTGCTGCGGGGTGTCCGATTGGTAGTCCTGCCACGGCAATATCTGTGCACCGTGCTTGTCGGCCAAGGGGGCTTCTTCCTGGCGATTTGACGATGCGTCGGGCTTGCTGAACGAACAAAAACCGGCTTGAGCGGCGGCGATTCTCATAGCGTTTGCTGCGCTCCAGGTCATCCGTCGGCACGTGTATCGAGATTCGGCCAATGTTTTTCAATCGACGTTTGAAGCAAGAAGTTGAGACGCTCAAAGAAGAGCTGTCATCCATGTTGCAGGTGCGTGAAAGCCTGGACAACGAGATGCTGTTCATCAGCCTCGATCCGCAGGGAAAACTGGTTTCCGCCAACAAGAACTTCGAACGGGAAATGGGTCATTCCGCCGACCGCTTGATTGGCCGCGAGCTGGTCGATCTGGTGCCAAGCACCGAGCGCAATACCGAACATTTCGAGCGCATGCGCAGCGCGATCCGTGAAGGAAAGCACTGGGCCGGTGCATTGCAGATCGAACGAGGTGATTCGGGTGAATCGTGGTTGCGGGCGATCTTGCAACCGGTTCGCGGACATGGCGGGCAGGTCAGGAGCATCTCGGTCTACGCCAGCGATCTGACCCGGACGATCGAAAGCGCGCGCGAACACGAAAACCTGATTGAAGCCCTGCAGCGATCGACGGCCGTCATTGAATTCAACCTGGCTGGCGAGGTACTGACCGCGAACGACCGCTTCCTGAAGGCAATGGGCTATACCCAGAACCAGATCATCGGCAAGCACCACCGCATGTTCTGCGATCCGGAAGAGGCGAACTCTGCGAAGTATCAGCAGTTCTGGGAAAAACTTCGCCGTGGTGAATTCGTGGCAGACCGCTTCAAGCGCGTCGATGGTCACGGCAACACGGTCTGGCTCGAAGCCAGCTACAACCCGATTTCCGATACCCACAATCGCCTGTACAAGGTCGTGAAGTTCGCAACCGTCGTCACCGATCAGGTGAACCACGAACTGGCCGTTGTTGAAGCGGCGGACATTGCCTACAGCACCTCGCAGAACACCGATGCCGCAGCCAAGCGGGGCAGCAGCGTGGTACAGGAAACCGTCGATGTGATGCGCGCACTGGCCGATGAGATGGAAGCTGCTGCGCAAGGTATTGCGGCGCTGGATCGCCAGTCGCAGATTATCGGCACCATCATCAAGAGCATCAGCGGCATTGCGAACCAGACCAATCTGCTGGCGCTGAACGCGGCGATCGAAGCAGCGCGCGCGGGTGAGCAGGGCCGTGGATTTGCCGTGGTGGCAGACGAAGTGCGTCAGCTGGCCTCGCGTACCACCCAGGCCACGGAAGAAATCGTGGGTGTCGTATTGCAGAACCAGAAGTTGGCCGAACAGGCGGTGGACATCATCGAAAAGGGCAAGCTGCAGGCGCAGCAGGGGCTTGAGCTGTCGGCGCAAGCGGGCGAAGTGATTGTCGACATTCAGGATGGTGCGCAGAAGGTTGTCAGTGCTGTCGGCCAGTTCGCGAACAAGCTGTCCACCTGATGCAATTGCGCAGCCTTGCGCGGATTAGTCAAGGTCAATCATTCGCAGTTTTGCGATTGTCCGGGCCGGTGAAATAGTCCAATCTGGCGCATACCACTTCTGGTTTTCAGAGCGACCATGTCATCCCCGACTTCCCCTTCGCCCGCAACCGACATGTCGGCCGACGAGGCGCGTATTCGCATCGAACTGGCGGCACTGTATCGCCTGATCGCGCATTTCCGCATGACCGATCTGATCGACACGCACATCACGGCCAAGCTGCCGGGCGAGCATCCCACCTTCCTGATCAATCGCTACGGCGTGCTGTTCGAGAAGATGCGGGCGTCGGACCTGGTGAAGATCGATCATGTGGGCAAGGTCATCGACCCGCGTGCAGAGTCCGATCCGTCGCGCTTTCGGGTCAACGCGGCGGGGTTCACGATTCATTCCGCCGTGCACATGGCGCGCCCGGACCTGAGTTTCGTGATCCATACCCATACCGCTGCCGGCATCGCCGTGTCGGCGATGGAAGATGGCCTGATGCCGATCAGCCAGCACGCGCTGAAGTTCTACGGCAAACTGGGCTATCACGACTACGAAGGCATTGCGCTGAACCCGGCCGAGAAGGTCCGGCTGGTCAATGACCTGGGGCCGCACAAGGCGATGATCCTGCGCAATCATGGCCTGCTCGTGGGGGGCGGCAATGTGGCCGAGGCTTTCCACGAAATCTATTTTCTTGAACGTGCCTGCCAGGCGCAGGTTCAGGCACTGTCAGGTGGCGTGAAGCTGCGCTTGCCCTCGGAAGCGGTTCGCCAATTGACGGCCTCGCAGTTCAACCGCGAAGAATCGCCCGAGATCATGCAGATGGCCTGGAAGGCCGCCTTGCAGTTGATCGAATCGTCCGACAACGATTACCGGTCTTGAAAGGGGCGAACGCTTGTCTACTCGTCAGTGTGGTGCCACGGCAAGGGTGACAACGGTTCTGTCACACTCGCGCGGTCTGCGTTTTATTGAAACTTCATGTATTTCGCGTGCCAGAGGGGCAGGGGCTTGGCGGATGATCTGCTTCCCATCTTTATGGCTGCGTCGTCAGATTTTGTCGGTTGACCGACATTCCCGCGACGCCCAAGATCGGGGCATTGAACAACCAAGCCATCGTGTCGACAGCGGTCGTACAGGTGGTGTTGCCGGATGAGCGATATGCCGAACGTTCCGGACATACTGGTGGTTGGTGGTGGCATCGTAGGGCTGTCCATTGCCTATGGCGCTGCTCGCCAGGGTGCACAGGTTGCCGTGCTCGACGAAAGCGAGCTGGAGGCAGACCCGTCGCACAGCAATTCTTCGCTGATCTGGGTTCAGGGCAAAGCAGCGGGCGGGCCTGCACAGGCACGCTGGCGCCGTGAATCGGTCAGACAGTGGTCGCGCTTTGATCGCGCATTGTGTGATGAGGCCGGGATTGGGCCGCTGTTGCAGCAGCCCGGCGGATTTTTCTTCTGTTTTTCCGACGAAGACCTGCAACGTCGCGGCCAGCTGATGCAAGCGCTGCAAGACAGCGTGGATGGCGACTATCCGTTCGAGATGCTGGACCGGCAATCGCTGAAGGCTCGACTGCCCGAGATCGGACCCGAGGTCGTGGGTGCGAGCTTCACGGCCATGGATGGCCAGGTCGACCCTGCTGAACTGTTGCGCGCATTGCGTATCTGCTGCCAGCAGCGTGGCGTGGTGATTCACCAGGATCAGCACGTGGGGTCGATCCGTCATCTGCAGGGTACTTTCCAACTTCGCACGGCCACCAGTGTGTGGCGGGCGCGCAAGATCGTGCTGGCCGCCGGGCTGGACAATCGACGCCTGGCCGCCCATGTCGGCATGTTGATGCCTGTGTTCCGGCAGCGTGGCGGTCGCGTGCTGCTGAGCCAGCCGATTGCGCCGTTCCTGCCTTATCCGACCAACACGGTGCGCCAATTCAATGACGGCAGCATCTGCTTTGGTGATGCGGTGGAAGATGCCGGCTTGGCGGGTGCATCGCTGGATTCGATGGGTGAGATGGTGCTGCAAGGCTTGCGCACCTTCCCGCACCTGGGACGCGTACATCTGACCCACAGCTGGCAGGCCCCCAGAATCGGCGCACCGGACGGGTCACCGGTATGGCAGGCATCGCAGCGTTGCCCGGGTGCGTACGTGGTCACCGGTGAAAGCAGTGTGACGCTGGCAGCAGCGCATGCCATGCGCCTGGCCCCCTGGATCGTTGACAGAAGCTTGTCCGACACGCAGGAAGTAACGGTTGGCGATGCCGTGCTCGATGCCGGCTTGGTGACGCAGAGCATGGCACCGACAGTCCCGTTCCTGACGCTCGACAAGACGACGCGAACCGTGTTTCCCGTGTTGCCCTGACGGGCGAATCCCAGGTTTTTTCACGGGTCTTTCGACCCGTGATGCATGGCCTTTCGGCATCGTTGCAACGCAGCGCAACATGGCCGCAACGCATTGTCAGAACACGTCAGACTCCCTGCCCGAACCCCGACTTAGACTTGTTTTCACGCGCATGAATCCTCGTGTCGGGGATAGCGCGTTGCTGCGATGTCGCCAGCAACGTGCGCATCGCGCTCAAGTGGTCAGGGGACTCTATGTTCGGAAATACGGGCAAGCGCAAGATCGAAGATCTGCAGGTCAAGGTTCAACGCCAACACGCGGTTCGTACTGCGCTGGATCGCTCTACAGCGGTGATTGAATTCGATCTGACCGGTTGCGTCACGGCCGCCAACGAGAACGTGGCGCATGCCTTGGGTTACGAGCATGGCGACGACTTGATCGGCAAGCGCCATCATGAATTCTGCGACAAGGACTATGCGGCCAGCGCCGAGTACACCGAGTTCTGGGCTGCACTGCGCCGGGGTGAGTTCTATGCTGGCCGTGTGCGCCGCGTGACACGCGACGGCAGCTACCTGTGGCTTGAAGCCACCTACAACCCCTTGCTTGATGCTGCGGGTAACGTGGTTGGCGTGATCAAGTTTGCCACCGATATTACGGCGCGTGTGAAGGCTGAAGCAGCCACCAAGGCACGTCTGTCGGCAATTACCCGGTCGATGGCCGTGATCGAATTCACGGCCGACGGCGTGATTGTGGATGCGAACGAAAACTTCCTGGCGGCTACCGGTTATTCGCTTGAACAGGTGGTGGGTGCCCATCACCGTATCTTCTGCAACGAGGCCTATGCCCGCAGCCCTGAATACGCCACCTTGTGGCAACAGCTGAAGCAAGGCGAGTTCTATTCCGGGCGCATCCAGCGCATTCGCAGCGATGGTTCCACGTGCTGGCTGCAGGCCAGCTACAACCCGGTGCTGGATTGTTCCGGGCGCGTGGTGTCGGTGATCAAGTTCGCCTACGACGTCAGCAATCAGGTGATCCAGGAGGCGCAGAACGCCGAAAGCGCCAAGCTGGCCTACCAGACCTCGCAGGAATCGGAATCCCTGTACGCCGATGGCGTCAGCAGCATCAACCAGACTGCCGACGAGATCCGGCACATGGCCGAACGCATCGAAGAAGCCAGCGTGAACATCCAGACCCTGGGGGCGAACTCGGCACGCATCACGGCAATCGTGCAGACCATTCGCGCCATTGCCGATCGTACCAATCTGCTGGCCTTGAATGCAGCGATCGAAGCGGCGCGCGCAGGGGAGCACGGCCGGGGCTTTGCGGTGGTGGCCGATGAAGTACGCAACCTGGCAGAGCGCACCAGTTCATCGACCAGCGAGATTGCCCGGGTGGTGAAAGACACCCAGCAACTGACGCAGGACGCGGTCAAGCACATCGAAGATATTTTGCAGGACGCTCGCCACAGCGTGTCCTTGACGCAGGATGCGCGGGACAAAGTGCTGCGCATCAAGGACGAAGCGCAGGCGGTCTTGTCGGCGATTGGCAAGTACGCAGCGGCGATGCCTGCACCGGTGGCGGCGCTGGTGTGAATATGGGAAGCATGGCGCTGCGATGATGGGGGTTCAGCACGCAGCGTCTGGTTCCCGTGGTGCGTAACGACCTCCCATCAAGTCATCAGCCTTCAGGGCTTGCAGCACACGTCAGCTTTCTGCACGCTGGTTATTCAGATGACGGGTAGTCCACGTAGCCTTTATCCGTACCACCGTAGAACGTGCTGGGATCTGCCTGGCTGAGCGGGGTATCGGTCCGGTAGCGCGCCACCAGATCCGGGTTTGCGATGAACGGCACGCCGAATGAAATGAGGTTTGCTTCATGCAAACTTAATGCGCGTTCTGCTACTTCTTTGGTGTAGCCCCCATTAAGGATAAATGGGCCGGTGAAGATCTTGCGCAGAGCGGGCGCTATCGGCCCCTTGCTTTCTTTAGGGGCCATGAAATGGCCAGGCAGCGCCTCCATCACATGCAGGTACGCCAGCCCGAAGCGTTCAAGCTGCCCAGTCAGATAGCTGAAGGTAGCCAGTGGGTCCGCATCTGAGATTCCGCCCAGGTTCGCACTCGGGGACATCTTGTAGCCCACGCGGTCGGCTCCAAACACATCTACTGCGGCCTGCACCACTTCAAGTGCAAAGCGGGCGCGATTCTCAAGGCTGCCGCCGTATTCGTCTGTACGCAGGTTCGTGCCGCTTTGCAGGAACTGGTCGATGAGGAAGCCGTTGGCACCGTGGACTTCAACGCCGTCGAAGCCAGCGGCTTGAGCATTCTTGGCTGCTTGGCGGAAGTCCTCCACGATGGCTTTCACCTCGTGGGTGTCGAGGGCGCGAGGCGTAGGCACCTCTTCCATGCCGTTGCCCGTGAAGGCGGTGGCCGTGGGCTTCACGGCGGAAGGTGCCACCGGCAGGGCTCCGTTGTGAAAGTACGGATGTGAGATGGCTCCCACGTGCCATAGCTGAAGGAAGATGCGGCCGCCGGCAGCATGAACCGCTTCAGTGACCAGCTTCCAGCCTGCCACCTGCTCGGCCGAGTGGATACCGGGCGTGTCAATGTAGCCCACTGCCTGGGCGGAAATTTGGGAGCCTTCGCTGATGATCAGACCTGCGGTGGCTCGCTGCGCGTAGTAGATCGCAGTGGACGGGGTCGGTACATTGCCAGGGCGCTGGGCGCGACTGCGCGTCATCGGTGCCATGATGATGCGGTTGGGAAGCGTCAGGGCACCGACTTGGAAGGGCGTGAAAAGCATGGAAGCGCTCATGGCGTTCAATTCTTGGCGTGAGTCAAGCCATGACTCTAGGTTTACACTTCCCTTTTTGGAAGTACCTACCCCAGAGTGTGTGATATGACTGCCATCAAAGAACGCTCCACTGTCCAGAAAAACAAGAAGTCTGTGCTTGAGGTCTGTCCCGTTACGTATGTGATGGAGCGCATTGGTGGGTATTGGAAGCCGGTCATCATCTACGAGCTGTCGTTTGGCGACATGCGCTATAGCGAACTTCGCAGGCGCATGCCTGGCATTACTGAGAAAGTATTCATTCAGCAGCTCAAACAACTGGAGGCTGATGGTCTGCTGACGCGCGAAGCCAGACCGGTCGTGCCGCCCTATGTCACTTACAGCCTCACGTTGGCAGGCCGGGACATGCTGCCGGTGATGCGAGCCATGGTGGAGTGGGCCGAGAAGAACATGATTCAGTCAGACGGTAATGACGGAATCTCCGCTCAACCCCCCTTGCGTGTTCCCGCCTGACCTGATCAGCTGTGCCGCAATTCAAATGGATGAGCCCGATTGGTCAGCGGCTACCAGACACGCTTCTTTTTTAGCAATTAAGACTAATAGGACGTTATCCACAAGATTCTCCAATCGCCCCCCTTCTCCGGGGCGATCAGGGCTGTCCGACAGGTAGATCAACAATGCAACGGTTGTATCTGTCAACGCCGCCAGTTCGGGTTCAGTGAGTGGCAGGGAGCCTTCCTCAAGGGCTCGTTGGGCGATCCCCTCCAATTCGCGCCGGATAAACGCGACAAACCGTGCCCGCAAGATCGCACCCAGCGCCAGTGAGGACTTGGCGGCTTCTATTGCGACCTTCAACAGGTGGGGCCGATCAGCGCATGCACTTGCATGCATTAGCAGCGCCAACAAATCATCTCTTGCGGATGTGCCCGGATAGGCTGGTGCAGCCGCGAACCCGATGGTCGAGACGGCGTCCGCCACCAGTTCAGGCTTGGCAGTCCAGCGGCGATAGAGGGTCGCTTTGGATACCCCGGCACGAACGGCTACCTCTGACATCGTCAGCGCGTCGTACCCACGCTCGCCAAGCAGGGCGAGCGTCGCAGCAATGATGAGATCGTCACGACCGACATCCTGCTGACGGCCCCGTGCGGCCGCAGCTTTACGGTACAGGGGGCCCGCAGTCTGCCCCTCTTCCACACGCACTTCGGTGGTCATTGTTCGGCTCCATATCTATTGCGAAACCACATGGTTTCGAAACGGTGTAGTATCGAATTTTACCTTGCTATCGGAGTTGCGATGACTGATACCCCCTCTGAATCGATTCTTGTGACGGGAGCAACTGGGACGCAGGGCGGAGCGGTGGCAAGGGCGCTCGTGCGTGCCAAGTTTTCGGTGAAAGCTCTCGTCCGTGATCCTCGCACCGCGCAGGCGCAAGCACTCGCGAGCTTGGGTGTCGAGTTGGTCGAAGGGGATTTTGACGATGTTCAAAGTCTTGAAGCGGCGATGGACAAGGTTCAGGGTGTCTATTCAGTGCAAATGCCTCCGCATCCAGACGATCAGGATCGTGAGGTACGCACTGGGCTTCGGCTGCTTGAGGCCGCGTACAGAGCCGATGTCAGGACGTTTGTCCATAGCTCCGTTGCAAGGGCTGGCGACCAGACGAACTTTGTCGGCTGGGATGCCGGTCGTTGGTGGAAGCGCTACTGGGAGAGCAAGTCTGAGGTCAATAGCGCGATTGCTGAACGCGGCCTTCAGCACTGGGTCATTTTGAAACCCGCCATGATCATGGAGAACTTCTTGCCACCTAAAGTGCACGGCATGTACCCCACGCTTGCACAAGGAAAGATCGCAACGGCCATCCTTCCCGATACCCGGCTCGACATGATTGCCGCCAATGACATCGCATCATTCGCAGTTGCTGCGTTTCGCGATCCCGCACGTTTCAATGGCCAGTGTATCGATCTCGCTGCGGCGTCCTTAACGATGGAAGAAGTTGCATCAACACTCAGCATCGGAACCGGACGCCAGGTATTGGCACAATCGCTGACGGAAGAAATGGCGAGAGCGCAAGGAAACAGTGCGGGTCTGGTGTCCAGTCAAGTCTGGGATAACGTGGAAGGGTACAAAGTGGACATCCACGCAGCAAAAAGCTGGGGTATTCCACTGACGTCATTTGAGCAATGGGTTGATGCACACAGTGAGGCTCTCAAGGCCGTAATCGGTGAGAAAGTCGACTCAGCTGAGCCTGGACGTTGAGCATTCAAGGTCTGGGCCACACAGTATGGGGATACATCCTGATTCTTACGGGCCTCGACTTGCTGATTACGGCTTATCGATTCTGATTCACCTGCTGCGAACTTGTTGCGTCCAGCATGCCGTCCTTTGCAATCAACCCGCAACCAACCCCGTCACGCGTCGCGGTGCGCGCATGTTTGCTAAGTGCATGCCAGGCAGAATCAGCAGCATGCCGGCCAGGTGATACAGGTGTGGCAGTTCACCCAACAAAGGCCATGCCAGCAATGCGGCATACAGCGGCACCAGGAACATGCTGGTGCCCGCCACCGCTGGACCGGCCTCTGACACCAGTTTGCCGAAGACCATGTAAGCCCCCAGGCTGGGCACCAGCGCCAGGAACCCCAAGGTCAGCGCCAGACGCGGGTCGCCAAAGGCGGGCAGGCCGTCGATCATCGCCTCGACACCTGCAAACGGGGCCAGCACCAGCACACCGCCCAACATCAGCGCACCCAGGCGCACGCCCTGGTCCAAGTCTGGCAAACGACTGTGTTTGAGCAACACGGTATACAAGGCCCAGCCGCACGCGGCCAGCAAAACCCACAGATCACCCTTGCCAAACGACAGGCCCAGCAAGGCGTTGAAATCGCCCCGCGTCAGCACGATCAGCACGCCTGACAACGCCAGCATCAGGCCAGCAGCCTGACGGCGGTTCATCTTCACGCCCCACACACCAGCTTCCAGCGCCAACACCAGCATCGGTGAGATCGAGAAAATCAGGCCGATGTTGGTGGCCGAGGTGGTCTGCGCACCAATGTACTGCGGGGCTACGGCGACCCCCATGCCAAGTGCTGCCAGCGCCAGCAACTGCGGCGCGGCGGCGAGCAGCAGATGGCGTTGCTGCCAGACACGTCGGGCAATGAAAGGGGCCAGCAGCAACAACGCCGTTGCCCAGCGACCAAAGGCCAGGAACACCGGCGGCAACCCGGCATCGTGCGCCCAGCGGCCCGCCACCATGTTGGCGGCAAACAGCGCAGGCGCGCCCAGGATCATGGCGATAAGCACCCAGCGAGGAAGGGCAGAGCGGGCGGAAAGGGCTTGGGAAGAAGCCATGCTGCACACAGAAAATTAGATATGACGCGAGTGCGCCGTTACCTGATCACTCTACCTATGGCCGCAGAAATATCTTCCCATATTGCACTGCACAAACCGGGTGTTTGAAGAATAAAATCCTGTTTGGTGGTTGAGGTGAAAAATTATCTACTTTCAGGGCGATTGGGCATGAGTACGCAGTTGGAGTTGGACGACATCGACCGGAAAATCCTGCGCGAATTGCGCTCGGATGGACGGCTCAGCAACCTCAAGCTGGCAGAGAAAGTTGGCCTGTCGGCCACGCCTTGCTGGAACCGGGTGCGGGCGCTGGAAGAACGTGGTGTGATCGAAGGCTACGCCGCCTTGCTCAACCACAAGGCGATTGGCGTGCCGGATACGGTGATCATCGAGGTGACGCTGGATCACCACGACGATGAAGCCCTGGACCGCTTCGGCCGTGCGATTGCGGTGCTGCCCGAGGTGCTGGAGGCCTATCTGGTGACAGGCGAGTACGACTATCTGATCAAGGTGGCGGTTGCCGGCACGGAAGGCTACGAAGACTTCCTGCGTCGCAAGCTATACAAGCTGCCCGGGCTGCGGCACAGCCGGTCTACTTTTGCGTTGCGGTGTTTGAAGCGGGTGGCGTCGGCGGTGCCTTGAGTGCTGTCCGGAGCCGCCACGATCATTTCGTTTTGACGCTCAACCCTTTTTCATCGTCCGCATGAATAACACCAAGCAGATAGCGGTGATCGGCAAGGTGTTGGCATTCATTGTCCACAGGCCGTACAGATTGAGTGGAAGAATGATTGCGGCCAAAATATATCGATAGATTTTCGTTCTTTTTATTTCTGCCTGGATTGGGATTTGTGCGGGAGGTGCTTCATCTCGGCGGTCAGATTGGGCTTGTGGTTGACCACGTTCCAACTTGTTGCGTCGGTGTCGCAGCCATCCCCAGATACCCATCCATGGCAGCGAGATCGCCAATGCGATGCGACCGAGGTCATACTTGAACTGGTCTTCTGCGCGCACCCGATCGCGGAGCATTTCCCGGTCAATATAGAACCGGTCAGTTCGCATGGCCAATAACTCGGGCAGGGCATTGTGTCGTTGAGGTGGTTCATACGCGATGGAGACTTGATCTCCAACGCTCGTTTTTTCCCATTCTCTGAACATCATGTCGACCCCAGCTGGCACGAGCACTTTGTACTGTTTTCCATCTGTCCCATGAATGGCAAGGACAGAGTCGGGATGCGAATTGCGCACGCTTCTGGACTCGTGGATCACATTGATCACGGTTCCGTCCACCCTTATGGATTCACGAACCGGGACTTCTTTTCTTGGCAAGTGATAAAGAAACACCACGCAGGCGCCGTAAATGGCGCACGCGAGAAGGATGACGAACACTGGGTGAGTTGGGAGCGGGCGCGAGTTTGCCATTCCTGGGGAACGTCTCCAGATAGGAAGTGTTTGGATGCGACAAGGCCGGCCAAGCTGGCGTGGGCAGGTAGCGATTGCGCCAAAGATGATGCTTGGCAAGCGAGAGCATGCGCAGGCGCGCACCTTAACACCGTGAAAGCTCAGGCGATGTGAGGGCTAATACAGACTGCGTGTTTGATGCCGTGCACGGGTCGAAGCGCTTGGCGCATAAGGCTTGGGATCGAGCTCAGCTGGATGATCCTGCTGGGTTGTCACTTCAGCTTCACACCTCAAGGCCGAAGCAAAATCCCTGTACCGGCTGGTGGGCTTGGGCGTGGCAACGCGACGCGTACTGTGTCGCCCTGATAGTCCAGCACCACTTCTTCGGCGGCTACCGTGCGCACGCTCAGTCCGTCTTTGATTGTCTGGCCGACACGCCAGGCTTGAGCAGGCCCGCCGTCAAAAGACAACACCGCCACGCCACGGCTGCCGGTGGCGATGATGCCGGACACTGCGACGCGCAGGGGGGCACGGCCGGTGGGCGGGGTGCCGAACCAGGCGGCCAGCGGGGCGGTGTCGAGTCTGGTCTGTACCGCGCGACTCGTTGCGGGTGGAATAGGCCCGGGCAACGGTGCAAACAGCAATGCCGTCCATAAGCCAACGCCGCCGGCAAGTGCTGCCAACGCAAGGTAGCGTACTGAGGGTTCTAGGCGGATGGGAAGGCTTAAAGACATGGGTGGAACCGGGATGCTGTGTTTCATTAAATCATGGCTATATCGTCACGAAGATGACAGTGCATGCCGACAACCGCTTTTTGGTCTGCCCCGTATTCAACAAAAAGGGGTGCCTGAAAAAGGCACCCCGATTTGCACTGCGCTCACGCTGTTGAACAGCAGCGCTCAGTAAGCGGATCAAGGGGCCGGGGCCGGTGTTGCTCTGGCCCTGGCCGCTTGTTTGCCATGCGGGGCAGCGGCCCCGTATGGCACCTATTGCATTACATGGCACCGTCGCCCAGAACGATACCTTCGCGACGCGGGTCCACGCCGCCTTGCAGCACGAACTTGCCATCCTTCTGAACACGCATGATGGTGGCTACGCCGCTGGACTGTGCCCCGGTCGAGACCGTGTGGCCCATGCTGCGCAGACCTGCGACCAGCGCCGAGGTGTCGAGCGTGGTGTTGGCTCCGTCCACGTTGGTGGTTGCACTGTTGCTGGCACCGAAGTTCACCAGCGATGTCGCTTGCTGGGCATCCAGGTTCCAGTCGAGTGCGCCGACCACGGTCTTCAGCACGTACTGGATGATGACGCCGCCGCCAGGCGAGCCGGTGGCCATGACGAAGTCGCCGGGTGCCGTGCCACGGAACACCATGGTAGGTGCCATGGTGCTGCGCGGGCGCTTGCCGGGTGCCACACGGTTGGCCACGAGGTTGCCTGCCGCATCACGCGGGTTGGCCGAGAAGTCGGTCAACTGGTTGCTCAGCAGGAAGCCGTTGGTCATGTGATACGAACCCAGGCTTGCTTCGACGGTAGAGGTGATGGTCGCCACGTTGCCGTAGGCATCAACGATGGTGAATTGCGTCGTGCCATTCTCCTTCGTCGTGTCGATGCCCAGCGGGACATCACCCAGATTGCCGGCCTGCGCCGTGCCCATGCTCTTGGTCTGGTCGATCAGCGCTGCGCGGTTGCGCAGGTAGGCCTTGTCGAGCATGGTGGACAAGCCATTGCCCGGCAGCGGGATGTAGTCGGTGTCGGCTACGTACTTGTCGCGGTCGGCATAGGCCAGGCGTTCGGCTTCTGACACCAGGTGCACGCCCATGGTGCTGGGCACACCGCCTTCGTTGGTGGGATTGAGCGGCGGGTACAGCGACAGCTGGAAGTTCTCCAGGATGCCGAGCGACTGCGCAATGGCGATGCCACCCGACGACGGCGGTGCCATCGAGCAGACGTAGTAGGCGCGGTAGGTGACGCAGGCCGGATCTCGCTTGACCGGTTTGTAGTCAGCCAGGTCTTTCAGCGTCATCACGCCGGGGGTGATCGGCGTCTTGGCTGCGTCGTCGCCCACGCTTTGCGCGACCTTGTTGACGATGGCCTGTGCGATCGGACCGGTGTGAAGTGCGTTGGCACCTTGTGCAGCCAGCGCTTTGAGCGTGTCCGCATAGGGCTGGTTCTTCATGCTCTCGCCAGCCGCATAGGTGCTGCCGTCGGCCTTGAAGTAGAGCGCCACGGCATTGGCATCCAACGCAAGGCTGGTTCGTGAGCCTTGGAGTGCCGCGCCCATGCGGGCCGGCACCAGGAAGCCGTTGGAGGCCAACGAAATGCCGTTGTCGAACAGCTTGTCCCATTTGAGCTTGCCGTGTTCGCTTTGTGCGGTTTCCAGCATGCGCATCACGCCCGGGACACCGATGGAGCGACCGCTGCGGCGCGCATTCGGGACGGGGGCGGGGGAGCTGGCGTCTGCCTGGTCCTGGCGCATCAGGTAATAGGCGGTGGCGGCTGCCGGTGCTTTTTCACGACCGTCGTAGGCCGTGATTTTCTTGGTAGCGGCGTCGTAGTACAGCATGAAGGCGCTGCCGGCGATGGTGCTGGACTGCGGTTCGACCAGTCCCAGCACGGCTTGCACGGCAACGGCCGCATCGGCAGCGGTGCCGCCTGCCTTCAGGATGTCGCAGCCTGCTTTGGTCGCCAGTGGGGTGTTGGCGACGACCATGTAGCTGTTCGAGTGTTTGGCGGTACGGCCGAGGGTGTAGCCCGACGCTGGCTCTGGTGCGGCAGGGTCGCCGGCCATGCCCGAGCCAACGGTGATGGCCGAACCATTGCTGCCAAGACTGGCGCAGCTGTTCGGATTGCTGTCGACCAGCAGATCGACTTTGGCTTCACCGTCTCCGTCGCCACCACCACCGCAGGCAGCCAGTGCCAACACCGCGCTGACAGGCAGTGCGACATACAAAGATTTGTGTATTGTTTTTTTCATCCGAAGATGGTCTCCAATGGATTGAAGCCATGAGCCGCCAAGGGGAAGGCAGGTCACGGCTCAGACGCGACGGTCGGTCTTTTTTTGCTGAATAATTATACCCAGGGGAAATATTTTTCCCAATGCTTACATGCGCTACACCTGTGCGATGTAACAGGAGAGCGGCTCAGGTCCCAGGGGTGGAAACCGCCTGCTGAGCCAAGGTGCAGGTTCAAAGATATTGAGAAAGAAATTTAAAATATCAAATGCAATGGCTGGTTTGATATTTGTGGTTTTGATATTAATAATTGGATTGTGAATATCTGCTTGATATCAATATGAAAAAACTCGGGTATTAATTTTCAGTATTATCATCCGCTTGCCATTGCGCAGCGCAGATCCATTCGAAGCACCGAATTGCGCCTGACCACTGATGTGCATGGCGTACTTGCCCCTGGACCCCGGACCGACCGCAAGTTCATCCACGAATGACAGATCCATGTCGATGGTTTGTCATCAATATGTCTTGTCTTATAGTTACGATCCTTGCGCTCACACACATGAAATAGGGGTCTTTCCTTGCGTCGCTTGTACATCCGCTCTCGACTCAGCACGTCACGTCAACGTGGTTTTACGTTAATCGAGCTGATGGTGGTGGTGGTGATCCTGGGCATTCTGGCCGTCATGGTTGTGCCGCGTGTGCTCGACCGGCCGGATCAGGCTCGGGTGATCGCTGCGCGTCAGGATATCGCTGGCGTGATGCAGGCGCTGCGTCTGTACCGGCTGGACAACGGCCGTTATCCAACCAGTACGCAAGGACTGCGTGCCCTGATCGAACGGCCTGCTGGTAACCCGCCGCCCGCCAACTGGCGTCAGTCGCTGGAACGCCTGCCGACCGATCCCTGGGGCGCGCCCTATCAGTACCTGAATCCTGGTGTGCATGGCGAGATCGATGTGTTCTCGTTCGGAGCCGACGGTCAGCCCGGCGGGGAGAACAATGATGCCGATATCGGGTCTTGGGAACTCTGATCGCCGCGGCTTGCGTCAGCACGTTGGCTCAAACGTTTTCGCAAGCGTTCGTCAACCGGCAGGTCACGACGCACGCGGCTTCACGCTCATCGAATTGCTGGTGGTGCTGGTGATCGTGGGCATCGCCGCGACCGCTGTCACGATACAGAGCGGACCCGGTCCACAGCAGGTGCTGCATCAGGATGCTTCACGCCTGATGCAACGTTTTCTGGCTGCGCAAAACGAAGTTCGCGCCGATGGCCGTCCCATTACCTGGGTCTATGACGACACGGGTTATCGCTTTGCGCGCCGTGCGCCCATTCCGTTGACGAATTCGCCGGTGACGCAGGCCGCTGCGGCCGCGCTGCCACCTGACACCTTCGAGGGCGACGAGCTGCTGAAAGGACGCACCTGGGCGCAGGCTCCGGTGCAGGTCGATGTCACCCCGCGCGGCGCGCCGGTGTTCACGGCGGAATGGATTGCGGCACCCTTGACGGTGCGTCTGGTGGCCGGCAATGCCAGCGTGTTGGTGGTGCGCGACGCGGCCGGGCGCTATAGCGTGCAATGACACAGGTATGCACCGCGACGCAGCCCAGCGTGGGTGTGACTCTGAGTCACGCTCGTGTTGTTCACAAGGTTCGCGATCAAGGCTTCACCTTGATCGAAGTGCTGGTGGCGCTGGCCATCGTGGCCGTTGCGCTGGCTGCATCGGTGCGGGCAGTCGGCATGCTGTCTTTCAACGATCGTCTGTTGCGCGACAAGTCGCTGGCCGCCCTGAGCGCAGGCAATCGGCTGGCGGAACTGCGTCTGGAAAAACGGTTTCCGGATATCGGCAGCGTGCGCGCGCCTTGTCCACAAGGGCGCTTGATGCTGGAGTGCGAACAGCGTGTGTCCAGCACACCCAACCCCAGTTTTCGGCAAGTGAGTGTGCGCGTAAGCCCCGCAGGGCGACCGACGGAAATGCTGGCCGAGGTCAATGGCCTGGTGTCGGCCTTGCCATGAATCCGGTGTTCATCAAGCGTGCCTTGTCTGACAGACCGACCCTGCTAAAGCGCACCAGGGCGGGCAGTCGCGTTGGTGCCGCAGCAGGCTTCACGCTGATCGAAGTGATGGTTGCCATTTCGTTGATGGCGATTGTCGCGATCCTGTCCTGGCGCGGTCTGGACAGCGTCAGCAAGGCAGGCGAAAGAATCGATGCCTCTGCCGCCGATACCGAAGTGGTGTTGCGCAGCGTCGGGCAACTGTCGCGTGACGTGATGCTGCGCGCGCCCGTTGGCGTCTTGCCCATGCCGCCAGTGCCCACGGGCACCAACGTGCCAACGACCTTGCTGCCTTCGTCAATATCGGTCGATCGACGGCTCGATGGTTCGCTGGTATTTGGCATCGTGCGCGCAGCGGTGGGTGAGCCGGGCAACTGGCAACGGGTGGCCTGGTCGGTGGATAACGGCGTGCTGCGCCGGCGCATCGGGCTGGCGGCGAGTGTGTTGCCGTTGCCTTCCGTGGATGGAGCCATCGACCCCACGCGCAACCCGGTTGCCGAGGTGATGCCCGATGTGCAGGGTTTGTCGCTGCGCGCGTGGGTGCCGCAGCGTGGGTGGGTTGGTTTGCCCGCCGCCGACGGCCTGGTGGCCGCAACGGGGCTTGAGGTGGCGATTGTGCGCAATGGTCCGACCGGCCCCGAGACCTTTCGGCAGGTGATGGTGTTCGAATGAGCGCGTACCTGTCGACCGCCTCCTCACGCCAACGCGGCATGGCTGTCATCGCTGCCTTGTTGGTGGTGGCCGTAGCCGCTGTGCTCACGGCAGGCCTGTTCCAACGCCAGGCTACCCTTGCACGCGGCATTGAAAACGATCAGTCCCGCGAACAGGCGCGCTGGCTGTTGATAGCAGGCATCGACTGGGCGCGGCTGATTCTGCGCGCCGATGGTCGTCGTCATGCCACCACGCGTGGTGACCAACTGTGGGCAACGCCGATTGCCGACATGGAAGTCAGCCGCGCCGGCAGCGCACAGCAGGCCTGGTTCTCCGGGTTTGTCGAAGACGAACAGGGCAAATTCAATCTTGCGACGCTGGCGATTGGCGGGCAGGTGCGCGAAAACAGCGTGCTGGCTTTGCAGCGTCTGAGTGCCGGTCTGTCCTTGCCGCCTGACTTGGCGGCGCGCATTGCAAAACGCGTGGCCGAAGGTCAGTACCGCATGGACGGCCAGACCGTGGTCGGCTTGCCCGGGCGGCCCGGCCTTGCTGCATTGGATGACCTGCGCAGCGTGGACGGCATCGATGCCAAAGCGATCCAGGCGCTGCATCCCTATGTGTCAGTGCTGCCCATCGAAAACGCCACCGTCAATGTCAACACGGCATCGCCTGAAGTGCTGAACGCCGTGGTGCCCGGCCTAGGCATCGGCACGGCACGACAACTGGTCGCCGCGCGTGAACGTGGACAGTGGTTCCGCGATCGCGCTGATTTCATCAACCGACTGCCGCAGCCTCTGCCCGAGGCCGGCGATGCAAGCCTCGACGTGGGCAGTGAATGGTTTCTGGTCACCGGCACCGTGCGCCTTGCCCGTGCAGACGCACGGGTGCAAGCACTGCTTCGCCGCCAAGACCAGCAAAGCCCACGCGTGATCTGGCTACGAGAACTCTGATGCGACATTTGCTGCGCGTGGCCTTGCCGCCCCTGCGTGAACTGGGGCCTCACACGGTCCTTCCCTTCGTCCTGCTGGATCGCGCTCGCACGGTGCTGCGCAGCGGCGCGCTGGCGCTCGACGCCATCGCAGCAGCCATGCCGGGCGTGCGCATCGAAGCCGTACTGGATGCGGGCGACAGCGTGCAGGGCACGGTCACCGTGCCGCCCTTGCGCGGCCCGCGTCTGGACGCCGCGGTGCGTGGTGCCGTCGAACCCATGGTCCTGGGTGATCCCGACGCGCTGGCGGTGGGTCATGGTCCGCGTGACGAAGCAGGCCGCGTCGATGTGGCCTGGACCGATCGGGCGCAGTTGCTGCGCGCGTGGCAATTGTTTGCGGATGCACGACTGGATGTCGTTGGCTGGATTCCGCTGGCCTGTCTGGATGAAACCGGCAACACCGTGTCACCGCTGCGTGATGCCACAGATGCGCGTTGGCAGGCTGCATCGCCGGGCTGGTCACTGGCCGATGCGTCCTTGCGGCCGCGCGGTGGCGGGCATGCGCCGTGGCGGCGTGCCCTGGCATGGAGCGGGGTGGCCGCTGCCGTCTGGATACTCGGCCTGAACGTGTACGCCGCCCAGCGCAGCGCGGAAGCAGATCGTCTGCGCAGCGACATGCGGCGGCAGTTGGCTAGCGCCTTTCCTGACATCCCCGTGATTGTCGATCCGGTGCGTCAGGCCACCCAGCGGCGCGATACCTTGCGCGCGGCGCAAGGTGCGCTGACCGAGTCCGATTTCCTGCCGCTCAGCTTGGCGGCAACGCAGGCCTTCGACTTCGCGGGCGATCAGATATTGCGCCTGCGTTATACGGCTGGCACGACCAGCGAATTGCGCATCACCCCGGCCGCAGGCCTGACGGTTCCGCCCGCCGCGCGTCTGGCGCGGCAAGCCGCTGCCTTCGGCTTGTTGGCGGCCGCCGCAGACGATGGTTGGGTGGTGCGTCGAGGCACGGCAGGTGCAGAACAAGGCGGGCTGCAAGTCAGGGCCGGTGCGGGGCAGGGGCGTTCACAATGAGTCAGACCATGAGCCCGGCTCGCCTCTTTGCTGCACGCATGCAGGGGCGCGCCCAGACCATTCAGATTGCCCTGTCCCGCCGTTGGCAGGCCTTGTCGATGCGCGAGCGCAAAGGCATGGTCCTGGTCGCTGCGGTGCTTGGCGTGGCGTTCACCTGGTCAGTGTTGATCGACCCGGCCATGCGCAGCTTGGCGCGTGCCGAGGTGGATATCCCCCGCTTGCAGGCACAGCGCGCAGAACTGGATGCACTGGTCCGCGAAGCGCAGACGCTGGGTGGTCGGGCGCAATCCGCCTTGCCCGCGTCAGCGCAACAGGAAGGTCTTGCGGCCAGCCTTGCCGCTGCTGGCCTGAGCAGCGCGGTGGTCGCCACACAAGATGACGAAGGACGCTGGCAGTTGGCCATCAGCGACGTGCCTGCGCCCGTGCTGATGCAATGGCTGGCTGACATTGTCGAGCCGATCCGCCTGCGCCCGACTGCCCTGGACTTATCGCGTGTCACCGATGCCGGTGGGCGTCCGGTGCCAGGTCGGGTTCGCGGCACCGTGCAACTGGCCGATATCGCTGATCCAGAGGCGACACGATGAGCACCCGTCGCCGTATGGCCGCGTCGATCGGGCTGGTCTGTATCGCGATTGCCGCCGCCCTGGCCGTGATGCCTGCACGGTGGTTGTTGCGCGTCTTGCCCGATCGTGGACTGGTGGCCTTGGTCGATGCCGACGGCAGCATCTGGCAAGGCCGTGCGCAACTGGCCTTCGGTCCCCCGGGGAACCGTCGCAGTCTGCCGGCGCGTGCGGCATGGTCGTGGCGCTGGGCGGGTGGCCCGGCGGTGTCGATCGTGCATCCGTGGTTGGAATCGCCCTTGTTGCTGCGCCTGTCGGGTCGGGATGTGGTCTTGCCCGCCAACATGCTGCGCCTGCCAGCCGACACCTTGAGTGCCCTGGGTGCACCGTTCAACACCTTGCAGCCGACGGGCGAGCTGATGCTTCGCTGGCCCGCACAACGCCTGAGCGGTGGTGTGCCGCAAGGCGAGTTGCTGACCCTGCAATGGGACGATGCCGCCGCTGCCTTGTCGCGCATCCGTCCGCTTGGCAGTTATCGCGCGCGGCTGACTGGCGATGGTCGTGGCATGGACCTGGGTATCGACACCTTGAGTGGCGTGTTCCAGGTGCAAGGCACTGGCCGCTGGGAACGCGGCGCACTGCAATTCAGCGGGGCGGCGCAGGCGGCCGCCACCGCCACCTCTTCACAACGAGAAGCCTTGCAAGGTCTGTTGTCGGCACTGGGCCGACGCGACGGCGACCGCGCGCTTCTCGACATCCGATCACTACGATAAAAACGGCGTCTCTTATGACCGTGAACGTGCTTCGTCTTCCTTTCTTCGCCCCGCGCACCATTGCGCATGTCGTGGCTGCCTTGATGCTTGGTATCAGCCAGCACGCCTTGGCTGCCGATTCTGTTCCGGGAGGCGCACCCGCGCAGCTTGGCACGCCTGCCGGCAACGAGCGTGTGGTGCTCAATTTCGTCGATGCCGAATTGCCGCTGGTGGTGCGCGCGCTAGCGCAGTTCACTGGCCGCAACTTCCTGGTCGATCCGCGTGTGAAGGGTCAGGTGACCCTGGTGTCGGATGCGCCCGTCTCACCGAACACGGCCTACAACATGCTGGTCGGCGCACTGCGCATGCAGGGCTTCTCGGCCGTCGATGTGGGCGGCGTGACCCGCATCGTGCCCGAGGCCGATGCCAAGTTGCAGGGTGGGGCGGTGGGCGGCACTGGCGCGGGTGGTGAACTGGCAACCCGCACCTTCCGGCTGAACTACGAGAACGCGACCAACCTGGTGCAGGTATTGCGGCCGATGATCTCGCCCAATAACCCGATCAATGCCTATCCGGGCAACAACACGCTGGTCGTCACCGACTATGCCGACAACCTGGAACGCATTGCACGGGTGATCGCCAATATCGACACGCCTTCGGCCATCAATACCGATGTGGTGCCGATCCGTCATGGCGTGGCGTCCGACGTGGCCATGCTGGCTTCGCAGCTGCTTGATGGCGGCCAACAAGCCGACGCCGGCCAGCGCATTGCGGTGGTTGCCGATCCGCGCAGCAACAGCGTGCTGCTGCGTTCCAGCAGCCCGGCGCGCACACGCCTGGCGCGTGAACTGGTGGTCAAGCTCGACAACCCGGACGCGCGTCCGGGCAACCTGCATGTGGTCTATCTGCGCAATGCACAGGCCACCAAACTCGCCGAGGTGCTGCGCGGTGCATTGACCGGGCAGATGGATTCACAAAGCGATTCTTCGTCGAGTGGCAGCCTGTCCGGCAATGGCAGCAGCGGGTTGGGTGGTCTGGGTTCCAGCAGCAGCAACGGCAGCGGCGGTTTTGGCAGCAGCAATGGCTCGGTCATGGGCAACACCGGCGGCACCATGGTCAGCGCGGGCATGGGTGGCGGCATCGGTAGCCAAGGCATGGGTCGCAGCAATAACAGCAGCAGCAACAACGGCACCAAGCCCGTCGGTTTCTCGGCCGGTGGCGCAACCGTGCAGGCCGATCCCACGACCAACACCCTGATCATCTCGGCACCCGATCCGCTGTATCGCAGCCTGCGCGAGATCATCGATCAGCTGGATCATCGTCGTGCCCAGGTGCTGGTGGAAAGCCTGATCGTCGAGGTGTCCACCGACCTGTCGGCCGAGGCCGGCATTCAGTGGGCTGGCGGCGGTCGCTCCGTCGTGGGGGGCACCAATCTGGGCGGCTCCGGCTTCAATCCTTCGGGTCTGACCACGCTCGATGTGCTGGGCAGCGGCCTGTCGCTGGGTGTGCTGCGTGGCACCGTCAACATCGCGGGCGTCGAGGTTGCCAATCTGAATCTGTTGGCGCGCGCCTTGCAATCGCGCGGTGGTGCCAACATTCTGTCGACGCCGAATCTGCTGACCCTGGACAACGAACAAGCCAGCATCGTGGTCGGCAAGACCGTGCCTTTCGTCACGGGTCAGTACATCACCTCTGGCGGTGGCACCAGCAACAATCCCTTCCAGACCGTGCAGCGTGAAGATGTCGGCCTGACCTTGCGTGTGCGCCCGCAGATTTCCGAAGGCGGCACTGTCAAGCTTGAGATCTACCAGGAAGTCAGCAGCATCGACGAACGTCTGACCAACAGTGCCGGCATCGTCACCAACAAACGTGCGATTGAAACCAATGTGTTGGTCGATGACGGCCAGATCATTGTGCTGGGCGGCTTGATTGAAGACACCGTCAGCGAAGTGCGCCAAGGCGTGCCGGTGCTGTCAGATATCCCGCTGTTGGGCGGTCTGTTCCGCTACGACACGCGTCAGCGCGGCAAGACCAATCTGATGGTGTTCCTGCGTCCGTACGTGGTGCGCGACGCGCAAGGCGGCAATCGTGTCACGCTGGATCGCTACGACTACATGCGTCGTCTGCAAAGCCAGATGCAGCCCGGCGACCATGCGGTGCTGCCGACCATGGGGGCACCGTTGCTGCCGCCGGCACAGGTGCCGTCCGTGCCCGCCACGCCGGTCGCCTATGACCTGCGCCCGCAAGCCCAGGTCGATCTGACACGCGCGCAGCCGCCCGTGACCGAAACCATGGAAAGCCCGCGTCAGTTGCCGGGCCTGGTCGTTGACCGCATGCAGGCAACCAGCCGAGGTGCAGGCGTCAACATCGCCAGTGACCCGGCTGCGCTGTATGCCATTGAAGATGTGGATGTGACCGTCTTGCAGGTGGCCAGCACCGAGAGCCAGCGTGCTGCCGATGTAGAGGTTGCCCAGTTGGCGGCTGCCGGCTTGGTGGGCTTGGTGGACCTGGCTCCGGGCGGCGGTGAATGGCGCGTGCGCATCCAGGTGCCGCGCAATGCACGGGCGTTGGATGAGTCGATCGCCAAGCTGCGCGGATTGGGTTACACACCGCAGTTGGTGGCGCGGCCATGAGCACGGTGAGCAATGCGGGCATGCACGCAGCAAGCCCGTCGTCAGCTGCCGCGCCCCGTACATTGCCCATGCGGCCCTTGCCCTACGGCTGGGCGCGTGACCAGCGTGCGCTGCTGGTGCAGCGTGCCGACGGTCCGCAACTGACCATCAGTGAACGCACGCCCGCCTGGGCGCTGGCGGAACTGCGTCGCACCTATGGCGAAATCGCGCATCGCCAAGTGGCTGATGCGGAACTGGAAACCCTGCTGGCAGCGGCCTACGCCGAGACCGATGACGCGGCCTCGGTCGTCGGTGCCGCCGAAAACGAGATCGATCTTGATCGGCTGATGCAGGACATCCCCGAGATTGCCGACCTGCTGGACACGCAGGACGACGCGCCCGTCATCCGCATGATCAACGCCTTGTTTACGCAGGCGGCACGCGATGGCGCAAGCGATATACATATAGAGGCTTTCGAGCATCATTCGGTGGTGCGCTACCGCGTCGACGGCACGCTGCGCGATGTGGTCAGCCCCAGAAAGGGGCTGCATGCCGCGCTGATCTCGCGCATCAAGATCATGGCGCAGTTGGACATTGCGGAAAAACGGTTGCCGCAGGACGGGCGTATCGCGCTGCGGGTGGGCGGTCGGCCCATCGATGTGCGGGTGTCTACGCTGCCCACCGGGCATGGCGAACGCGCCGTGCTGCGCCTGCTGGACAAGCAGGCTGGGCGTCTGGAACTGGAAAAGCTGGGCATGGCGGCCGAGCGCCGCGACCAGCTGGACCGCCTGATCCGCCAGCCGCACGGCATCGTGCTGGTAACCGGGCCGACCGGCAGTGGCAAGACCACCACCTTGTATGCCGCGCTGGGCCGGCTCGATGCGTCGACCCGCAATATTCTGACGGTAGAAGACCCCATCGAATACGACTTGCCTGGCATCGGCCAGACCCAAGTGAATGCGCGCATCGACATGAGTTTTGCGGCGGCGCTGCGCGCCATCCTGCGGCAAGACCCGGACGTCATCATGGTGGGCGAAATCCGCGATCTGGAAACGGCACAGATCGCCATCCAGGCATCGTTGACCGGTCACCTGGTGCTGGCCACGCTGCACACCAATGATTCGGTGTCGGCCGTGACCCGCTTGACCGACATGGGCGTTGAGCCTTTCCTGTTGGCGTCATCGATGTTGGGCGTGCTGGCACAGCGCCTGGTGCGCCGCCTGTGCGAGCACTGCCGCGAACCGGTTGCGGGTGAAGACGGCAGCGTGCAATGGCGTGCGGTGGGCTGCCCGGCCTGCGGCAATAGCGGTTATCGCGGTCGTACCGGCATTCATGAACTGTTTGTCATCGACGATAGCGTGCGCAGGCTGATCCACGCGCGCGCAGACGAAGAAACGCTGCGTGCCGCCGCCGCCGAGGCCGGCATGCATACCATGCGCGAGGACGGTCAGCGTTGGGTCAGAAGCGGTGCCACTACCCAAGAAGAAATCGTGCGAGTCACGCGCGATACCTGATGGGCTGAGGGGATGCGGAGGCGGCCGGGATTAGCCCCAGGCTCGTCGCCGCACCTGTCGCCTTCATACGCTTTACCGCTTCGGACTGTCTGCCCACGCAGCACCTGCGTCCCTCACGGAATATTCCATGCCTTCTTTTCGTTTTGAAGCCAGCGACGCCACGGGTCGCCTGGAACGCGGCCTGCTTGATGCCGACTCCGCCCGTTCAGCGCGTGCTGCGCTGCGGGCGCGCGGCTTGGCCCCGCTGGATGTGCAGCTTGTGGATAAAGCCCGTGCTGCCGGCAGTCGCTTCGGCCGCCGTCTGTCCGATGCCGATCTTGGCTGGATGACTCGCCAGCTGGCCAGCCTGTTGTTGGCGCGCCTGCCCTTGGAAGCCGCGCTCAGCGCCACGCTGGAACAAGCCGGCAACGCCCACCTGGCCGCAACGCTGGCCGCCGTGCGTGCTGACGTGCGCGCCGGTCACCGCCTGGCCGACGCGTTGGCCGCTCGTCCGCGCGACTTCCCCGAAATCTACCGTGCCCTGATTGCGGCGGGCGAGGCGTCGGGCGACTTGTCGCAGGTGATGGAAAAGCTGGCCGACTGGGTGGAAGAGCGCAACGCCCTGCGCAGCAAGGTGCTCACGGCGTTCATCTATCCGGCGGTCGTGGGTGCGGTGTCGGTGCTGATCGTGATTTTCCTGCTGGCCTATGTGGTACCGCAGGTTGTCAGCGCGTTTTCGCAGGCCCGACAGGAATTGCCCACGCTGACCCGGGTGGTGCTGGCCCTGTCAGGTTATGTACGCGAATACGGCGTGTTGACCGGCATCGGCCTGGCGCTTGCCTGGGCGGGCGTCGTGGCCATGCTGCGCAACCCGACCACCCGCCTGGCCTGGCACCGACGGCAGTTGCGTCTGCCCCTGGTCGGACGCTTTGTTCTCGGCCTGAACGCCGCGCGTTTTGCGTCAACCTTGGCGATCTTGACCGGCAGTGGCGTGCCTTTGCTGCGTGGGCTGGATGCGGCACGCGACACGCTGGGCAACGATTACCTGCGTCATTGTGTCTCTGACGCCACGTCCCGTGTGCGAGAAGGCGCGCCCTTGGCGGCTGCCTTGCAACGCCAGCAGGTCTTCCCGCCGCTGCTTGTGCACCTGACTGCAAGCGGTGAGCGCACAGGTGAACTCAGCCCCATGCTGACACGCGCATCCCTGACCCTGTCACGGGAACTGGAGCGTCGCGCACTCGCCATGACCGCCTTGCTGGAGCCAATGACGATCCTGGTAATGGGCGGATTTGTGCTTGTAATCGTGCTGGCGGTGCTCATGCCCATCATCGAATTGAATCAACTCGTTAAGTAATTCATTTAGATGAGTAAAGCCGGAACTTCGTAAAAAGCGGGGTAATCCCTGAAGATTTGTTGCAAAATGTCGTTAAATGCAACTTGAGTAGTGTCTTTGAAGCGTGCGGCTGTGTGCATGCCCACGCGGGCTCTGGCATATAAGAAAATCCACGGAGGGACCATGAAAAAGATTTTCTCGTTGGGTCGGCGTTCGCTGTCTCGACAGGTATTGGTGGTGGCGCTATCAGTCGCCATGCTGATCACCGGCGTAACAGTGGCTGCTGTTGCCTGGTTCACCACCAAGGCCGCCGTGGCCAACGTGGGCAACCAAATGGCTGAGTCGCTGCAAAGCATCTACAAAAGCCTGGAATTTGCCTACAACGCCGCCAATACACGCGCTGAACAGCAAATGTTCACGTATCTCCGCATTCTTGGCGAACTGCCCTCCATGGGCACCAATCTCGTCGAAACCGGCAAGGCCGGCATGGTTCCCGCACTGACGGCGGGCGGCGTGGTGCTCAATGCCAATACCCAACTGCTGACCAATGTCCGTGATGTGACCGGAGCCGAAGCCGAAGTGCTGGTCCGTCACAACGGTGCCTGGGTGCGTGCATCGACGCTGCGCCTGGACGCGCAGGGCATGTCGATGCTGGGTGCCCCGTTGGACGCCAAGTCGCCGCTGACCAAGCTGCTGGACGTGGGCGATCAGGCAACCGCCATCGTCAACGAAGGCGGCGGCTGGAGCGCCGTGCGCGTGTGGCCGATCAAGGACAGCACTGACACCGTGGTTGCCGGTCTGGCGCTGTATGTCGACCAGACCATCGAAGTGTCCGACATGCTGGAATACCTGCGCACGGCATCCGTGCTGAAGGTGGGCAAGCTGCACGTGGTCGGCCCCGGCACCGATGGCCGCCCGATGCTGCTGGTCGATTCCAGCGACGAACGCAAGATGATCGACGACATCTTCAAGGGTCGCGATCTGGCTACCGTGCAGAACATGCTGAACACCGAGCGCGGTTTCATCGAAGATCGTTTCGAGCGTGACACCGACTCCCAGCTGCGTGCATGGCGCAAGTCGCCTCAGTGGGGCTGGACCGTGATCGTCGACGGCGAAAAAGACGCTTTCCTGGCGCAGGAATACCAGAACATCCTGGTGCTGATCGGCCTGTTGGTGGGCGGCGGCATTCTGACCGCACTGCTGATCTCGTGGCGTACCGCTGTCACGCTGGGACCGGTCAAGCAGGTCGTTCAGGGCATTTCGCGTCTGGGTGAAGGCAATTTGACCGAAGATGTGCCGCGTGGCCCGAAGGGCTCGCGCAATGAAATCCACATCATGGCCGAGCAGATCAACCTGACGCGTGAACGTATCGCCGAACTTGCGCTGCAAATGAATGCCACCGGCAACCAGGTGGCCAGCGCCAGCACGCAGACCCTGGCCTCGCTGCACCAGATCGGTCAGGGCACGGTCGTGCAGTCCGAAGCGGCCAGCGGTGTGGCTGCTGCAGTCGAGCAACTGTCGGTGTCGATCTCGCAAATTGCCGACAACACCGTCGAAGCCAACGGCTTCTCGAAGGAATCGAGCGACGCGGCTGCCGAAGGCGCTGCCGTGGTCACCGCCACCGTGGACGACATCGAGCGTGTCGCGACGCTTGTGACCGAGACTGCCGATACCGTCGGTCGCCTGGAAGCCTCCTCGCGTCAGATTTCCGCCGTGGTCAAGACCATTCAGGAAATCGCCGACCAGACCAACCTGCTGGCGCTCAATGCCGCAATCGAAGCAGCTCGCGCCGGGGAAGAAGGGCGTGGCTTCTCGGTGGTGGCCGACGAAGTCCGCAACCTGGCCGAGCGCACCAAGCAATCGACCTCGCAGATCGCCGGTGTGATCGCCGAATCGCAACGCCAGACCAAGCTGGCTGCCGAAGCCATGCGTGTGGTCAACACCGACATGCAGCGCTCTGCCCAGGGCGCACGCGATGCCGGTACCGTGCTGGGTCGCATCCGCGAAGCCACGGCACGTACCGCATCTGTCATTGCCGACATCTCGAACGCCGCTGGCGAACAGAAGTCTGCGTCGGAACAGATTGCGCTGCGCGTCGAACAGATTGCTCAGTACACCGAGCAGTCGGCAACGGCGGTTCAGCAGTCGGTCACGGTGGCCGAGTCCCTGCAAGATCAGGCTCGCGCACTCGACACCGCCATCCGCACGCTGCGTACGTGACAGCCCGCGCGGCGACGCAATGTCGCCGCGTATTAAACTGGCCCCCCTTCGCCGCTTCCGGCAGGGGGTGACCAGCGCCAGTTGCGCCGGCCTGGTGGGAACCTATTGGGCTAGCCAATGCAATACACGTCTACCGAACTGATCGCGACCTGCCTGTTTGCGTTGGCGATCATTCATACCTTCTCCGTCCCCGTATTTGCGCGTCTCGCCCACCGTGGCGGGCCGCACGCCGGCGCCTGGCATCTGCTGTCCGAAGTCGAGGCGGTATTTGGCGTCTGGGCCTTCGTGCTGCTGGCCGCCATGGTCTTGCTGTCGGGCACCACGGCCACGATTGCCTATATGGACAGCCGCAACTTCACCGAGCCGCTGTTCGTCTTCGTGATCATGGTGATCGCGGCCAGCCGCCCGGTGCTGGTGCTGGTCGACGGATTGGTGGCGAGCCTAGCGCGCGCGCTGCCCGGTACCCCGGCTGTCACCGCATACTTCCTGACGCTGGGCCTGGTGCCCTTGCTCGGCTCGCTGATTACCGAGCCGGCTGCCATGACCTTGGCCGCAGTCATGCTGCGCGACGCAAGTTTCCGCAACGTCCCGCTTCTGCGCTTCAAATACGCCACGATTGGCGTCTTGTTCGTCAACGTGTCGATTGGCGGCGTGTTGACGGCCTATGCCGCTCCGCCGGTGCTGATGGTGGCAAACACCTTCGGCTGGGATTCAAGTTTCATGCTGGCCAACTACGGCTGGCGTGCTGCCTGCGCGGTGCTGGTCAATGCGTCCTTGCTGACCTGGCTGTATCGCAGCGCACTGCGCGATGCGCCCCTGGCACCAGCCGCCACGCCACGCCCGGTGCCG